>CAMCJM010000007.1 GCA_945874835.1 Pseudomonas synxantha | reverse complement strand
ACAACTGGGTGCGTTCAGTAGCCGTATCCCCTTTGTGGCACTCAGCAGGCTTTGTATATGAGCCCACTCGGTATCGCTTAACTGGCTTCTGTCGGTCATGGCAAAAGCCAGATTCTAGCCGGTGGCTTACGTCAACAGAACCTAGGCGGGGCTTTTTTATTGTGAAACAAGTCCGACTAAAACCTGCTTACGAGCTTGCGAGCTAGAGTCCTGCTAGGCGCTACGTAGTAACAGCCTTCGGCTGGTCAAAACAGGCGAGAAACGTAGCGCAGCGAAGTAACAGCCAAAGGCTGGCCCGAAGGGTGAGCGCAGCGAATCAAGCAAAATGTACTTTTGTACATGAGCATTACTCGCTTCACTCGCCCTTCGGGTCGCGCCAACGCGCGTTAGCCGCGCGCGGCTTGCCGAGCCTGTTTTTAACGCCGCAGGACCGACGCGCAGCTGATCGTAAACAGGGTCTTAAATCGCGCCACGCTCACGCAGCAAGGCCAACACCTGCTTGACGCCCTCTTCCACCGACAGCGCCTGCGTGTCGATCACCAGATCGGCATTCAGCGGAATGTCGTATGGGAAGGACTCGCCCGGAATGTTGTCGCCACCGGCGGCGTAAAGGCCTTGCGGGTCACGTTCGGCGCAGACTTGCGGGGACGCTTGCACGTACACGGTGATCAGGCGCTCGGTACCGATCAGCGTCTTGGCCTGCTCGCGGCCTTCGGCATCCGGCGCAACAAAGGCGGCCAAGGTCAGCAAACCGGCTTCATTGAACTGACGCGCAACATGCGCGGCGCGACGCCAGTTTTCGGTACGCCCGGCGCGATCTTGCGGCAAGCCTTTGTTCAGGTCGTGACGCAGGTTCTGCCCATCGAGCACATACACCGCGCGGCCCATATCAAACAGCTTGCGCTCAACGGCATAGGCCAGGGTGCTCTTGCCCGCGCCGGACAAGCCGCTGAACAACACCGTCGCTGGCTGCTGACCAAAGCGCATCGCACGCTCTTCGGTGGACACATGCGCCAACTTACCGTGGTGCCCCGTTATGCCCTGCGCGCTCACCGGCTCAGCGATGATCATGCCCGCACCGACCGTGCCGTTAGTCAGACGGTCGATAACGATAAAGGAGCCGGTGGTGCGGTTGTGTGCGTAGCCGTCCAAGGCAATCGGGGTATCCAGCGCAATACGCACCCGGCCGATTTCATTAAGCTGCAGGCTGCTCGCCGCACCCTCTTCCAGGGTGTTTACATCGACGCGGTGGGTGATGCTGGCAATCGAACCCGGCACATAACTGGTCGCACGCTTGATGTCGTATTTCTTGCCCGGCAGCATCGGTTCTTCAGCCATCCACACCAGCATGGCGTCGACGCTGTCGACCACCTGCGGACGGCTTTCAGCATGCACCAGCATGTCGCCACGGGAGACGTCGATTTCATCTTCCAGGGTGATGGTAATTGCCTGACCAGGACCCGCCTGCTCCAGTTCACCCTCAAAGGTGACGATGGATTTGACCTTGCTGCCTTTGCCCGATGGCAAAGCGATGATTTCATCACCTTTACGCACGATGCCACTGGCCAGGGTGCCGGCAAAACCACGGAAGTTCAGGTTAGGACGGTTGACGTACTGCACCGGAAAACGCAGATCGGTGAAGTTGCGGTCACCGGCCACTTCCACGGTTTCGAGAATTTCCATCAGCGACTGGCCGGTGTACCAAGGCGACTGCTCGCTCTTGTTGACCACGTTGTCGCCCTTCAACGCCGACATCGGCACGAAATGCAGCGAGCTTGGTTTGAGCGCGATGCCTTCGGCGAACTTCAGGTAATCAGCCTTGATCTGCTCGAATACGCCTTGATCAAAACCCTTGAGGTCCATTTTATTAATGGCCACAACAATGTGTTTGATGCCCAGCAGGCTGGCAATAAAGCTGTGGCGCTTGGTCTGGGTCTGCACGCCATAACGGGCATCGATCAGGATGATCGCCAGATCGCAGTTAGATGCGCCGGTGGCCATGTTGCGCGTGTACTGCTCATGGCCGGGGGTGTCGGCGATGATGAACTTGCGCTTGGCGGTGCTGAAATAGCGGTACGCCACATCGATGGTGATGCCCTGCTCGCGCTCAGCCTGCAGGCCATCGACCAGCAGCGCCAAGTCGATATCTTCACCAGTGGTGCCGACTTTTTTCGAGTCTTTGCTGATGGCTTCCAGATGGTCTTCGTAGATCATCTTGGAGTCATGCAGCAGACGACCAATCAAGGTGCTCTTACCGTCATCGACGTTGCCGCAGGTAAGGAAGCGCAGCAGCTCTTTACGCTCGTGCTGGGCCAGGTAAGCGAGGATGTCTTCGCTGATCAGATCGGATTGGTGCGACATCTTAAAAGTACCCCTGACGTTTTTTCTCTTCCATCGACCCAGCGGCATCGTGGTCGATCACGCGGCCCTGACGCTCGGACGTGCGAGTCAGCAGCATTTCTTGAATGATGTCGGTCAAGCTGGTGGCCGTGGACTCCACCGCGCCGGTCAGCGGGTAGCAGCCAAGCGTGCGGAAGCGCACCATTTTCTTGGTGATGCTGGCTTTTTCTTCGTCCGAGAGGTGCTCAAGGATGCGCTCGTCGTCGATCATGATCAGCGTGCCGTTTTTCTCGATCACCTCGCGCTCAGCGGCGAAGTACAGCGGTACGATCGGGATTTGCTCCAGATAGATGTACTGCCAGATGTCCAGCTCGGTCCAGTTGGACAGCGGGAAGACACGGATCGACTCGCCCTTTTTGACCTTGCCGTTGTAGACATTCCACAACTCGGGGCGCTGGTTTTTCGGGTCCCAGCGGTGGTTGCTGTCGCGGAAGGAGTACACGCGCTCTTTGGCGCGGGACTTTTCTTCGTCACGGCGCGCGCCACCGAAGGCGGCATCAAAGCCGTATTGATTCAGCGCTTGCTTGAGCCCTTCGGTCTTCATCACGTCGGTATGCTTGGCACTGCCGTAGGTGAAGGGGTTCATGTTCTGCGCCACACCATCCGGGTTGATGTGGGTGATCAGGTCCAGGCCATACTCGTTGACCATTTTCTCGCGGAAACGGTACATCTCCTGAAACTTCCAGCGGGTGTCGACATGCAGCACCGGGAACGGCAATTTGCCAGGAAAGAACGCCTTGCGTGCCAGGTGCAGCATCACGGCAGAGTCTTTACCAATGGAATAGAGCATTACCGGGTTGTCGAACTCGGCGGCCACTTCACGAATGATGTGGATACTTTCCGCCTCAAGCTGCTTCAGGTGGGTCAATTTATCGAGCATGGCTACTCACGGTTTTCGAGGTGTTTGGGCCGACGGGCCGTGGACGAGGGCGCACTCTAGCACAGCCCCTTCTTCTAATCAGGAGAGCGGTTAGATCGAAAAGATCTAGCTTTATAGCCGCCGAATGGCAACTCACGGGCTTTAAATCGGGTTAGGGCAATCAATAAACAGGTGCTCAATAGCAAATCGGCGCGCCAAGTAGTTACCCAACGCCTGCACCCCATAACGTTCAGTGGCGTGATGCCCGGCGGCGATAAAGCTGATGGCGTTTTCCTGGGCGCTGTGGAAGGTTTGCTCCGAGGCCTCGCCGGTCAGGTACAGGTCGACGCCAGCCGCAATCGCCTGATCGATATAGCCCTGGCCACCGCCGGTGCACCAGCCAACCCGGCGAATTATCCCTGCGCCTTCGACCAGCAGCGGCTCGCGCCCCACTACCTGTTGCACATGGCGGGCGAAATCACGCGGGCTCATGGCCTGACTCAATGAACCAACCAAGCCGACGCTGCGCGAGTTTTCCGGCTCCAACGGGCCCTCAACGGTGATACCGAGTTGCGCAGCCAACTGCACGTTGTTACCCACCTCAGGGTGCACATCCAGCGGCAGGTGATAGGCCAACAGGCTGATGTCGTTGGCCAGCAGGGTTTGCAGACGGCGGCGTTTCATCCCGGTAATGCAGGGGTTTTCGCCTTTCCAGAAGTAACCGTGGTGCACCAGCAACACATCGGCTTCGGCCTCGACCGCCGCATCGACCAGCGCCTGACTGGCCGTTACACCGCTGACAATCCGGCGCACCTGAGGCCGACCTTCAACCTGCAGGCCGTTGGGGCAGTAATCACTGATGCGCGCCGCATTGAGGTAGCGGTCGGCTTCTTCTACGAGGGTCGCCAGGGCAATGGCCATCGGTGTTTCCTTTTGGGCGGTGGCAAGGCGCTGCTTTATTCGCAGCAGCCTCTCTATAATGGCGAACCTTAAGGGGCGCACCTGCCCCTCGCAACCCTCAGGATTGGATCGATGCTCAAGGCCCTGCGTTTTTTCGGCTGGCCCCTGCTGGTGGGCGTACTTCTAGCATTGTTGGTCATGCAGTACTTCCCGCAATGGGTCGGCTTGCCGGGGCAAGACGTGCACGTGCGCCAGGCACCGTTCTACACGCGCATGCAGGAAGGGCCGGTGTCCTATGCCGACGCGGTGAATGTTGCCTCGCCGGCTGTGGCCAACCTGTACACCACCAAGTTCGTCAGTAAACCCGCACATCCGTTGTTCGAGGACCCGCAGTTTCGCAGGTTCTTCGGTGACAACCTGCCACGTCAGCGGCGCATGGAATCGAGCTTGGGCTCGGCGGTGATCATGAGCCCCGAGGGTTATCTGCTGACCAACAACCACGTGGTCGCCGGTGCCGATCAGATCGTCGTGGCGCTCAAAGATGGCCGGGAAACCCTGGCGCGCATCATTGGCAGCGACCCGGAAACCGACCTCGCGGTGCTCAAGATCGACCTGCCGGATCTGCCATTCATCATTCTCGGCCGCTCGGACAATATCCGCATCGGTGATGTCAGCCTGGCCATCGGCAACCCATTCGGCGTCGGCCAGACCGTAACCATGGGCATTATCAGCGCCACCGGGCGCAACCAACTGGGCCTTAACACCTACGAGGACTTCATCCAGACCGACGCGGCGATCAACCCCGGCAACTCGGGGGGCGCGCTGGTGGATGCCTACGGCAACCTGGTGGGTATCAATACCGCGATATTCTCAAAATCCGGCGGCTCGCAAGGGATTGGCTTTGCCATTCCAACCAAGCTGGCCCTGGAAGTCATGCGGGCAATCATCGAGCATGGTCAGGTAATCCGCGGCTGGCTGGGAATCGAGGTGCAGCCGCTGACGCCGGAGCTGGCCGAATCCTTTGGCCTGGAAGGCCGCCCCGGCATCGTGGTAGCCGGTATCTACCGCGGCGGCCCAGCGCAGAAAGCCGGCTTGCAGCCGGGCGATCTGATCCTGCGTATTGACGGCCAGTCGGCCAGCGACGGGCGCAGTTCGATGAATCAGGTGGCCCGCGCCAAGCCCGGCCAGCAGATCCGCATTGAGATCATGCGCGCCGGCCAAACCATGCAGTTGACGGCAGCAATTGGCGTCCGCCCACCAGCCAACGGCAGCGCCACACCATAAAAAAACCGCAGCCAAGGCTGCGGTTTTTTATGGGCTAACGCCTGACTCAAAGCCCTTGAAGGGCATCCAGCAGCGCCTGATTCTGCTCCGGCGTGCCGATGGTGATACGCAGGAACTGGGCGATGCGCTGTTGCTTGAAGTGCCGCACGATCACGCCCTGCTCACGCAACCCGGCGGCCAGCGTCGCGGCATCTTTGCTGGGATGGCGAGCGAAAACAAAGTTCGCCGCCGACGGCAACACCTCAAAGCCTAACCCCTCCAGCCCAGCCACCACCGCATCGCGGCTGTCGATCACGCGCTGGCAGGTCTGCTCGAAGTAGGCCTTATCCTCAAACGCCGCCGCCGCACCGGCAATCGCCATGCGGTCCAACGGGTAGGAGTTGAAGCTGTTCTTGATGCGCTCCAGCGCCTCGATCAGGTCCGGATGACCAACCGCAATACCGACCCGCAGCCCCGCCAAGGAGCGCGACTTAGAAAGGGTTTGGCTGACCAGCAGATTGGGGTATTGATCCACCAGGCTGATAGCCGTTGCACCGCCGAAGTCGATATAAGCCTCATCGACCAATACCACCGTGTCGGGGTTGGCCTTGAGCAAACGTTCGATCGCATCCAGCGCCAGCGCACAACCAGTGGGCGCATTGGGGTTAGGGAAGATGATGCCGCCATTGGGCCGCGCATAGTCCTCGACACGAATCTTGAACTGCTCATCCAACGGCACCTGCACAAAGTCGATGCCATACAGCCCGCAGTAAACCGGATAAAAGCTGTAGCTGATATCGGGGAATAACAGCGGTTGGCTTTGCTGGAACAGGCCGTGGAAGGCATGCGCCAGCACCTCATCGGAACCGTTGCCGACAAACACCTGAGCGGTCTGCACGCCGTAATAATCGGCGACAGCTTGCTTTAAGCGGTCGCTATTAGGGTCCGGGTACAGGCGCAGGTTGTCATTCACCTCGGCCTGCATGGCAGCAATCGCTTTAGGCGAAGGGCCATAAGGGTTCTCGTTGGTGTTGAGCTTGACCAGCTTGGCCAGTTTCGGCTGCTCACCCGGCACATAAGGCACCAGGTCTTTAACGAAGGGGCTCCAGAATTTGCTCATCTGCCCTTCTCTCCTCGAATGTGGTTCGATCTGCTTTGCGTAGGAGCCAGCTTGCTGGCGATGCTTTTAGGCGCGGATCGCCAGCAAGCTGGCTCCTACAGGTTCGGTATTCGCCTTAAGGCTTGATGCGGTACTCGGCGCTGCGGGCATGGGCGGTCAGCGACTCGCCACGGGCCAGCACGCTGGCGACCTTGCCCAATTCCGACGCTCCTTCAGCCGAGCAATGGATGATCGACGAACGTTTCTGGAAGTCATACACCCCCAGCGGCGAGGAATAGCGTGCGGTGCCGGAGGTTGGCAGCACGTGGTTGGGGCCGGCGCAGTAATCACCCAGTGCTTCCGCAGTGTAACGGCCCATAAAAATGGCCCCGGCGTGGCGGATCAACGGCAGGTACTCATCGGGGTTTGCCACCGATAATTCCAAGTGCTCTGGGGCAATACGGTTGGCCACTTCAATCGCTTGGGCCATATCGGCTACTTGAATCAATGCACCGCGACCTTCCAGGGAGGTGCGTGCAATCGTCTCGCGCTCCAAGGTCGGCAGCAGTTTGGCGATGCTTTCGGCCACGCGATCAAGGAAGGCGGCATCCGGGCTGACCAGAATCGACTGCGCGTCTTCATCGTGTTCGGCTTGGGAGAACAGGTCCATGGCGATCCAGTCCGGGTCAGTCTGGCCGTCACACACCACGAGAATCTCCGACGGCCCGGCGATCATGTCGATGCCGACCTTGCCGAACACGTGGCGCTTGGCGGTGGCGACATAGATGTTGCCCGGACCAACGATCTTGTCCACCGGCGGCACGCTTTCGGTGCCATAGGCCAGCGCGGCCACGGCCTGGGCGCCACCGATGGTGAATACCCGGTCGACGCCGGCAATGCAGGCGGCGGCCAACACCAACTCATTGATCTCGCCACGCGGGGTCGGCACCACCATCACCACCTCCGGCACACCGGCAACTTTGGCCGGGATGGCGTTCATCAACACCGAGGATGGGTACGAGGCTTTGCCACCCGGCACATACAAACCCGCGCGATCCAGCGGCGTGACCTTCTGCCCCAGCACCGTGCCATCGGCTTCGGTGTAGCTCCAGGAGTCCTGTTTCTGCCGCTCGTGGTAACTGCGAACGCGCTCGGCGGCCGTCTCCAGGGCGCTGCGCTGCTCAGGAGTGATACGAGTCAACGCGAGTTCGAGACGCTCACGGGGCAGGATCAAATCGGCCATGCTGACGACGTCGAGGCCATCGAACTGCTTGGTAAATTCGACCAGGGCAGCGTCGCCACGCTCGCGTACAGCCTTGATGATATCCAGCACACGCTGGTTGACCGCATCGTCCGAGACACTTTCCCAGCTCAGCAGATGATCCAGATGCTGGGCAAAATCCTGGTCAGCGGCATTGAGTCGGCGGATAGCGATAGGAGCGGTCATAGCGGGCCTCTTAAATTGGCAAATGCTCAAGCGCCCGTAGAGTACCAACCGCTCCGCGCGGGCACCTGAGAATTTTGGCTATAACGCGGATAGGGCCGGGAACATGCTCCTGCGATTCCGGCATTTCCGCCGTCCTTGGCGGTTACGCGGCGAATTGCCGCATGGTAGGGATTAGCGAGGGTGTCGCGCTTCGACAGCAGCGCGCAGGGTGTCGATCAACGCTTGAATGCGCGCGTGCTGCATTTTCATCGAGGCCTTGTTAACCACCAGACGTGAGCTGATGTGAGCAATCAATTCCTGGGCTTCCAGGCCATTGGCGCGCAGGGTGTTGCCGGTGTCGACCACATCAATAATCTTGTCGGCCAGCCCCACCAGCGGTGCCAACTCCATCGAGCCATACAGCTTGATGATATCGACCTGACGACCCTGCTCGGCGTAATAGCGCTTGGCCACGTTGACGAACTTGGTGGCCACGCGCAGCCGACCTTTAGGCTCAGGCGCGCCGACAGCACCGGCGGTCATCAGCTTGCAGCGGGCAATGCGCAGGTCCAGCGGCTCATAAAGCCCCTGACCGCCGTACTCCATCAGCACGTCTTTGCCCGCCACGCCAAGATCTGC
The DNA here is from genome assembly GCA_945874835.1 of Pseudomonas synxantha. GTDB lineage: Bacteria > Pseudomonadota > Gammaproteobacteria > Pseudomonadales > Pseudomonadaceae > Aquipseudomonas > Aquipseudomonas synxantha_B. The sequence continues at coordinate 29,767 of CAMCJM010000007.1, read as the reverse complement.
CGCGCCATGCTCGACATAGGTCGGCACGTCGGTGGCACGCACGATCAACAACCGCACATCGTCCAGCGTGGTGGGGATAATCAGCTTGCGACTTTTATCCGGATTTTCAGTCGGCTCGATCCCCGCCGCCGCCAGCAGCGGCAGGGTGTCATCGAGAATCCGGCCTTTGGAAAGGGCAATGGTCAGCATGGCATCAACCCGGTACACGGCGGATTTTGGCGCCAAGCATCTGCAGTTTTTCCTCGATGCACTCGTAACCACGGTCGATGTGGTAGATGCGGTCGATCAGCGTGTCACCTTCGGCCGCCAGCGCAGAGATCACCAGGCTGGCGGAAGCGCGCAAGTCGGTGGCCATAACCGGCGCACCCTTGAGGGCTTCAACGCCAGTAACGATGGCGGTGTTGCCTTCGACCTGAATGTGCGCGCCCATGCGGATCATTTCGTGCACGTGCATAAAGCGGTTTTCGAACACGGTTTCGATCACCGTGCCGGTGCCCTCAGCAATCGCATTCAGCGCAATAAACTGCGCCTGCATGTCGGTCGGGAACGCCGGATACGGCGCAGTACGCAGGTTGACGGCTTTCGGCCGCTTGCCATGCATATTCAGCTCGATCCAGTCATTGCCACAGGTGATCTCTGCGCCGGCCTCCTGCAGTTTGGACAACACGGCTTCAAGCGTGGTCGGATCGGTGTCCTTGACCTTGACCCGGCCGCCGGTAACTGCCGCCGCCACCAGGTAGGTGCCGGTTTCGATACGGTCTGGCATCACGCTGAAACGTGCGCCATGCAGGCGCTCAACACCATCGATGGTGATGGTGTCGGTGCCGGCACCGCTGATTTTCGCGCCCATGGCGATCAAGCAGTTGGCCAGGTCGACCACTTCCGGCTCGCGCGCAGCGTTTTCCAGCACGCTGCGGCCTTTGGCCAGAGTCGCCGCCATCATGATGTTTTCGGTACCGGTCACACTGACGGTATCGAAGAAGAAGTGCGCGCCACGCAGACCGCCTTCCGGGGCCTTGGCCTTGATATAGCCGGCTTCGACATCAATGATCGCACCCATGGCTTCCAGGCCACGGATGTGTAAATCAACCGGACGCGAACCGATGGCGCAGCCACCCGGCAGGGCCACTTCGGCATAACCGAAGCGCGCCACCATCGGGCCAAGCACCAGGATCGAGGCGCGCATGGTTTTTACCAGCTCATAGGGCGCCACGAGGGTTTTGATGGCGCGCGCATCGATTTCCACGCTGAGCTTTTCATCAATAATCGGCTCAATACCCATGCGACCGAACAGCTCGATCATGGTGGTGATGTCGTGCAGGTGCGGCAGGTTGCAGATGGTAACGGGCGCGTCGCCCAGCAGGGTGGCGGCGAGAATCGGCAGGGCAGAGTTCTTCGCCCCGGAAATGCGGATTTCGCCATCGAGGCGCACACCGCCGGTAATAATCAGTTTGTCCATGATTCTCTCGGTTTAGGAGCGCGCAGCCCAATCGGCACGGCTGAAGAATTTCATACTCACGGCGTGGATGCTGCCATCGGCAATCCAGTCATTGAGGTGAGCGTAGATCTGTTGCTGGCGCTTGACCGGGCTTAATGCGGCCAGTTCATCGCTGATCAGGCTCAGCTGGAAATTGCAGCCTTCGCCTTCGACTTCCACCTGGGTATCCGGCAATTTAGCCTCTAGGAGACTTTTTACTTCTAAGGCTTGCATGCTCAACCTCGATCAATGCATGAATTAACGACAGCTGAGCAGACGCTCGCGGGCCGACCATCATACAAAAAAGCCCCCCCGCCTGCGAACCCCGCATTACGCTCAAGCGGCAGGCACTCGCGCGATGGCACTCAGGCCTGCTGGGGAAGAATTTCCAGCAAACCGCACACATTGGCGATTTCGCGCATATCACTGGGCAAGCCTTTGATGCTGAGTGTTTTGCCGGCGGCCTTGGCGTCACGCATAAACGCCAAGAGCAGGGACACGCCAACGCTGCTGGATTTCACCACACCGGCGCAATCAATTACGCAGGCCGCAGCAGCCCCGCCCTTGATCAAACGAGCCCCCTGCTTACGCAGGACAGGCGCGCTGCTGTAATCCAACACACCGACCAACGTAATCAGACCCGGCGATAACTCGCTGATGCTGGCCTGACTCACGATGCGCTAGACCCTTGACGCGCCTTGGCTACCGTCTCGGTCCAGTTGTCGATGACCTTGTCCAGATCATTGCGGTTTTCCTGCATGGCTTGGGCAAACTGGTCACGAAACAACTTGCCAATGTTGATGCCATTGATCACCACATTGCGCATCTTCCAGGTGCCATTTTGGCTGACCATGGTGTAGGACAGCGGATAGACAGCGCCATTGCCATCACGAATTTCCATGTTCACCGAGGCGCGCTGAGGGTCTTGCTGGCCGGTTGCCGGCAACACCCGGATATCCTGATTGTTGTATTCCAGCAAAGCGTTGCCGTAAAACTGCATCAGACTGCGCTTGAAATTTTCCTGGAAGCGCTGCATTTGCTCAGGCGACGCCTGGCGCGAGTAGCGCACGGTCATTACCCCGCGCGAGATGCCGTCAACATCCACCACCGGGCCGAGAATGCTGTTGAGGGCGTCATAGAACGCGCCAGGGTCTGTGCGGTATTGCTCTTTATTCGCTTTAAGGTCGGCCAACAGGTTCGTCGTCGTCTCCTGCACCACCTCATGAGCAGCGGGCGCAGCCAACACCGGCAAAGAGAAGGCTGCCAGGCAGATCAACAGACCATTTCGTAGTGCTTTAAACATGCTGATTACCTCTACTAATTTGCCTGATCTTTGTTAACTGAATTGAGCAGAAACTTGCCAATCAGGTCTTCCAGCACCAGCGATGACTGAGTGTCATGGATGGTGCCGCCTTCCCCCAGCACCTCTTCTTCGCCACCCACGCTGATACCAATGTATTTCTCGCCCAGCAGGCCAGCAGTGAGAATCGACGCCGTAGAGTCAGCCGGCAGGTTATTCACGGCCTCATCGAGTTGCATGGTCACGCGCCCCATGTAGCTGTCGCGATCGAGATCAATGGCGCTGACCTTACCGATCGTCACTCCGGCCATGGTGACTTTAGATCGCACCGTCAAACCGGCGATATTGTCAAAGCTTGCATAGACCTTGTAGGTGTTATCAGCCCCGACCGTCAGGCCACTGACGCGCAAAGCCAACAACAAAAATGCCAGCAACCCTGCCAACAGGAACAAGCCGACACCCACTTCCAGCGTGCGGTTCTGCATCAGAAATCTCCAAACATCAATGCGGTCAGAATAAAGTCCAGCCCCAACACGGCGAGCGAGGCGTACACCACGGTCTTGGTGGTGGCCCGGCTAATCCCCTCCGAAGTTGGCTCACAGTCATAGCCCTGAAACACGGCAATCCACGTCACGACAAAGGCAAAGACAATGCTTTTGATCACGCCATTGAGCACATCTTCACGAAAGGACACGCTGTTTTGCATATTGGCCCAGAACGAGCCTTCATAAACACCCAGCCAGTCAATCGCGACCATGGAGCCGCCCCAAATACCCACCACGCTAAAGATCATGGCCAACAGCGGCATCGAGATAAACCCCGCCCACAGACGCGGGGCCACGATGTACTTGAGCGGATCAACACCAATCATTGCCAAACTTGACAGCTGCTCGGTGGATTTCATGTTGCCGATTTCGGCAGTTAACGCCGACCCGGCGCGCCCGGCAAACAGCAGCGCTGTCACCACTGGGCCAAGCTCACGCAGCAAGGTCAGGGCCACCATCTGTCCGACTGCCTGCTCAGAGCCATACTGAGCAAGGATGCTAAAGCCCTGCAGCGACAGCACCATGCCAATAAAAACACCCGACACGACAATGATCGCCAGCGACATGACGCCGACCGAATAAAGTTGCTTAACCAGCAACTGAAAACCATTGCCAGTGCTGCTGCGGCCGAATAAGGCACGCAGCAAAAAGATCACCGAACGCCCCAAGGTGCCCAGCAGATCAATACCGGCGCGCCCAAACAGGCGCACCCGTTCGAGCACAGATGTTTTGCGCATCACCGCCCCCTCAGCAAATCATCGCGGTAATTGTCCGCCGGAAAGTGAAACGGTACAGGCCCATCGGGCGTGCCCTGCATAAATTGACGGATGCGTGGATTATCCGAGTCCATCAACTCGGCCGGCGTCCCCTGTCCCAGCACCTGTGTGTCACCAACAACATAGAGGTAGTCGGCAATACTGGCGGTTTCAGCCAAATCATGCGAAACCACGATACTGGTAATACCCAGTGCGTCGTTGAGCAGGCGAATCAAGCGCACCAAAACGCCCATGGCGATGGGGTCCTGACCGACAAACGGTTCGTCATAGATCAATATCTGCGGGTCAAGGACGATGGCGCGAGCCAATGCCACGCGACGCTTCATGCCACCGGACAACTCATCGGGCATCAGCTCAACGGCACCCCGCAACCCCACGGCCTGCAGCTTCATCAGGACGATGTCGCGAATCATCTCTTCGGGCAATTGGGTGTGTACGCGCAGCGGAAACGCAACGTTCTCAAACACATCCAGATCCGTGAACAATGCACCGCTCTGAAACAGCACACCCATCTGCTTGCGCATGTCGAACAATTCGCCACGCGACAGACTGGGCAGGTTCAAACCATTGACCCTCACCTCGCCCTGGCTTGGCATCAACTCGGCAGCAATCAGACGCAGTAGCGTGGTCTTGCCACAGCCAGAAGGGCCCATGATGCCCGTGACTTTGCCGCGAGGGATGTGGATGTCTACGTTCTTGAAAATATCCCGCTCGCCACGCTTAAAGCTCACGCCTTTTAGTTCAACTGCATACGGGCTCTCGGCGCTCATCTGGACTCCTTGCTTTACGCGTGCCTGACTGACGTAGCGGCCCGAACAAAGGGCACTACAACGTGTCGACCGAACCGAAAATGGCCGCGGACTATACCACCACGCCAAAGCTCACCCAAGATTGAACCTGTTGCAGGAGATAAGTGTTTCACAGTTACAGTGGCCTTATGCACCGTGGAAAGGCTGGGCAGATGTGGCATTACCGTTATAATCGCCGCCTTTAGCCTGAACGTTGTCGAGATGTCATGAGCCAGTCCACTGATTTGATCCAATCCGCGCAGCGCACCATTCGCCTGGAACTCGATGCGATTGAGGATCTTCTACAGCGCATCAACGGCGATTTTATTCGTGCCTGTGAGTTGATTCTCGCCAGCAAAGGCCGTGTCGTCGTCGTGGGCATGGGCAAATCAGGCCACATCGGCAACAAAATCGCCGCAACCCTGGCCAGCACCGGCACCACAGCCTTCTTTGTTCACCCAGCTGAGGCGAGTCACGGCGACATGGGCATGATCACCCGCGATGACGTGGTGCTTGCGCTGTCCAACTCCGGCTCAACCGCTGAGATCGTCACCCTGCTGCCCCTGATCAAACGCCTGGGCATCACATTGATCAGCATGACCGGCAATCCTGAGTCGCCACTGGCCAAGGCCGCTGAAGTCAACCTGGATGCCCGCGTGGCACAGGAAGCCTGCCCGCTCAACCTCGCCCCCACGTCATCGACGACCGTATCGCTGGTTCTAGGCGATGCTCTGGCGATTGCATTGTTGGAGGCGCGCGGCTTTACCGCCGAAGACTTCGCATTCTCCCACCCGGGCGGTGCGCTGGGCCGCCGTTTACTGCTGAAAGTTGAGAACGTGATGCATGCAGGTGCCAGCCTGCCTCAGGTCAAGCGTGGCACCTCACTGCGCGACGCACTGCTGGAAATGACCCAAAAAGGCCTGGGTATGACCGTAGTGATCGAGGATGACGGGCGCTTGGCCGGCATCTTCACGGACGGCGACCTACGCCGCACCCTGGACCGCAATATCGACGCCCGTGAAACACTCATCGACCAGGTGATGACCGCCAACGGCAAAACAGCACGCGCCGACATGCTGGCCGCCGAGGCTCTGAAAATCATGGAAGACCACAAAATCAGCTCGCTGGTGGTGATTGACGAGCAACAACAACCCATTGGTGCGCTGAACATGCACGACTTGCTGCGCGCCGGAGTGATGTAATGACAAAGCTGACCCACGAAGAACTGCTGCAACGCGCACGCAGCGTCAAGCTGGCCATTTTTGACGTCGACGGCGTACTGACTGACGGCAAACTGTATTTTTTGGTTGATGGCAGTGAGTTCAAGACATTCAACACCCTGGATGGTCACGGCATCAAAATGCTGATCAACTCCGGCGTACGCACGGCCATCATCAGCGGGCGCAAAACACCGGTGGTTGAGCGCCGCGCACAAAACCTGGGCATTCAGCATCTGTATCAAGGCCGCGAAGACAAATTGGTAGTGCTTGATGAACTGCTGGGCGAATTGGGCCTCAACTACACTCAAGTGGCTTATCTAGGTGACGACCTGCCTGACCTGCCGGTGATTCGCCGCGTAGGCCTTGGCATGGCAGTGGCCAGCGCCGACGGCTTTGTTCGCCAGCACGCTCACGGCATTACTCGCGCCCGAGGTGGCGAAGGCGCTGCTCGCGAATTCTGCGAATTGATCATGCACGCGCAAGGCACCCTCGACACCGCCCAAGCTGCTTACTTATAGGCCCTCCATGCCGCGCAAATTGCTCAACTTATCGCTCCTTGCCTGCGCCGCACTGCTGGTGGCAGCACTCGGCTACTGGAACTTAAGCCCGGATGAAGCGAATACAGTCAACAGTGGTGGAGTGCCTGAAAACCTTGTCGACTTCTACGCCCACAACACGTACACCGTGCAATACCAGGCCGACGGCAAGCTGCATTATGAAATGACCGCCGACAAGGTTGAGCACCTCAAGACCAGCGACATCACCCTGATGACCGCACCCAACATGAACCTGTTTCGCGGCACCGAGCAGCCCTGGAAAATCCACAGCGAGCGCGGTGAAGTTTCCCCCGGCGGCAATGAGGTGGAGTTGATCGACAGGGTTCGCGTCGAACGCACCGACGCCAAAGGCCGCCCAACGACCCTCACCACCAGCCGCTTGACCGTATTCCCAAACAAGGAATATGCGCAGACCCAGCAGGCCGTTAGAATCGTAGCGGCCAATGGGGTGACCACGGCACAAGGAATGAAAGCGTACATGAATGACGGCAGGATGCTCCTGCTGTCCAACGTAAGAGGTCAGCATGAGGCTCGTTAACACCCTCCCCCTACTATTCAGCCTGAGCGCCGCTCTTGTTAGCGCTGGCGCATGGGCACTGCCCTCTGATCGCGAGCAGCCTATCCGCATCCAGGCCGACAGTGCAGAACTGGATGACAAGCAAGGCGTGGCCGTTTATCGCGGCGATGTCATCATCACCCAAGGCAGCATGAAAGTTACCGGCGACACCGTGACCATCACCCAAAACGCCCAAGGCGACGTCGAGGTTTTCACTTCCATCGGCAAACCTGCCTACTACGAACAACGCCCTTCGGATGACAAAGAAATCGTCAAAGCCTACGGCCTGACCATTCAGTACTTCATGAGCAATGAACGCGTTGTGCTGATCGACCAAGCCAAGGTGATCCAGGAAGGCAACACCTTCGAGGGCGAGAAAATCGTCTACGACACCCGCCGCCAGATCGTTAATGCCGGCCGCGCCACAGGCACCAGCGTGACCGCTCCTCACCCGCGCATTGACATGGTGATCCAGCCGAAAAACAAACCAGCCGATCAGCAGGCGCAGTAACAATGGCCACTTTGAAAGCCCAGCACCTGGCCAAGAGTTACAAAGGCCGCCAGGTCGTGCGTGACGTCAGCCTGAACATCGAAAGCGGTCAGATCGTGGGTTTGCTCGGCCCAAACGGCGCCGGCAAAACCACCTGCTTTTACATGATCGCCGGCCTGGTTCAGGCGGATCAGGGTCGCGTGCTCATCGATGACCTCGACGTCAGCCACCAGCCCATGCATGGCCGCGCTCGCGCCGGCATCGGCTACCTGCCCCAAGAAGCTTCGATCTTCCGCAAACTGAGCGTGGCCGATAACATCATGGCCATCCTGGAAACACGCAAAGACCTCAACAAGTCGTCACGCATGGAGGCACTGGAAGCCCTGCTGCAGGAGTTCCACATCACCCATATCCGCGACAACCTCGGCATGAGCCTATCCGGCGGTGAGCGACGCCGCGTAGAGATCGCTCGCGCCCTGGCCACCAACCCAAAATTCATCTTGCTGGATGAGCCTTTTGCCGGTGTCGATCCGATTTCCGTGGGCGATATCAAGCAAATCATCCACCACCTCAAAGCCAAAGGCATCGGCGTATTGATCACCGATCACAACGTTCGTGAGACGCTCGACATTTGCGAGACTGCCTACATCGTCAGCGATGGCCAGTTGATCGCCGAAGGCAATGCCGAAGCCATCCTGGCCAACCAGACGGTTAAAGAAGTGTACCTGGGCCACGAATTCAGGTTGTGACACAAACTCTTCTAGGGGGAACGCAGCCAGCACTAGGCAACCCCCCTAAAATCAGGCATATAATTTGCTTCCAAGTGGCGCTTTTTTAAATCGCCCTGTAGTGGATCGCGCACAGACGCCGGTAAATAAGGTCTGCAATGAAACTATCGCTAGTCCTGAAAATGGGCCAGCAGCTGACGATGACCCCTCAGCTGCAACAGGCCATTCGCCTACTCCAACTGTCGACCCTGGATCTGCAACAAGAGATCCAGGAGGCTTTGGAGTCAAACCCGATGCTCGAACGCCAAGAAGACGGCGATGATTTCGACAATTCGGACCCCATGGCCGACGGCGCAGAAAGCGCCAGTACCCACGAACAGCCGGAACCCGCTTACCAGGACAGCAACTTCCAGGAAACCACACAAACCGTGGACAACCTTGAAGAAGGCGACTGGAACGAGCGCATTCCCAATGAGTTGCCCGTTGATACCGCCTGGGAAGACATTTACCAGACCAGCGCCAGCAGCCTGCCCAGTAACAGCAACGACGATGACGAGTGGGATTTCACCACCCGTACTTCAAGCGGCGAAAGCCTGCAAAGCCACATGCTCTGGCAGCTCAACCTGGCACCTATGTCCGATAAAGACCGCCTAATCGGCGTGACCCTGATCGACTGCATAAATCAGCAGGGCTATCTGGAAGAAACCCTGGAAGAAGTCGTTGAAGCCTTCGACCCCGAACTGGACATCGAACTCGATGAAGTTGAAGCGGTGCTGCATCGCATTCAGCAATTCGAGCCCGCCGGTATTGCCGCGCGCAACCTGGGTGAATGCCTGCTGCTGCAACTGCGCCAGCTACCCAGCAAAACACCGTGGCTGACAGAAGCCCAGCGCCTGGCAAACGATTACCTCGACCTGCTCGGCAGCCGCGACTACAGCCAGTTGATGCGCCGCATGAAGCTCAAGGAAGATGAACTGCGCCAAGTTATCGAGCTCATTCAAAGCCTCAATCCGCGCCCAGGTTCGCAGATTGAGTCCAGCGAACCCGAGTACGTCGTGCCTGACGTGATTGTGCGCAAACACAATGAGCGCTGGTTAGTAGAGCTAAACCAAGAAGCCATGCCGCGCCTGCGGGTGAACGCGCAGTATGCCGGCTTCGTCAAACGAGCCGACTCCAGCGCCGACAACACCTTTATGCGCAATCAGTTGCAGGAAGCACGCTGGTTTATCAAAAGCCTGCAAAGCCGTAACGAAACGCTGATGAAGGTCGCCACGCAAATCGTCGAACATCAACGCGGCTTCCTCGATTATGGCGATGAGGCGATGAAGCCGTTGGTGCTGCACGACATTGCAGAAGCAGTCGGCATGCACGAATCGACCATTTCACGGGTCACCACACAAAAATTCATGCACACCCCGCGCGGCATTTTTGAGTTGAAATATTTCTTCTCCAGCCACGTCAGCACCTCTGAAGGCGGCGAATGCTCGTCCACGGCTATACGCGCCATCATCAAAAAACTGGTCGCCGCGGAAAATGCGAAAAAGCCGTTGAGTGACAGCAAGATCGCTGGTTTACTGGAAGCACAGGGCATTCAAGTGGCCCGCCGCACCGTTGCGAAATACCGTGAATCCCTCGGTATAGCGCCATCCAGCGAGCGTAAACGATTGATCTAAGGCGGCCCAAAGAAGGAAGACAACTCGCAGCGCATTCACCTCCTGGCCACGTATTTTCGTAAAAACGTCCATACTGTTACCAAGCAATATGCGCCGTGCCAGGCTCGCAGCGTCAGAGTCTTCCACGCCACAGTGTTCCGGCGGCAGGCCCTTTGCCTGTCTCTTACACACGGCAACAAGGAGAAAGCGGTATGCAAGTCAACATCAGTGGACATCAGCTGGATGTGACCGACGCCCTGCGCGACTACATCGCCGAAAAACTTGGTCGATTAGAGCGCCACTTCGACAAGATAACCAACGTGCAAGTCATTATGGAGGTCGAGAAGCTCAAGCAGAAAATCGAAGCCACGCTGCACATCGCCGGTGGCGAAGTGGTGGCCAATGCCGAGCATGAAGACATGTACGCGGCCATCGATTTACTGACTGACAAACTCGATCGACAACTCATCAAACACAAGGAAAAACAGCTCGAACGTCAACAGGGCGCAATGGCTCGCTGACTTCGTCTATCTCCTATGATCCAACTTCAAACCATCCTGACCCCCGGCCGTTCCTTGGTGAACGTGCCGGGAGGCAGCAAAAAACGCGTTCTTGAACAGATAGCCAACCTGGTAGCCCGCGAGCTGCCTGACTTGGACGGTCAAGACGTTTTCGAAAGCCTGATTGCCCGGGAAAAGCTTGGTTCTACCGGCTTCGGTAACGGCATCGCCATTCCCCACTGCCGCTTGGTCGGTTGCAATGCGCCTATCAGCGCACTGCTGCGTCTCGACACGGCGGTAGACTTCGACGCCATCGACGGTGAGCCTGTGGACTTGCTGTTCGTCCTACTGGTACCCGAAGCGGCCACCGATGCCCACCTCGAACTGCTGCGCCAAATCGCCAGCATGCTCGACCGCTGTGACGTTCGCACCAGCCTACGCCAGGCCGACAACAGCGAGGCGCTGTATCAGGTCGTGGTTGACGCACAAAACCAACTCAATCAAGGCTGAGTATGCGCCTGATCATCGTCAGCGGTCGTTCCGGCTCCGGCAAGAGCACCGCGCTCGATGTGCTCGAAGACAACGGTTTCTACTGCATCGATAACCTGCCAGCTGGGTTGCTGCCCGATCTAGCTGAGCGCACATTGATGCACACCGAATTGCTCCACCCGCAAATTGCCGTGTCCATCGACGCGCGCAATTTACCAAGCCAACTCAAACGTTTCCCTGAACTGCTTGCCGACGTACGTGCGCGGCATATTCAGTGCGATGTGGTCTTCTTGGATGCGGATGATGAAACCCTGCTCAAGCGGTTTTCAGAAACCCGCCGGCGTCACCCGCTGACCAATGAAAGCCGCTCCCTGGCTGAAGCCATTGCCGATGAAAGCGTGCTGCTGGGGCCGATTACCGATCTGGCCGACCTGAAAATCGACACCACGCGCCTCAACCTTTACCAACTGCGCGACAGCCTCAAGCTACGCCTACTGAACCAGCCCGAACCCGGCACCGCGTTTCTGGTTGAATCCTTCGGTTTCAAACGTGGCATGCCGGTGGATGCGGATTTGGTATTTGATGTGCGCTGCCTACCCAACCCTTACTGGAAGCCGGATTTGCGTGACTTCTCAGGTCTGGATCAACCCGTTGTTGAGTACCTAGCAAGTCAGCCGGATGTTGAGGAGATGTATCAGGACATCTTCAACTACCTGAACAAGTGGTTGCCGCGCTTCGCCGCCAGTAATCGCGCCTATGTCACAGTGGCTATCGGCTGCACCGGCGGGCACCACCGTTCGGTATACCTGTCCAACCGCCTGGGTGAAGCCCTCAAGCCCATTCTGAAAAACGTTCAGACACGCCACCGCGACCTCAGTTAAGGAATTGCCGCGATGCCCGCCTGCGAAATCACCATTATCAACAAGCTTGGCCTGCACGCTCGTGCAGCGGCCAAGTTCGTTGACGTTGCGGGGCGCTTTCCTTGCCAGGTCAAGATTGGCCGCAGTCCTGAGAGCCTGGTAGATGGCAAAAGCATTATGGCGGTGATGATGCTGGCCGCTGGCAAAGGCACCGCCGTACACCTGCATACCGAAGGCGGGCAGGACGCAGAAGCGATACAAGCTCTGTGCGAGCTGATCAACAACTTCTTCGACGAAGGCGAGTAATAACCCAAGCGGCAGCCTCAGCATTAGGTTTTCAGGCCACGGCTTTTAGTCCCAGGCGCGTAAATCACCAATAAAAAGGGCTGCCCCGCACAAACGGGGCAGCCCTTTTTTGTGTCAGGCGATTTAGCTACCAGCCACAGTCATCCGCTCAATCAGCACCGAGCCGGTGCGGATGTTGCTGCGCAGTTCAAGGTCATTACCCACGGCCACTATTTGCTTGAACATGTCGCGCAAATTGCCGGCAATGGTCACTTCCTGCACCGGGAACTGGATCTCTCCGTTCTCCACCCAGTAGCCGCCAGCACCGCGCGAATAGTCACCGGTGACCATATTCAAGCCCTGCCCCATCAGCTCAGTGACGAGCAACCCGCGCCCCATGCGCTTTAGCAGCGCCGCCTGGTTCTCATCGCCATGACTGACAAACAGGTTATGCACGCCACCTGAGTTGGCAGTACTGGGCATGCCTAGCTTGCGCCCGGAATAAGTGCCGAGCACGTAGGACAGCAACTCACCGCCCTCGACAAAGGACTTGGCGTAGGTCGCCAGGCCGTCACCATCGAAGGCGGCACTGCCCAGCGCACGCGGAATATGCGGGCGCTCGTCGAGCTTCATCCATTCTGGGAATAACTGCTGCCCCAATGCGCCCTCTAAAAACGATGACTTGCGGTACAGGTTGCCGCCCGAGATGGCCGCGAGAAAACTGCCGAACAAGCCTGTTGCCAGTTCCGCCGCAAACAACACCGGCACCTCACAGGTGGGCACCGGTCGCGCGCCCAAGCGGCTGACGGAACGCTCGGCGGCGCGGCGGCCAATACTGGCGGCATCGGCCAGCAACTCGCCCTGACGATTAACGTCATGCCAGTAGTCGCGCTGCATCTGCCCGCCATCCTCGGCAATCATCACGCAACCCAGGCTGTGCCGTGTGCTGGCATAACCACTGATAAAACCATGGCTATTGCCATACACCCGACAGCCCTGATGGGTATTGAGGGTAGTGCCGTCAGCATTCTTGATCCGCTGATCCGTCGCAAACGCTGCGGCTTCGCAGCTCAGCGCTTGCTCGATGGCCTGCTCGGGGGTGATCGACCACGCATGGTACAAATCCAGCGCCGGCAGTTCACGGGCCATCAGTGCTGCATCAGCCAAACCCGCGCATTCGTCTTCAGAGGTATGTTTGGCAATGGCCAGAGCCGCCGCCACCGTCTCGCGAATAGCCGCATCCCCGGTGGCCGATGTGCTGGCTGAACCCTTGCGCTGACCAACATAAAGGGTGATGCCAAAACCCTGATCGCGGTTGAACTCAACCGTTTCCACCTCACCTTGGCGCACCGTGGTGGACAAGCCCTGCTCCACCGACACCGCGACCTCGCAAGCACTGGCACCCTGCTTTTTTGCCTCGGCAATAATTTGCTCCACCTGCGCCTGCAATTGCGGCACTGCCTGTGGGCCCACCCCGTCTACTGCACTCATAAACACTCCTGAACGATAAGCGGCAAGCGCGACCAAACAGGCCAGACGCTTACAGCTGGAAACTTGCTGCTATCATGTCGGCGTTTTCCACTGGACCGCCACCATGTCTGAATACCTTGACGACTTCTCCGGCGAGAAGAGCAAAACCCAAATCAAACGCGAGTTGCATGCGCTGCAAGATATGGGACAACGCCTGACCACCCTGAAGCTTGACCTGCTAAACAAACTGCCGCTGACCGACGAGCTGCGCCGCGCGCTTGCCGAAGCGCCGAAGCACACGGCCAATGCCGCGAAAAAACGCCACGTGCAGTTTATCGGCCGGTTGATGTGCGACCAGGACGTGGACGCCATTTTGACCCTGCTCGATCAACTGGACGCCTCAACACGCCAGTACAACGAACGTTTTCATAACCTCGAACGTTGGCGTGACCGCTTGCTCAACGGTGACGACGACACCCTGGAAAAATTTGTCGGCGAATACGCCGATGCCGACCGTCAACACCTGCGTCAGCTGATCCGCCAGGCCCAGCATGAACTGGCACAAGACAAACCGCCTGCCGCTTCCCGCAAAATCTTCAAATACATCCGCGAACTGGATGAAGCTCAGCGCGGATTGAGATAGCGCCGTCATAAGCCTCAAGCCATAAGCTGCAAGTAAAAGCAAAGCCAGCTTAAGGCTTGTAGCTTATGGCTGCCGTCAGGCCCCTGTCCCGCCCACCGTAATAGCATCAATCTTCAGGGTCGGCTGGCCCACACCCACTGGCACGGACTGTCCGTCTTTCCCGCAGGTGCCTACGCCGCTGTCCAGCGCCAGATCGTTACCGACCATCGACACCTTGCTCATGGCTTCCGGGCCGTTGCCGATCAGGGTTGCGCCTTTAACCGGCGCGGTAATCTTGCCGTCTTCAATCAGGTACGCCTCACTGGTCGAAAACACAAACTTGCCGCTGGTGATATCCACCTGACCGCCACCGAGGTTGGCACAGTAGATGCCCTTCTTCACTGAACGGATGATTTCTTCCGGGTCGCTCTCACCGGCCAGCATGTAGGTGTTGGTCATGCGCGGCATCGGCAGGTGCGCGTAAGACTCACGACGACCGTTACCGGTGGCGGCCACGCCCATCAACCGCGCGTTGAGCTTGTCCTGCATGTAGCCCTTGAGCACACCGTTTTCAATCAGCGTGGTGCACTGGGTCTGTGTGCCTTCGTCGTCCATGCTCAGGGAGCCGCGCCGCTCAGCCAAGGTGCCATCATCAACGATGGTGCACAGGCTGGAGGCCACCTGCTCGCCCACTCGGCCGCTGTATGCTGAACTGCCCTTGCGGTTGAAGTCACCCTCCAGGCCATGACCAACCGCCTCGTGCAGCAGCACACCTGACCAGCCAGCACCCATCACCACAGGCATGGTGCCCGCCGGCGCAGGAATGGCTTCCAGATTAACCAACGCCTGACGCAGCGCCTCGCGGGCATAGCCCATGGCGCGCTCTTCGTTGTTGCTGGTCTGCTCAAGGAAATATCGGTAATCGATGCGCCCGCCGCCGCCGTGCCCGCCGCGCTCACGGCGGCCATTTTGCTCGACGATCACACTGACATTGAAACGCACCAACGGGCGAATATCCGCACCCAGGCTGCCATCGGTGGCCGCCACCAAAACACGGTCCCACACACCGGCCAGGCTGACACTGACTTGCTGGATGCGCGGATCAAGCGCGCGGGTGGCGACGTCGACCCGCTTGAGCAACTCGACCTTCTCCGCCCGGCTCAAAACATCCAGCGGATTGTCTTGGGCGTACAGCGGCGTCATTAACGGGCTGCTGAACGCCTGCACACGGCCATTTTGTCCCGCGCGGGCAATCGAGCGGGCAGCCCGCGCGGCCTGGCTCAGGGCATCGGCAGTGATCGCATTGCTGTAGGCAAAACCGGTTTTCTCACCCGACTGGGCACGCACGCCCACGCCCTGGTCGAGGTTGAAGCTGCCTTCCTTGACGATGCCATCCTCCAGCGCCCAGGTTTCCGATACCTGGCTCTGAAAATACAGGTCAGCGGCGTCAATACCGGGGCCAGCCAACTCGGCCAGTACGCCCGGCAGATGCTCGAGGGTCAGACCACCGGCCCCAAGTAGATGCTCACTGACAGACATCAACATCGTGTTCATGGGTTTATCTCGTTCATAACGGTTCAACACCTGGCTGCCGAGGTTCGGCAGCCGCAAAAAATCGTTTATGCCGACTCACCGGCATGCGTTGACGGATGGCCGCCTGCTCGTGCGCGTTACGCTCAGCCACTAACACACCAGGGCCACAGGGTAACTCGGCCAACACCCGCCCCCAGGGGTCGATCAGGGCTGAATGACCGAAGGTCTCACGCCCACCGGGGTGGCGACCGCCCTGCCCGGCGGCAAGCACATAACACTGGCTTTCGATGGCGCGGGCACGGGTCAATACTTGCCAATGCGCCGCACCGGTTACGGCGGTGAAGGCCGCTGGCACGCTGATCAACTCAGCCCCGGCATCGCGCATCGCGCTGTACAACTCGGCAAACCTTAGGTCGTAACACACGCTCAGCCCAAGCCGACCGACCGGCGTGTCCACCACCACCACGCGATCACCGAAGGCATAGTCATCGGACTCACGGTAGCGGCCATGACTGTCACTGACATCCACATCAAACAGGTGCAGCTTGTCGTACCGGGCGACGCGCTGACCTTGCGCATCCAGCAGCAACGAGCAGGCGTGGGGCTTGGCATCCGGCTGGCCGTCCGGCGGCAAAGGCAAGGTACCCGCGACAATCCACAGCCCCAGATCACGGGCAGCCTGCTGCAACCAGGGCACAATAGGCCCCTCACCCAAAGCCTCGGCCCGGCCCAGACTGGCCAGATCGCGGCGGCCCATGGCGGCGAAGTTCTCGGGCAACAGAGCCAGCCGCGCACCTTGCGCAGCGGCTTGCTCAAGCAGTTGCCGCGCTTGGGCCAGATTGCCCAGAACATCGGCCTGACTGACCATTTGAATGACTGCGAGACTCATAACGGCCTTATCTCAACGACGGTTTAACCCAAGCTTACAAGCCACGTAGGCCGACTGCACGGGCGCATGTGGCACACAAGGTTACTGCGGTTTCTCAAACGGCTTGTCGAAACTGATGTCCGGGTTCTGCCAGTCACCTTTGACGCCATACTGCACGGTGGCAAAACGGGCCACACGGTCGCCCAACAGCTTGTCCGCCACAAACAACGCGCCGCCAATGGCCGGCGCACCGACAATCAGCGCGGCCAGCGGTAGATTGTTGGTGACGGGGAGCGTGACCAACAATTTGGCGTCGATTCGGTCATTGGCAATGTCCAGGGTGCCGTTAAGTTCCAGGTTGCTGGACGGACCTGTCAGGGTGATGGGCTCGCGGGTCAGAAATACACCGCTGTCGGCTACTAACACGCCTTTTACCCGGTCATAGCTGAGGCCTTTGCCGAGCAAATCGGAAAAATCCAGTCGCAGTCGGCGACCTATTGAGTTGAAGTTCAACAAGCCAAACACCCGCAGCGCCGAAGCGGGCCCTTCAACCTCAGAAAACTGTCCCTTGCGCAGCGAGGCGTCCAGCGTGCCACTGAAGCGTTTGAGGGCAAACCAGGCGGGTGAGCCCGGCCAGTGACCGTCTACATCCAGACGAAAGCTGCGACTGGTCGCCGTGGGGGCAAACCCCCAGGCAATCAGCACATCGGCCAGATCAGCGCCCGCCAAACGTCCCTGGTAAGTTGAGCGCACGCCAGCGCACGCGTGCTGCCAACTGGCGCGACCGGCGATGTTCAGCCCCTTGAGATTCAGATCAAGCTCGCTGAATTGAACGCCGGCACTAGCCGGGCGCGCCTTGAATGACCAACCGCCCAGCGGCTCAACGCCTTGATAGACCTCAGCGATGCGCACATCCAGCGCAGGAAAACCACGCGGATCGAAGGTCGCGAGCGGGTCGGGGGTATCGACCTTCGCCTCACCCTCAGCCTTCGCTTTAGCCGCCGGGAAACGCAGATAATCCAGCGCGAGAACAATTGGCTGGTCGCTGCTGCTTGGCAAACCAACCCGCCCCTTAAGCTGCGCACTGTCGAGGCTCACCGACCAGCCGGCCGCCTCACGCGAGACACCGACCTCCAGCGCCTGCAGGCTGATACCAAAGCCGTTGAACTGGGCGACCTGCAGTTGAGCGTCTTTGAACAGTTGCTGCGCATCATCTTTCGGTAAAGCCGAATAAGGTTTTAACGCTTGCTGCCAGGCAGACCAGTCCAACTCGGCCACACGACCGCGCACACGCAGGCCCGGCGTGGTCGGCAAGCGCGCCGGACCATCGGCCAAACGTAACTCGCCACGGCCTTGGCCAAACTGCCCCGGCGCAGCCGCAAACGACAGGCTTAGCAACTCGGCGTAATCCAGCCAATAGCGCTGTTCACGCCCACCCAGGCTCATACGCCACTGCGTATCGCGCTCGTCTGCCGCCGCTTTGCCAAACGGCGCGGGTAAATCCACCACGGCGCCTTTAAGGCTGGAGCTGACACGCAACTGGCTGTCGGCACCTTCCAGAATCAGGTTTAAGCGATACGGCAGCAGGCCGCTAACGGGCACGGGTTGCGTCACCCCCAGCCAAGCCGTTAGCTCTGGCACGGCAATCTGCCCACGGGCTTCGATACGGCTGCGTGCCTTACCGCGCGAGCCTTCAGCCAATGCCTTGGCACGCACCGCATGGCCAAGCAACTGCGCACGAATATCAGGAGCGCTCAGGCCGCTGGCACTGTTGTAGCGAAATGCACCCTGCAACTGAGTGAACTGCAACGCTGGATTGGTCAGATTGAGTTGCGCATTCTCGGTGGCAAAATCCACCACCACCTCTGGCGGCAGGCCCTTGCGCAGCGGCAAGTCCAAACTGAGCTTGCCCGCCAGCGCACCCTCGCCAGACCACCCGGCAAAGGTCGACGCGGTGCCAATCGGGACTTGTTGGAGAATCTGCAGGGCATCGCGCAAACTGCTGTTCAGATCAGACGTGAGCTTTAATCGTGGGACTTGTCCGGGCAACGCCGTGGCAATCACTGCCTGAGCATTCACAACCTGGCTATCGAGGATACGCCCCTCAGCCAGTTCGACCCGCACGCCGCTGTCTTCGATCAGCACCCGACCGCGCGCGGCTTGCAGCGACGGCCAACCGGGCTGAAAGGCCAATTCAGCATCACGCACGGCAAAGAACAGGCTGATACTGCGCGCGCTGTCGTCGGCAGCTTTGTGCAGCGACCCTTGATACTGGAAGTAGCCTTCATCCACCGCACCGCCGCGTATGGCCTGCTTCAACCAGGTATCCAACTCGCGGCTCATGCCCGACGAGCGACTGGGCAGGTACTTCTCGGTAAACCGCGCATCACCATTACGCAGGCCCACGCGCAGGTCAATGTAATCTTCTTCAGCTGGATCACGGTTGAGGCGAATCAGGAAATCACCGGCCACCGCCCCCTCATCACCGAGCATCTGCAAATAGGGGCTGCGCAAGGTGAAGGCCTGCTCGTCAAGCTGCCAGGTCAGGCGCGCACTGGCCTTTTTGTAGCGCCAGGGGTGCGGAAACAGATGCTCAAAATGTAACGAGAACTGCTCAGCGTGCAGACGCAACTCACCCTGACCTAAATCGCCCGTGATGCTGCCACTGACATTTTCTACCGCCGGCGCGCCCTGGTAAGCGGCAAAGCCAATCTGCTGCAAGTTGGCGGCAAACTGCAGGCGCTTGCTGTCACCAAGGCGCGGGCGATAATCCAGCTGAACATTACGCAAGGTGCCATGCGGTTTGACTTGATTGAGCAAGGCCAGGGCGTTGTCGGGCAGTGGCGCGAGGGCGGCGACCAGCGGTTGCAACGGTGCCAGATCGAGGCGATCGGCACTGAGCTGCCATTGCTCCTGCAATTCTGCACTTTCCGCCTGCTGGGTCAGGGCCAGGCGCGCATCGCCCCAGCGCTGCCCGTCGCGACTAAAGGCCAAATCATCCAGGAGAAAATTAAAGCCGGTGGCCGTGCGCGTGAAATAAGCATTGAGCGCCAAATTTTCCAGCGTCACCGCATCCCGACCGGCCAAGCCCGCTTGCAGCTGCGGTGCGTGTAAACGGCCGACCGCACGCTGCACAGCGCCTCTGGCCCATTTCAGCCACACCTCACCACCCAGTTGCAGTTGCAGTTGCTGCACGCGCCACTGCGCCAGCACCTTGGGTGGCAACCAGGGTGCCCAATCGCTCTGCGGCAGGCTGAGGTAGATGTCGGCCTGAGCATCTTGCCAGCGCTCGGCCTGCAACCGTGTGCGCACCTGCAAGGCCAGCGGCTGGCCATCAGGTAGCAGCAAGCGACCATCCAGACGCTGACGCAGCGAGCCGTTGAGTAGACTGAGATTAACGTAGGTCAGGGTGCGCGCCGGTTGCTCAAAGGCTTGCAGGGTGACTTGGCTGTTAAGCAGGGAGATACGCCTGACCACTTGCAGTTGGCGCAGTGCTTGCGCCAGATCCACGTCTGCCTTGGGCTGGGTCAGCGGCAGCCCCTTGAGCGCCCAGCACCCATCGGCATCCTCCGTCAGCACCACTTGCAAGCCGTCCAGCTCCAACCGGGCGATGCGCAACTGGCGCGCCGCCAGGCTGCCCAATACATCGGGGACCACGCGCACCTGTTCCAGTTGCAACGCCGAAGCCCCTTCACTTAGATCGACGTCGTGCGCCGTCAGCAACGGGGCGAAGCCTTGCCAGGAGCCTTCCAGCTCACCAATGCGTACCGGCATGTGCAGAGCAGTTCGGGCCTTGTCTTCCACCTCAAGGCGGTACTCGGCCAGCAACGGCACTAACTCACGCCCCAGGCTCACATACAGCGCCGCCAGTACCAAAGCCAAGGCACATAGCCCGAGCGTGGCGCGCAGCAACCAGGCTAACCCGCGTGCCAATAACTGCATTCAGTTCAGGCCCGTGCACATATCAGAGCAACACCACATCGTATTGCTCCTGGGAATACATGGTTTCCACCTGAAATTTGATGGTCCGGCCGATAAAGGCTTCCAGATCGGCAACATTGCCCGACTCTTCATCGAGCAGGCGATCCACCACCTTCTGATTGGCCAACACCCGGTAGCCCTCGGCCTGATAGGCGCGCGCCTCACGTAGAATCTCGCGGAAAATTTCATAGCAGGTGGTTTCTGCGGTTTTCAGCTTGCCGCGCCCCTGGCAGGCACTGCAGGACTCGCACAGCACTTGCTCGAGGCTTTCGCGGGTGCGCTTGCGGGTCATCTGCACCAGGCCCAACTCGGTAATGCCGATGATGTTGGTTTTCGCGTGGTCGCGTTCCAGTTGTTTCTCCAGCGTGCGCAGCACTTGGCGCTGGTGCTCTTCATCTTCCATGTCGATGAAGTCGATGATGATGATGCCGCCGATATTGCGCAGGCGCAGTTGCCGGGCAATGGCGGTGGCGGCCTCCAGATTGGTTTTGAAGATGGTCTCTTCAAGGGTGCGATGGCCGACGAAAGCACCGGTATTGACGTCAATGGTGCTCATTGCCTCGGCCGGATCGATGATCAGGTAGCCACCCGATTTGAGCGGCACTTTGCGCTCAAGGGCTTTCTGAATCTCATCTTCAACGCCGTACAGGTCGAAGATCGGCCGTTCACCGGGGTAATGCTCAAGGCGGTCGGCAATTTCCGGCATCAACTCATCGACAAACTGAGTGATCCTGCCAAAGGTTTCCCGCGAGTCGATGCGGATCTTTTCGATCTTCGGGTTGACCAGATCACGCAAGGTGCGCAGTGCCAAGCTGAGGTCTTCATAGATCACTTGCGGCGTAGGGCCGACCTTCATCTGCGTGGCGATTTGCCCCCACAAACGGCGCAAATAGCGGATGTCCGCGAGAATTTCATCCGCACCCGCACCCTCGGCGGCCGTGCGCAGGATAAAACCGCCGCTCTCCTCGATGCCTTCAGCCGCCACACAGTCGGCGACCACTTTCTTCAGGCGCTCACGCTCGGCTTCATCCTCAATTCTCAAGGAGATACCAACGTGCGCGGTGCGCGGCATGTACACCAGGTAGCGCGAAGGAATCGACAGCTGTGTCGTCAGGCGTGCGCCTTTGCTGCCAATCGGGTCTTTGGTGACTTGCACCACCAGGCTCTGCCCTTCGTGCACCAGCGCGCTGATGCTCTCTACGGCGGAACCTTCACGGCTGGATATTTCGGCCGCATGAATAAACGCGGCACGCTCCAGGCCAATGTCGATAAACGCGGCTTGCATACCCGGCAGCACGCGCACCACTTTGCCTTTGTAGATGTTGCCGACGATGCCGCGCTTTTGCGTACGCTCGACGTGAACCTCTTGCAGTACGCCGTTTTCCACCACCGCCACGCGCGATTCCATCGGCGTGATATTGATCAGGATCTCTTCGCTCATGCGCACATCTCTTGGGAGATCAAGCTAAAGCCGCGGCACTGCACCTGAAGCGGCAGCCCATTACCCACGACCGACAACCTCGTGACTGTGAACTGGCAACGTTTGCCAGCACGGAATAGCAAATTCGGCGAGCAAGGCTGCCGTCTCACACAACGGCAAACCGACCACCGCCGAGTAACTGCCTTGCAACTGACTGACAAAAATCGCTGCCAGCCCCTGAATGCCATAGCTGCCAGCTTTGTCCTGCGGCTCACCGCTGGCCCAGTAGGCCTCGATTTCGGCCACGGACAATGCCCGGAACCTGACATGGCTTGTGACTACCTGCGAAACAATCCGTTCGCGGCTTACCAGCGCCACCGCCGTCAGCACCTCATGGCACCGACCCGACAACGCCTGCAAAGTCGCCAGCGCATCGGCACGATCCAGAGGCTTGCCGAGAATGCGTCCATCCAGCACCACGGCGGTATCCGCACCGAGCACAACCGCATCGGCTGGATTGCTCAGCGCAGCCAAACCGGCCTGGCCTTTGGCACGCGCCAGGCGCTCTACATAGGCTGATGGCGGCTCATCTGGCAATGCATTTTCATCAATCGGCGCGATTTGCGTGAGAAACGGCACGCCAATCTGCGTCAGCAGTTCGCGTCGCCGTGGCGAGCCAGATGCGAGATAGAGCGTGGCCATGCAGACTTCTCCCTGTCGGATAGACGCAAGGCCAAGGCACCTTGCTTAGTTGACACCCACGCGCTGGTGTAACCCGCGCAAGACGGCACAGACCCATGGCCAGAGCAGCGCACTGATCAGCGCCGGCAAGACAAAGGTCAGGGTCGGTGGACGGCTGCCGGTGAGGGCGTTGAGCCAAAGCTGGACCAGTTGCGCCAAGCCAAAGACTACCAGCAGCACCATGCTCTGTTGCCACATCGGAAACATGCGCAGGCGCTGGTGCAAGGTCAGCACAAGAAAGGTGATCAAGGTCAAAATCAGCGCATTCTGCCCCAGCAGGCTGCCGTTAAGCACATCCGCCAGCAACCCCAGGCACCAGGCTGTGGTCATGCCTACGCGATGCGGCACAGCCAGCACCCAGTAGGTCAGAAACAACGCCAGCCACAAGGGACGACCCAGCTCCATGAACTTCGGCAGGCTGGCCACGCTCAGCAGCAGTGCAACCGCCAACGTCAACCACACCAACCAGATATTGCTTGCCCGTGCGGCCATCATTGCGCTGCCTCTGGCGGATTGACGGTAGGTGCAGATGCACCTGCCGCCTGAACAGCAGGTTGTGCCTGCTGAAGAATTTCCTGATCCAGCGCTTCCTGTGCCTGCGCCGATTCGGTCGCACGCTGCTCCGGGGTACGCGGGTCGGTGAACACCAGCAGCATGTAGCGACTGCGATTGAGCATGGCCGTCGGCACCGCGCGCACAATCGCAAAGGGCTGGCCGGAGTCATGGATCACTTCGCTGACCATGGCCACCGGATAACCGGCCGGGAAGCGCTGGCCCAGACCCGAGCTAACCAGCAGATCGCCTTCTTTGATGTCTGCCGTGTCCGCCACATGGCGCAACTCCAGGCGCTCCGGGTTGCCTGTACCGCTGGCAATGGCGCGCAGGCCATTGCGATTGACCTGCACCGGAATGCTGTGAGTGGTGTCGGTGAGCAGCAGCACGCGCGAGGTATAGGGCATGACTTCGACCACCTGACCCATCAGACCGCGCGCATCCAGCACAGGCTGGCCCATGACCACGCCGTCTTTCTCGCCTTTGTCGATGAGGATGCGATGGGTAAACGGATTGGGGTCGATACCAATCAGCTCAGTGGCCAACACCTCGTCATCCACCAACGCGGCGGAGTTAAGCAATTCGCGCAGGCGCACGTTTTGCTCGGTGAGGGCGGCCAACTTCTGCAAGCGACGCTGCAACATCAGCTGTTCGGCCTTGAGGCGCTCGTTTTCAGCGGTCAGCTCGCTGCGCGTGCTCAGCTCCTGAGTCGCACTGTCCCAAATGCGCACCGGTAGACGCCCAGCCCAATACACCGGCGCGACAATCAAGCCCAGCTGCGCACGCAAGGGCTGCAGCAATGTCAAGCGCGCATCGACCACCATCAGCGCAGCCGAAAGCACGGTGAACACCAACAGGCGAACACCCAGCGAAGGACCTTTGGCAAATAGCGGTTTGATCGGCAATTCCTCACAGCGGCAGGCAGCAAAACAAAAGCTGCAAGCAGGTTAACCCGGCTTGCAGCTCAAGACTTGGAGCGCTCGCGTTTATTCCGAGGACAGCAGATCCATGGTGTGGCGATCCATCATCTCCAGCGCCTTGCCACCACCACGGGCAACACAGGTCAGCGGGTCTTCAGCAACGATCACCGGCAGGCCGGTTTCCTGCGACAGCAGTTTGTCCAGGTCACGCAGCAGCGCGCCGCCACCGGTCAACACCAAACCGCGCTCGGCGATATCGGAAGCCAGCTCAGGCGGTGATTGCTCAAGGGCGCTTTTAACCGCCTGAACGATGGTCGCCAGGGATTCCTGCAGCGCTTCAAGCACTTCGTTGGAATTCAGGGTAAAGCTGCGCGGCACACCTTCAGCCAGGTTACGCCCACGCACGTCGACTTCACGCAGTTCGCCACCGGCGAAAGCGGTGCCGATTTCCTGCTTGATGCGCTCAGCGGTGGATTCACCGATCAGCGAACCGTAGTTGCGGCGCACGTAAGTGATGATCGCTTCGTCGAAACGGTCGCCACCCACACGCACGGATTCGGCGTAAACCACACCGTTGAGCGAGATCAGGGCGATTTCAGTGGTACCGCCACCGATATCGACCACCATCGAACCACGCGCTTCTTCAACCGGCAGGCCCGCACCAATGGCGGCGGCCATTGGCTCTTCAATCAGGAACACTTCGCGAGCACCGGCACCAAGGGCCGATTCACGGATAGCGCGACGCTCAACCTGAGTGGACTTGCAAGGTACGCAAATCAGCACGCGTGGTGACGGCTGCAGGAAGCTGTTTTCGTGAACTTTGTTGATGAAGTACTGCAGCATTTTTTCGCAAACGCTGAAGTCGGCGATCACGCCATCTTTCATCGGGCGGATAGCAGCAATGTTACCGGGGGTACGACCAAGCATGCGTTTGGCTTCGGTACCAACCGCGACCACACTCTTTTGGTTACCGTGAGTACGGATGGCAACAACCGACGGTTCGTTAAGGACGATGCCGCGTTCGCGAACATAAATCAGGGTATTGGCAGTGCCCAGGTCAATCGACAGATCGCTGGAAAACATGCCACGCAGTTTTTTGAACATGGGATAAGGACCCTAGGCAGCGCGTGGGTAAAGGCAAGCGCACAAACGCGCAGGTAAAAAGTGCGGCAAACTCTAACAACGGCAGGGATTTTGAGCAAGGCACCAATATGGTAGATTGCCGGCTTTTCCGGGCTTTACGGCTCATCATCGCGACCTTTGACCACCACCTTTTGCGATCTGTTCCCTGATATGTCCGACACGGGAACCCGTTCACATTTGCACCGACAGCCAAGCATTGCGCTGCGTTTAATAGGGGAGACATCTGATGGCGCTTGAACGCTCCGACGTGGAGAAAATCGCTCATCTGGCTCGACTGGGCCTGAATGACGCCGATATTCCAGACACCACCGCGACCCTGAACAACATTCTCGGCCTGATTGACCAGATGCAGGCGGTCAATACCGACGGCATCGAACCGCTGGCCCACCCACTGGAAGCCACCCAGCGCCTACGCGCCGATCAGGTCACCGAACGCAACCAGCGCGAGGCTTATCAAGCCATCGCCCCGGCCGTCGAGAACGGCCTGTATCTGGTTCCGAAAGTCATCGAGTAAGGGAAAAGCCACCTCATGCATCAATTGACCCTGGCCGAGATCGCCCGCGGACTCGCCGACAAACAGTTTTCTGCTGAAGAACTGACCCGCAACCTGCTGGCGCGCATTGCCCAACTGGACCCGCAACTCAACAGCTTTATCACCGTCACCGCTGATCAAGCCATCGCCCAGGCCCAGACTGCCGATGCGCGCCGCGCCGCTGGCGAAAGCAGCGCCCTGCTCGGCGCACCGATTGCGCACAAAGACCTGTTTTGCACGCAGGATGTACTGACCACCTGCGGCTCGAAGATCCTCAGCGGCTTCAAGGCTCCGTATAACGCCACCGTAGTGGAAAAACTCGCCGCCGCCGGGACCGTGACCCTCGGCAAGCTGAACATGGACGAATTCGCCATGGGTTCGGCCAACGAGTCC
The DNA here is from genome assembly GCA_945874835.1 of Pseudomonas synxantha. Classification (GTDB taxonomy): domain Bacteria; phylum Pseudomonadota; class Gammaproteobacteria; order Pseudomonadales; family Pseudomonadaceae; genus Aquipseudomonas; species Aquipseudomonas synxantha_B. The sequence continues at coordinate 3,369 of CAMCJM010000007.1, read as the reverse complement.
AGCCACTTCGGCGCGGTAAAAAATCCCTGGGATCTGACCCGCGTACCGGGCGGTTCCTCAGGCGGCTCGGCGGCTGCCGTGGCTGCACGCCTGCTGCCCGCAGCGACCGGCACCGACACCGGCGGCTCGATCCGCCAGCCCGCGGCGCTGACCAACCTCACAGGGATCAAGCCGACCTACGGCCGCGTCTCGCGCTGGGGCATGATCGCTTATGCATCGAGCCTCGATCAGGGCGGCCCCCTGGCACGCACTGCAGAAGACTGCGCACTGATGCTGCAAGCCATGGCCGGCTTCGACGCCAAGGACTCCACCAGCGTCGATCAGCCGGTAGACGATTACCTCGCCGCCCTCAGCCAGCCGTTGGCTGGCCTGCGTATCGGTTTGCCCAAGGAATACTTCGGCACAGGCCTGGATGCACGCATCGGCGAGAAGGTGATGGCCGTGGTTGATGAGCTGAAAAAGCTCGGCGCGACCGTCAAAGACATCAGCCTGCCGAACATGCAGCACGCGATCCCCGCCTACTACGTCATCGCCCCGGCCGAAGCCAGCAGCAACCTGTCGCGCTTTGACGGCGTGCGTTTCGGCTATCGCTGTGAAAACCCGGTGAACCTGGAAGACCTCTACAAGCGCTCACGCGGCGAAGGTTTTGGCGCGGAAGTGAAGCGCCGCATCATGGTCGGCACCTACGCGCTGTCCGCTGGCTACTACGACGCCTACTACCTCAAGGCGCAGAAAATCCGTCGCCTGATCAAAAACGATTTCGTTGCCGCCTTTCATGACGTTGACGTGATCCTCGGCCCGACCACGCCAAACCTGGCCTGGAAGCTCGGCGAGAAGAACAACGATCCGGTCGCCGCCTACCTGGAAGACATCTACACCATCACCGCCAACCTAGCCGGCATCCCCGGCTTGTCGATGCCTGCGGGCTTCGTCGATGGCTTGCCGGTCGGCGTGCAGTTGCTCGGCAACTACTTCCAGGAAGGCCGCCTGCTCAACGTCGCCCACCAGTACCAACAGGTCACTGATTGGCACACACAAGCTCCGGCTGGATTCTGAGGACGACTGACATGCAATGGGAAACCGTAATCGGGCTGGAAATTCATGCCCAGCTCAGCACCCAATCGAAGATTTTCTCCGCCAGCGCCATCGCTTTCGGTGCCGAGCCCAACACCCAGGCCAGCCTGGTTGACCTAGGCATGCCCGGCACCCTGCCGGTGCTGAATGCTGAAGCCGTGCGCATGGCCTGCAAGTTCGGCTTGGCGATTGACGCAGAAATCGCGCCGCAAAACATCTTCGCCCGCAAAAATTACTTCTACCCGGATCTGCCCAAGGGCTACCAAACCAGCCAGATGGATCACCCCATCGTCGGCAAGGGCTTCCTCGACATCACCCTGGAAGACGGCACCCAGAAGCGCATTGGCATCACCCGTGCGCACCTGGAAGAAGACGCCGGCAAAAGCCTGCACGAAGACTTCCACGGCATGAGCGGCATCGACCTCAACCGTGCTGGCACGCCGCTTTTGGAGATCGTCTCCGAGCCGGATATCCGCAGCGCCAAGGAAGCCGTGGCTTACGTCAAGGCCATGCACGCGCTGGTACGCTACTTGGGCATCTGCGACGGCAACATGGCCGAAGGCTCACTGCGCTGCGACTGCAACGTTTCGGTACGGCCAAAGGGCCAGGCCGAGTTCGGCACGCGCGCCGAGATCAAGAACGTTAACTCGTTCCGCTTTATCGAAAAAGCCATCAACCACGAAGTACAGCGGCAGATCGAACTGATCGAAGATGGCGGCAAGGTGGTGCAGGAAACCCGCCTATACGACCCGAACAAAGACCAGACGCGCTCCATGCGCAGCAAGGAAGAAGCCAACGACTACCGTTACTTCCCCTGCCCGGACCTGCTGCCGGTGGTGATCGAGCAAAGCTTCCTCGATGAAATCCGCGCCACCCTGCCGGAACTGCCGGTGCAGAAGCGCGAGCGCTTTGAAGCGCAGTTCGGTTTGTCCGCCTACGACGCCGACGTGCTGGCCGCCAGCCGCGAACTGGCCGACTACTTCGAGGCCGTCAACGCCGTCTGCGGCGATGCCAAACTGGCCGCCAACTGGGTGATGGGTGAGCTGTCCAGCCTGCTCAACAGCGGCAATCTGGAGATCGAGCAGTCACCCGTCTCCGCCGAACAACTGGGCGGGATGATCCTGCGCATCAAGGACAACACCATCAGCGGCAAAATCGCCAAGATGGTCTTCGAGGCCTTGGCCGCCGGTGAAGGCGCCAGTGCCGATGAAGTGATCGAGAAGAAGGGCCTTAAACAGGTCACCGACTCGGGTGCTATTGAAACGATGCTCGACGAAGTGCTTGCCGCCAACGCCGAGCAGGTTGAACAGTACCGCGCCAGCGATGAAGCCAAGCGCGGCAAAATGTTCGGTTTCTTCGTCGGCCAGGCCATGAAGGCTTCTAAAGGCAAGGCCAACCCTGCACAAGTGAACGAACTGCTGAAGAAAAAGCTCGAAGGCTAAACCCTTGGAGTTGCAACCAATCGACGCCGGGCTTGCCCGGCGTCTTGCTCTGCGCAAGACCGCAAGGTGGATCGGGGGGCGTATTTGACGCCTTACCCACCAAAACCATGGCGGAAGAAAAAGCGTCTTCCACCCTACTCAACTCTCGCAGCCAGTAGTCCGCCATCAGACCGGAGGGTGGATGGCGCTTCATCCATCCACCCATAACCACGGCGGAAGAAAAAGCATCTTCCACCTTACGCGGAGTCCACATGCTTAAAAGCGCCGCACTACTTACCTGCCTAACACTGCTGCTTGGCGGCTGCGCTAGCAAAGGACAGGGCCAGGTCGATCCGCAGGGTTACCGCGCCGAAGGCCAGGCGTCTTATTACGGCGCGCGCCACCACGGCAACAAAACGGCCAGCGGCGAACGCTTCGACCAAAACGCCCTGACCGCCGCGCACCGCAGCCTGCCATTTGGCAGCCAGGTACAGGTGACCAACCTGCGCAACAACAAAATCGTAGTGGTACGCATCAACGACCGCGGCCCCTATGCCAAGCAGCGCATCATCGATCTTTCACAAAAAGCTGCCGAGCAACTGGGCATGCTGCGTGACGGTGTGGTGCCGGTCCGCATTGAACAGCTTCGTCATTGACCTCAACCGCTTAAAATACGCGCCCGCACGGCCCAATGCCGCTGGCAAATCACAAGCCGTGTGATTAAACTAGGTTCTGTTGACGTAAGCCACCGGCTAGAATCTGGCTTTTGCCATGACCGACAGAAGCCAGTTAAGCGATACCGAGTGGGCTCATATACAAAGCCTGCTGAGTGCCACAAAGGGGATACGGCTACTGAACGCACCCAGTTTTCGAC
>CAMCJM010000006.1 GCA_945874835.1 Pseudomonas synxantha | reverse complement strand
AGCATGCAACGCGCAGGCTTTGGGATAGGTAATAAACGCAGAGCGCATGACAAACCTCGTTATTTTTATTCTGGCGCGGCTAACAGCAGAAACAACCTGCGGCGCACTAACGGGCCGTTTAAGCGTCTCACTCGACGAAACTCGCCCTGATGATGCGCACACGTGATCAAGCAATCGGCCGTTCTCGTTAATTCTATAGACCATAGTGGGTGTCGCTCCTGGCGGCCAACTTCGCGTAACGGCCTGATTCGAACACCCAGGCCCACGCGAGGCCATGACACTTTGGTCGCACTAACAGTGACGGCTAGGCGCCTATCCGAGATTCACAACCGATGACGCCGAATAAAACCCCGGTCGAGAAAGTCTTTCCAGCGGCCATAGAACTGACCGCCGGCGCTGTGCCCATGCCAATCCAATAACGCCCCGCCATCGCCGGTGGCCAACAAGGCGAGGGTATGACGTTGCGGGCGATAGGCTTTGAGTGGCTGGCCGCGCAAGGCCGCCTGCAGGTTAAACGCCAGCACCGGCCCCTGGCGCACCGCATACACCCCGCTTTTGCGCGCACCGGGCAGGCTGGCGCAATCGCCTACGGCAAACAGGCTGGGCTGGGTGTAGCTCTGCAACGTCGGGGCGACCAGGACGAAGCCCTGCTCATCACACCCCAAACCGCTGTGCGCCAGCCATGGCCATGCAGCCGCGCCGCTGGCCAACAACAAGCGTGTGCCACGCCAAACGGGTTCAGTGCCGCTGAGCAGGCAGTCATCATTAATGTGGCTGATGGGACAGTCTTCACGCACCTGCACCCGGCGTTGGCGCAGATGGCCGAGGGCGCGTAAACGCAGGCCAGGCGTCAAGCCATCGAGCAGATGACCGGCACAAAACAAGGCCAGTTGCGGCACCTTGTCGGCCACGGCCAAGGCCAGTTCAACCGCCGCTGCGCCGCCACCGAGAATCGCCATAGGTTCAGGCTGCGCCTGCCAGCGCTGCCAACCCTGCAGAAAATCATCGAAGGGTTTCACCGCCAGCAACTGCATGGCGCTGTCCTGCTGCGATGGCGTGCGGATGCCCGCGCCAACATTCAACGACAGCCAACGCGCGCTGAAGGTACGCCCGTCCGCCACTTGCACCTGTTGTTGTGCGGCGGAGAAGCTTTCAACCGGCGCGATGATCAGCTCAACCTTGGCCGCACGGCACAGTGCCAGCAACTCGACCTGACAGTCCTCCGCGCGGTGCCGCTCGGCCAACAAACCGGGCAGCATGCCGGAATACCAAGCCACCGGCCCCGGACTGAGCAAGGCAATGCGCCCCGGTGGCCGTTCGACCAAGGCCCAGCGCCGCAATACGCCAAGGTGGGCGTGACCGGCGCCGATCAACAGCAGGTCGTAGTGAGTGCTCAAACGCGGGCGTCCATCATGAAAACGGTGTCCCTATGGTACTGGATGTGGACAGCCCCGTTAGCGTTGCAACTGCGGCGCGGCAAAATAGCTGTGCGCTGATTCCCCGGTGTTGTCGCTGTCGGCGGCAAACACCACGCCGAGGATTTTGTGCGGGGCGCTGCCGAAGGCGGCAATGGCATCCGCGCGCAGGTCGCGCGATTCGCTCTGCCACTGGCCCAGCGCGGCTTCCGGGCCACGCAGCACAATCATCTCCACCGTCTCGGTATAGGCGCTGCGCGCCTGTGTGCCGGGGGCCGCGCGGTTGTCCCAGACGTAGCTGAGGGTCGCGGCTGGCAGGTCGGGATCGAAGAAGGTGCGCGCCAGGCGCAGCTTCTGTCGCGTGGCGAAGCTCAGCGAATCCAGCGGGTAATCGAGCAGTACATAGACGCGTGCGGCGTAGTCGTCGCCTTCACGGCTGGCAAAGCGGGCCTGTTCCAGCGCCTGCTCGGTGCGCCATTGCCAGCTCAGTTGCCAGGGCTGGTCGCCGGGCAAATCGAGCGGATGGACTAAACCACCCGCCGCCGCATCGGCCTTGATTTGCAGCACGGGCTGACCGTCCAACTCCACCAGCGTGCGCGCCGAGGGTTTCAGCTTGGGGATATCGGCGAGCGTCCAAGGCGTTGACCATTCGCCCGCTGGCGGCCCGGCTGTCCAGGGCCTCAGCAGGTTTTCCGCCTGCGCCAGCGGGGCCAGCAGCAGCGCGGCCAGCAGCCCGAAGCGCCTCACTTAAGCCTCCAGGCATGAAAGCGCTCGGCCAGACGCAACAAGCCCTGCGGGGCATGCGCGCGCTTCCATTCACCGGCGGCGTATTTATTCGCCTCGCTCATGGTCGGGTAGCTGTGGATGGTGCCGAGAATCTTGTTCAGCCCGAGGTTGTACTTCATGGCCAGCACGTATTCGGTGAGCAACTCACCGGCATGCTCGCCGACGATGGTGACGCCAAGGATCTGATCCTTACCCGGTACGGTCAGCACTTTGACAAAGCCGTGGGCGGCTTCGTCGGCAATCGCGCGGTCGAGGTCGTCGATGCCATAGCGCGTCACTTCATAGGCGATTCCCTTGGCTTGCGCTTCTGTCTCCGAGAGGCCGACACGCGCCACTACCGGGTCGGTGAAAGTGCAGTGCGGGATCACCCGGTAATCCACCTTGAAGCGTTTGAAGCTGCCAAACAGCGCATTCACCGCCGCGTACCAGGCTTGGTGCGCCGCCACATGGGTGAACTGATAAGGCCCGGTGACATCGCCCACGGCGTAGACATTGGGCAGGCGCGTGGCCAGGTACTCGTCGGTTTCCAGGGTGCCGTTGGGGCGCAGGGTCAGGCCCAGTTCTTCAACGCCATAACCGCTGACATTGGCCACCCGGCCCAGCGCCAGCAGCAGGCCATCGAAGGCGATGGTGACTTCTTCGCCAGTGTCCAAATGACGGGCGATCATGCGCTGCTCGCCGTTGACCACTTCGAAGCGCTCGGCCTGATGACGCAGGCGCAGGTCAACGCCATCGGCGCGCAGGCTGCTCATCACGGCGACGCTGGCATCAGCATCCTCGAGCGGCAACAAGCGCTCGCCGCGCTCGACCTGAATCACTTGGCTGCCCAGGCGCTGAAACGCCTGCGCCAGCTCGCAGCCAATCAGCCCACCGCCCAGCACCAGCAGCCAGCGCGGTTGTTCGCGCAGGCCCCAGATGGTGTCAGAGGTGTAGCTTTGCACCTGCTCCAGGCCCGGAATGTTCGGCACCAGCGGTCGTGCGCCAGCGGCGATGATCAGGTTGCGGCTGGTCAGGGTTTGGCCGTTGACCTCCACACTCCAGGGCGAGAGGATTTTCGCCTGCCCCTGAATCACTTCAACGCCCAGGCCGGTGTAGCGCTCGACCGAGTCGTGCGGCTCGATGTCAGCAATCACCCGCTGCACCCGCGCCATCACCGCTGGGAAATTCACTGTGCCTTGCACGCCGCTAAAACCCAGTGCCGGGGCTTTCTTCAGTTCATTGGCCAGCTTGGCTGAACGCAGCAGCGCCTTGGACGGCACGCAGCCGGTGTTCAGGCAGTCGCCACCCATCTGGTGTTTTTCGATCAGGCTGACTTTAGCCTTTACCGCCGCCGCGATGTACGCGCTGACCAAGCCACCGGCACCCGCGCCGATCACCAGCAGGTTGCGGTCGAAGGTCTTGGGTTTGTCCCAACCGGCGTACACCCGCCGCGCCTGAATCAGCCCCAGCAGCTTGCGCGCGATCAGCGGAAACACGCCGAGCAGCACAAAGGCACCGAGTAGCCCCGGCGAAAGAATGCCGGCCAGCGAATCGAGCTTGCCCAGTTCACGCCCGGCGTTCACGAACACCAGCGTGCCCGGCAGCATGCCCAACTGGCTCACCCACCAGTAGGTGCGCGCTGGCAAGCGGGTCAGGCCCATGGCCAGGTTGATCAGAAAGAACGGGAACACCGGCACCAGACGCAGGGCAAACAGGTAAAACGCGCCCTCACGCTCAATGCCCGCATCAATGCCCGCCAAGCGCTGACCAAAGCGGCTCTGCACCCAGTCGCGCAGCAGAAAGCGGCTGCTGAGCATGGCCAGCGTGGCCCCCAGCGTCGAGGCGAACGACACCAGAATAAAGCCTTCGAGCAGACCGAACAGCGCACCGGCCAGCAACGTCATCAACGCCGCACCGGGCAAGGACAACGCCGTAACCGCCACATAGGCAAGGAAGAACACCCCGGCTGCCAGCCAGGGCTGCGCCGTTACCTGGGCATTCAATGCAGCCTGCTGTGCTTTAAGCGCCTCCAGATTGAGGTACTGGCCGATGTCGAAGACAAAGAAGCTGCCCAGCAGGGCGAGGATCACGCCCATCAAGGCCAATTTACGGCTATTCATCAGTCAGCGCCTCCAGAGCGCACAGGCTTTGGCACAGGCTAAAGCCGGCTAGTAAGGCGTGCTGCGGCTGGTCGGCCACATCACCCAAAATACGTGAACGGTAGGACAGCGCCGCCGGGCTGCAGGCTGGCCACTGGCGGTCGAAGTCGGCGAGAAAGGCGTCGTGCTGGTAATTCAGTGGCAGTGCTTCAATAAACAAACCATTGCGCTGACCGCGATACAACGCGGCTGGATGCGGCGTGGTTGAGATACGACTGACCAACCCATAGCGGCCGCCAGCAAAGTTGGGCAGCCCGGCCGCGCCGTTATTGATCAACGCGCCATGCGTCAGGTTGAGAGCCACCGCCGAGCAGGTGTGGCTGGTGGCCAACACCTGAATGTTCTGCGCGGCGAACCATTGGGCCAGCTCGTGCTGACGCGCCGCCTCGCTGAGCGATTCACGCGAACAACTCCAGCCCGCCAGAGACTGTTCGTCGCCATGGCTGATTGCCACGCGCTGCCCAGCCACGCTGACCAGTGCGGTGCTGGGACGTGCGGCCAAACGTTCCGCCATCCCGGGGATGCCTTGCACGGTGCGGTTCAACTGTTGCTGGATGGCATTAGAACGCTCGACCACGGCCTCATCCACGCTCATCGGGTAGGCGCAACCGCAACCCGCACCGCTGTCATCCGCACGGCCCAGTTCGGTTTCAACATTGCCACGCAGCGCCAGATGGCCCGCAAGGCCCTGCTCAATCTGCTGGAAAATCGCAGCATCGGCGTCAAACCAGTGGGCGTCGCCGTTGCACACCAGCCGCGCGCCCGGTTCGCTGGCCACACGCTGTTGCAGGGCCGCCAAGGCCTGACGATTGCCATACAGGCCACCCGCTACATACAGCGTGTCGCAGGCGAACAGCGCTTCACCGGCAAAGGCCTCGCGCCCTAAGCGGTAATCCAGCGGGTAATCGCGACCGGCGCGCATCAGGCCACCCCTTGTGGACGACGCAACAACCAGCCCGGCAGCAGATAACCCAGCACGCAGAGGCCTAAGCCGTACAAGTTGGTGCCCAGCAGCAGGGCGTATTTACCGTCGCCGATGGCCCAGCTTTGCGGAATCCAGCCCACCGTGAGGGCCACACCGAGGCCCAGGCCAGTCCAGAAGCTCAGGTGAAAACCCAAACGGGTTGGGGTGGTCAGGCCATGCAGGATAAACACCGGTGCCAGACCAATCACCATCGTGCCGCTGATGGTGGTGGCTTTGAGAATGTCGGTGCCGGCGATCATCGGCAGGTTACCCAGCAGAGCAAACACCACCATCACCGCCATGCCCACACCGATGGCTTTCTGGCCCAGGTCGCGACCAACCAGTGCGGGCAATTCGCGCCCGGCCAGCTTGGCCAAGCTGGAGAAGGTCGAGTCCAACGTCGAGCCCGCCGCCGAGACCATCACCACGGTCATCACCATCAGCGCGCCAATGCCTAAGGTTTTCGCCAGTGCGGCCGGCACGTTGTCGGAGGCCGCTACACCGAGCAGCTGTGCATGCACGCCGATCAGGCTGAAGGCGAAGATGGCGATAAAACCGAGAATGCCGGCAATCAGGAAGGAGCGGCGCATGGCCTTCTCTTCGCTGATAAAGCCGCGATCGGTCAGCACCGGGTCATGGAAGCCATAGCTGAACGCTTGCAGGCCAGCGACCAGCAGCAGGTCGACGCCAGCATTCAGCGCCCAATGACTGGTACTGGCCAACTCGCGGGGCGAATGCTGCGGCAACACCATGCCCAGCACCCAGACCAGGGCAATGACAAAGATTGCCGCCTGCGCCGCGTCGGTGATGATTGAGCTGCGCAGCCCGCCGCGCAGGCTGTAGGCCAAGGTCACGGCGGTGAACAGCAACGCCGAGGCAATAAATTCGAAGCTGCCGGAGTCGCCGTAGTAGCCACCGACCACGGCGGTGTTGCTCCACACCTCATTAAACAGGCGAATCAGAATCGCGGCGGAAAACGCCAGCGCCGCGCCACGGCCGTAATGGCTGCTGAGAAAACTCACCAAGCCGGTGGCCGCGTAACGGCGGCGCAGGCGATAGATGACAAAGCCGGTGAGCGGGATCGACAGCCAGTACATGGCATAGGCCAAACCGCCGACTAAGCCATAGGTCGCCCCCAAATTGGCGGCATTGGTCACCGATTTGGCGAAGATCCAGCTGATAAAGATGCTCGAGGTGATCAGCCAGGGGCTGGCGCTGCGGCCGCGACCGTCTTCGCCATTAAAGAAGCTGCCCAGGGTCACGGCGCGCGGTGAAAAGGCCACCATCAAGACCCCATACGCCACAAGAAAACCCCAGAAAAACAGCCCGGTGGTGCTGGTGGGTTGCATGTTTTAAGTCCTATTCAATGAGTGCGCCAGCGCAGCTGGAACCCTGTCCGGCGGTGCAAGCAAAGCAGTGATCACGGGTGACGATGGGCTTGCCGTCCAGGCTGGCACCGAGCAGATCGCGCAGGTGTGGCCGGTCGCGACCAATCAGCTCGGGCAACTGCAGCGGCAAGTCGAGCATCTGGTTGAAGTCACAGTCGTACAGGTAGCCCTGCCAGTCGACACTGACCAGGCTGCGGCACATCAGCGGCTCAAGGTTTTCCGGACGGTAGCTGTCGCGCAGTAACTGCATATAGCCGTTGAACTGGCCTTTGCTGACCAGGGTGCTGCCAAAACGTGCAATCGGTTGATTGGTGATGGTCAGCAGGTGATTGAAGACGATGCCGAAATCTTCGGCCAACCGATGTTTGTAATCGGCTTCGAGCGCCGCTTGTGGCGGCGGCAGGCTTGGACCTTGTGGGTTGAACACCAGATTAAGGATCAGACCGCTGCCCGGCTGACCGTAGCCCAGAGCATTGAGTTGTTGCAGCCCCCGGATGCTGGCATCAAACACGCCGTCACCGCGCTGTTTGTCGACGTTATCGCGCGAGTAGCAGGGCAAGGATGCACTGATTTCGACGCCCTGATCAGCAAGAAACTGCGCCAGGTCTTCATAGCCCGGCTCACTCAAGATGGTCAGGTTGCAGCGGTCGATCACCCGCAAACCTTCGCGCCGCGCATGCTCGACCAGTGCGCGAAAACGCGGGTGCATCTCGGGCGCACCGCCGGTCAGGTCCAAGGTCTGCACGGAATGGGCATCAATCACCTGATGCAACAGCGCCAGGCTCTCATCGGTCATGGCTTCGGTGCGCGTCGGCCCGGCATTGACGTGGCAATGCAGGCAGCGCTGGTTGCAGCGGTAAGTCAGGTTGATCTGCAGCGCTTGCAGTTGGCCACGGCGGATTGCCGGAAAAGCCAGTTTATCGAGCAGGGGCAGCATGGCGTGCACGGTGGGATCCTTCTAAGGATTGGCGGACTGATTGATCGTCGTCAGCTTCTGGTCGCCACTATAGAGAGTGCTCGGCTGCTTTTGTTACACAGGTGTAAACAAGAATTACGCCTTATAAGTTGCACAACACTTGTACAGGTATTGCACAATTATACCCCTTGCAATCCTTTTATCGCCTTCGAGGGCTTGATCATGCTTGTCCGCCTCACGTATGCCAGCCGTGCTAGCCACAGCGTTTCGGCGGAGCTGATCCGCGACATTCTCGACAGCTCACAACGCAACAACCCCGGCAAAGGCCTTACCGGCATACTCTGCTGCAACGCTGATGTTTTCTTGCAGGCGCTGGAAGGGCCGCGCAGCGAGGTTAATGCGCTGTACAACCGGCTGGCCGATGACAGCCGCCACAAAGACCTGACCATCCTCGACTACGCCGAAATCAGTGTGCGCCGCTACAGCAGTTGGAGCATGGGCTGGGCCGGGGCCAAGCAGGTCAATCGCGAGCTGTTCCTCAAGTACTCATCGAGCGACCGCTTCGACCCATTCCACATGACGGCCGAGCAGATCAACGGCCTGCTGCTGGAGCTCGGTGAGACGCTCAGCGCAATCAAATCGCCGGTTCTGGGCTAGAATCATGAGCGTCGACGCCATCTGAGCAGCCTGCTGTGTGCATCGCGTTGGCCTCTCTCGCCGTTTATTGAGACGCCCGGATGCACCGCCTGCTCACCCTGCCGCTTCTGACCCTGCTGCTGACTGCCTTGCTGAGCGGTGCTGTTGCGCGTGCTGAAGTGCCGCTGCTGACAGTCGACAACGCGCAGCTCACGCAGCCGGTCAACGTACCGGCCAGCGTGGTACTGGAAGATGCCAGCGGCAACCTGACCGCCGCCGAGGTGTATGAGCGCATCGCCCACGAAGGCTATCAAGTACAGGGCGTGCCAAGCATGGGTTATTCGGCCAGCGCCTGGTGGCTGGCGTTTAAGCTGCAAGCACCGTTGGCTGAACGCCTCGACCTGATCATCGACCGCGCTTACCTCGACGATATTGAAGTCTGGCTTTACGACCGCGAACGGCTGATCGCGCCCTTCTACAGCGGCGACCATCGGCCCTTTCTGCAACGCGGCGAGCCGTCACCGAATGTTGTCATTCGCCTGCCACGCCTGGGCGAAGGACCACACACCTTGTTGCTGCGCGTGCAGAGCGGTTCAGCGGTGAGCATGCCAATGCAACTGGTGGCTGCCGAACATAGCCCGCTGTTGCAAGCGGAGCAATGGCTGCGAAGCGGCCTGCTGCTCGGAGCACTGATCAGCCTGCTGCTGTTTTTTATGGTCAAGTTCAGCACCCTGCGCGAACAACAACTGGTCTGGTTCTGCTTAACCGTGGCCAGCGTTACGCTCTACAACGCCACCTTGCACGGCATGATTGACTTGCTTTGGCCGCAGTGGCCGTGGCTTTCCGCGCAACTGTCCAACCTGTCCAACCCAGGCATATTGATTTTCAGCAGCCTATTCCTCGTCAGCGCCCTGAAAATTCAACTCGGCCGCCTGCGCTACCTGCGCGACGCCCTGTTTGCCGTCACCCTGCTGGTATGCGCCTGGACGGTTATCAGCTTCGGCCACAACCGCGCCTATCAAACGCTCAACTGGCTGATCCTGCTAACAGGTGTGTTCCAGTTGATGTTGCTGGTGCTAGCCCTGCGCCAGCGCCGGCCGTATGCACTCGGGTACCTGCTGTGCTGGAGCGCTGCACTGCTGTTGATGCTGATGGTGCCGCTGGCGCGCAGCGGTGCCTTGCCATTGCCCGCCGGACTTAGCGCGATGTACGCCTACTTGCCAGTGCTGAGCATGCTGTTGTTTGGCGGCATTCTGGATAAACAGCTGGAGCAGATCCGCCGCGCCTTGCTGCGCAGCGAAGCCCAGGCATTGGGTAATCTGGAGCAATACCAGGCGCTCTTCAGCAGCAGCGGTGAAGGTATTTTCCGCTGTACGCGCAGTGGCAGGCTGCAGGAAAGCAACCCCAGCTTCGCCGCTCTGTTGGCCCTGCCGCCGGACGCCATAAACCTGAGCATGCAACAGTTGCTGGGCAGCGAATGCTGGGCCGAGCAAATGAGGCAGCTGCACAGCGAGCAGACGGCGGTCAGCCTGGAATGCGAAATCAACGGCCTCGATGGCGAGTGGCATTGGGTTTACCTGTCACTGCACGTGCGGGCCAACCAAGACTGCATCGAAGGCATCGTGGTGGACCTGAGCGAGCGCCGCGCCCTGGAAGAGCGCCTGCACTACCTGGCGGCCCATGACTCACTCACCGGCCTGCTCAACCGCCGCGAGCTGGAGCGTCTGCTACGCGAAAGCCTCAAGGCCGGAACCAGCGAGCGCTTCAGTCATCTGCTGTGCCTGGACCTGGATCAGTTCAAACAGGTCAACGACCTCTGCGGCCACACCGCTGGCGACCAATTGCTGCGTCAGCTGTCCAGCCATCTGCTGCATCACCTACCGCGCGAGGCTGAGCTAGCGCGCTTAGGTGGTGATGAGTTCGCGGTGCTGCTGCGCGGCGTAGATAACCAAACAGCGCAAGCGCATGCCGAAACCCTGCGCCAATGTGTCGAGCAGTTTGTCTTCAACTGGAAGGGGCGGCCCTTCCGTGTACACGCCAGTGTCGGCCTGCTGGAGCTAAGCCGCGCCGTCAGTGACTGGGAAACCGCCTTGAACTGGGCCGACAGTGCCAGCCAACGCGCCAAGCATCAAGGCCGCAACCAGGTGCAGCTGTTCAACCCCGAAGACGGTTTGCTGCTTGAGCACCAGCGTCAGTTGCAGTGGATCACGCGTTTGCGTGAGGCGATTGAGCAGGGCCATTTCGAGCTGTTCTATCAACCGGTGATGGCACTGCAAACACCCTCCAGCGGCCTGCACTATGAAGTGCTGCTGCGCTACCGTGACCCGCAAAGCGGCGCGTGCATCAGCCCCGGACAGTTTCTCGATGCAGCAGAGCGCTTCGGCCTTCTCGGCGCCATCGACCGCTGGGTGGTGACGCACCTGCTGCAATGGCTGGCGGATAACCCCGTGCACCTGGCGCAGCTTGCCCAGGTCAATATCAACCTGACGGCCACCTCGCTGCTCAACGCGCATTTTCACGACATGTTTGCGCAAGAGTTGCAGCGGCATAATCTGCCAGCACACAAACTCTGCATCGAAGTCACGGAAATGGTCGCATTGGGCGAGCTGGGCGTTTCAGCTCAGTGGATCAAACAACTGCGCAGCATGGGCCTGAAGGTCGCGCTGGATGATTTCGGCAGCGGCTTTGCGTCCTACGCCTACCTGCGCCATTTGCCGCTGGATATCCTGAAAATCGACGGCAGCTTTATCAGCGGCCTGGAGAACGACCCGATCAACCAGGCCATGGTCGGTTCCATGCAGCAAATCGCCCAACAACTGGGCCTGCGCACAGTGGCCGAGTTTGTCGAAACCGAGGCAAGCCTGGAGTGCGTGCGCAGGCTCGGCCTGGACTATGCGCAGGGTTACATCATCGGCCATCCACAACCGCTAAGTCAGTTGGCGGCCCCAGTGGCTGGGGCATCGCAGCTAAACCTAGCGCTAAACACCTAAGGCCGCAGCCAGAGGCGAGCGCGCCATAGGCTGTAAATAACTCGGCGAGCACTTAGCGCCGTTTGCGCGTGTTTCACGGCAGCGAAATCCTGGGGCCTGCGCTTCTTCAAGCCCATTGCTGATCTTTGCCAGGCTGAGCCAAAGCCGCATAGTGCCAGTAGGTCTGGCGTAACCCTTGCTGCAGTTCGGTGCTGGCCTGCACGCCGAGCAGTTGACTGGCCTTGCGTGGGTCGCCCAATGATTGGCGGATCTGCCCGATGGGCGCGGCCTCATGCGAGACCCCTGCCAGGCAGTCGCTGACGGACAGTAACTGGACCAGCAACTGATTGACGCTGTGTGAAACGCCCGAGCAGGCGTTGACCACGGGTGCCTGTGAACTGGCCTGCGGCAGCGCGGCACAGAGCATTCGTACAGCATCCTCGATGAAGAGAAAGTCGCGGGTCTGCTCACCATCCCCTTCAATCACCAACGGCGTGCCGGCTAACAGGCTGTGGACGAAACGACTGATCGCATCCTGTTTGTGGTGCATCGGGTTGTGGCTAGGCCCATAGACGTTGAACAGGCGCAGGATGATGCTCGACAGGCCGAACTGACGACTGGCGCTGCGTATTTGCAGTTCGCTGCACAGCTTGTCGGTGCCATAGGCCGACTGTGGGCAAGGCGTGGCCAGTTCTTGCAGTGGATAGCTGGCGTTGTCGCCATAAACCTCGGCAGACGAGGCATACACCAAGTCGATGGACTGGTCGGCATGACGACGCAGAGCCTCTAACAGCGCCACGGTGGTGCCTAGGTTCATCTGCTGAGCAAGCAGCCAGCCTGCGGGGTCATCGACTGGGTAAGGCGCGACGGCCAAATGGAATACTCCAGCTACGCCTTGCAGGTATTCATCCAAAAGCAACTGACTGCGGCAATCACCTCGAATGAAGTCAACTTGGCTCGGCAGGCTTTGGCAGTAAATCTGCTCGAGGCTGTCAATGACACGGACATGATGCCCCTGCTGCAGTAAATGGCGGGTCAGGTGGCTGCCGATAAACCCGCAACCGCCGGTAATTAGATAAGTGGCCATGAGCGAACTCCTGCTGGATTTACTCAGCTCTTGCAAAAGCATGGCCAGGCTTTAACCGCTTGCGTCCTGCGCTGCACAGCCTCGCGGTGCAAGGTACTTCGCAAAATGCAACGCAGACTGCCAGCGCCGACGTGCAGGCTGCGCAGGTGCGTGGGCTGGGGGCTGGCGTGGATCTTGCGAAGTGCCTGCTAGCCCCTTATGGAGTGATGGCCATGCAGCAGCACAGTCAAGAAATCTGGTTGGCGTTGGACAGCCGCGGTGCCGGTGGTATCGAGTCCCATGTGTTGCAACTGGCCAAGGCTCTGCAGGACAGCGGGCGGGCAGTGCGCATTCTGTTGCTGGCTGACCATGGCCGCCATCCGCTGCACGCCCAAGCGGCCGCTCTAGGCATCACGCTGGAGTGTCTCGACGGGAGTCCGCTGGGCCTGTGGCGGGCCTTGCGCCAGCGCCGTCCATGCTTGCTTCACAGCCATGGTTACAAGGCTGGCATTCTTGGCCGCACCGCTGCCCTGCTGCTCGGCGTACCCGTGGTCTCGACCTTTCATGCCGGCGAACCGGGCCGCGGGCGCCTGCGCCTGTACCAGTGGCTAGACGAGTGCAGTGGTCGGCTGGCCCCGCGCTTGGCGGTGAGCGCGGCAATTGGCGCACGCCTTGGCGCTGGCACCCAGGTTTTGGATAACTTCGTTAGCCTGGCCCCCGAGCGCCTGCATGCGCCGCTGAGCCTGGCTTTTGTCGGCCGTCTGAGTCACGAGAAAGGCCCTGATCGGTTCCTCGCCATTGCTCGCCAACACCCCCAATTGCCCTGCCTGGTGTTTGGCGATGGGCCACTGCGCGAGCAGTTACAAACCCAGGCGAGCAGCAACGTAGAGTTCATGGGCATGGTCGATGACATGCCGCAGCGCTGGGCGTCGATCGGCATGCTGTGCATGCCTTCGCGTCATGAAGGCCTGCCGATGGCCGCACTGGAGGCCATGGCCCACGGTGTGCCTGTGGCCGCGCTGAATGTCGGTGGCCTCGGCCAACTGGCCACCCCGCAAGCCGGTGGACTGTTGTGCGCCAGCGGCGACGTGGCCGCGCTCAGTGCGGCAATTGGCGCCTGGGGCCAACTGAGTAATGCCCAGCGCCGCCAGCGCGGCCAGGCCGCCCGCCGGTGGGTGGCACGGCGTTTTACCCCCGAGGCGGTGCTGCCGGAGATCCTGCGCTGCTATGCGCAGGCTGGAGGTGAAACATGGCGCTGAGCCTCGCGGCCCCTCGGCGGGCCTTACTGTTGTGGCGCGGGCCATTGCAACAGGCTTGCTATTACGGCCTAGGCATTGTGCTGATGAAGGGCCTGTCGCTGTTTATGCTGCCGGTATTCACTGCTTATCTGGTGCCCGCCGAATACGGACGTCTTGAAGTGGTGTTGGCCCTGTCCGGCCTGTGTAGCTTACTGATCGGCTTTGGCCTTAGCGAAGCGCTGTATCGCTATGCCGGCCTGGCCACCAGCCAGGCTGAACGGCAGACGGTGATGCGCAATGTATTCAGCCTGTCGCTGTTGCTTGGCCTGTTTTTTGGCCTGCCTTTGCTCGCGATGGCTGAGCACATCGCGGCCTTGTTGCCTGGCCGGGCCAGCGCCTTTGAGGTGCGCTTACTGCTCCTGGCGGTGACTCTTGAAGGCTGCATTGGTATTCCTCTGGCCTGGCTACGCATGTGTGATCGTGCTCGCCAGTTTTTTTGGCTGAGCGTTAGCAAGGTTGCCGTTCAAGCGTTGCTTACTTTCTACCTCTTGGCCAACGGTTTTGGTGTGACCGGTGTGCTGCTGGCGGGCACCTTCTCTGCGCTGCTTCTGGCCGGTTGGCTATTTTTCGACTGCTGGCGACAATTCGGCCTGGGTCTCGATTGGCGACGGGTCCCAGAGTTGCTCAGCTATGGCGGCCCAATGATGGTCAGCGGCTTTGCCGGGTTCATCCTGGCCGGGCTTGACCGCCTTTGGTTGGCGGCCGAACTGGGTGAGGCAGGCATGGCGCCCTATGCCCTCGCCTGCAAGCTGGCCCTGGCGTGCGGGATCCTCATGCAGCCGTTCGCACTGTGGTGGTATCCGCGCCGCTTTGCTTTGCTGCAGGAGGCCAATGGTCATCAGCGCGCGGCGCAACTCGCCGTACTGGGCAGCGCTCTGGCGCTGCTGGTGTCCGGGACGGTGGGTCTGGTGGCACCGCTGCTGATCCTCTGGCTAACGCCTGGCGACTATCATCAAGCCATCGTGCTGCTGCCCTGGCTGATGCTGGCCATGGCCTGCAAGCACCTGGCCGAATTACTCAACCTGGGGTGCTATGTGGACCGCAACAGCCAGTTGCAGATGCACATCAACGTCGCCACCGCGCTGCTCGCCGTGTTTGCCTACATGCTATGGATCGCGCCATACGGCGTGCTCGGAGCGCTTTGGGCCATGCTTCTGTGCTACGCCCTGCGCTTGCTGCTGTTTTTTGTGCTCAGTCAGCGGCGCCTGTACCTGCCTTACCGCCTGCTGCCGCTGTTTTTAGTCGCTTTGCTGGCGGTGCTAATGACACTGGGAGGACAGTGGCTGGCTGCTGGGGTTGAACGGTGAAGAGTCAACCACAGGCTTGCCAGCGCGGGCAGCAGGCCCTGCAAGGCGCATTGGTGTGCCTGGCTATGGGCGCCGTCTGGTGGCTGTTCCCAGACCCGCGCCTGGTACTGGTCATGGCCCTGCTGCCACTAGCGGCATTCGCGGCGTTGCGCCTGCCGTTTTTCTTGGTGTTGATGTTTGTAGCGTTCTCATTCTTTCGCTTGCATGAGGTTTTGCCTTGGCTTGAGCCCCTGCGCCTGCCACAACTACTGGCTGCTGGCGCACTCGCTGTACTGGGCTGGCATGTACTGCTGAGCCGGCGCATCCAGCCTTACTGGAGCCCTGAACTGAGTTGGTTGAGTGGCTTCTTTCTGCTGGTCAGCATCGGCGTGCCACTGGCCAGTAATAGCGGCGAAGCCATGAGCAAATGGTCCGGGGTTTACGTAAAGATTTACTGCATGACCCTGGCCACCTGCTGGCTGCTGCGCCGGCAGCAGGACTTCAGCCTGGCCGCTCGGGTTTTCGTGCTCTGCGGGCTATTGGTCGCTGGCGTGGCGATCAGCAACAAACTCAATGGTATTGGCCTGGTGGAGGAAACCCGGGTCACCATAGGCCGTGAACTCGGTTCAGTGCTGGGTGACCCCAATGACCTGGCATTGGTGTTGTTGTTTCCGGCCAGCTTTGCTTTGGCACTGGCGCTGCGCTCAGGGCTGCCACGCGGGGAGCGCAGCCTGGGTTTACTGACCTACGTTCTGGTCGTCTTCGCCGTGTTGTTCACCCAGAGCCGAGGTGGATTGCTCGGCTTGCTGGCGGTCAGCGGGGTATTCGCCTGGCTCCGGGTACAGAACAAGGCCCTGCTGCTGAGCATCGCCGGGGTGGCGCTGCCGCTGTTGTTCGTGGCCGCCGGGATCAGCGGGCGGGCCTCGGGCGGGGCGGCAGAAAGTGGCGTCGACGAGTCAACCATGGGCCGTATTTATGCGTGGCAGGCCGCTTGGGGCATGGCCCTAGACAACCCGCTCAAGGGCGTAGGGCTGGGCAATTTCTATTTTAACTATTTCTTCTACAGCGCCCACTGGGACGGCCTCAACCATGCTGTGCATTCCACCTGGTTTGGTGTGCTGGCCGAGACGGGCTTTCTTGGCCTAGGGGTCTTTCTCGGGCTGGTCATATCAACCCTGCGCCGGGCCTGGCAGGCCTGCGCGAGCCCCGCGTTCGCCAGCGCACCGGCGATTCTGGCGATGTCGATTGAGGCGGCGACTGCAGGGCTGATTGGTTTTGTCGCCTCGGGCACCTTCCTCACCCAGGGCTTTACTTGGCCACTGTATTTGCAGACTGCGATTGCCGTAGCGAGCGTGCGATGGCTGGCGGAGTTTGCATCGCAAAATGCAACGCCGAGCACCCCGAGCGCCGCCAGCCCCCGTCCTTGATGGCTTCGTCGTTTGGCCCGCGACTTGCTCGGTAGCTTGTCAGCTACCCGGGAGACGGCCATGCACAGCAACCCCAGCGCAATCCCCATTCTCTTTACCCATTTCGGCGATGACTGGATTCGCGGCAGCGAGCGCTGCCTGCTAGACCTGCTCAGTCACCTTGACCGCAGTCGTTTTACCCCGGTGGTCTGGTGCAACAGCCCACGCCTGGCGGCGGCACTGGCGGCCCTCAATGCGCCACTGGTGGTGCAACTGTCGAGCTTTCCGCTGTTGTTCGGCTGGCAGGCACCGCGTGCTGACTGGCGCGGCTATCGACGGTTGAAGCGTGAAGGTCGGGCACTGATCCGCCGCGAGCAGATCCAATTGCTGCATGCCAACAGCGGCGCACCTTGCCAATGGCTCAGCGGCCTGGCCCGTGAACTTCACCTGCCGCTACTGGCCCAGTTGCATGCGCGCTACCTGCTGCGCGAGCGTTGCACACTTCGTTTACATCAAGTTTCTTTGGCCGTAGGGGTTAGCCAACCGGTGCTTACCGGCTTGCGCGCCGATGGGATGAGCGAGAGTCGCCTGAGAGTAATCGCCAACGGTTTGGATCTAAAACGCTTGGACGCCCAGCGCGCCCCAGACCTGCGCCAGCAGTTGCAGTTGGCGCCGCATGAACGGCTGTTGGCCACGGTCGGCTCGCTGATACCACGCAAGGGCGTCGACCTGCTTTTGCGGATGCTTCAGCGCCTGCGCCTGGACGGTTATCCGGTGCATTTGGTGGTCCTCGGCGACGGTCCGCAGCGCACCGAACTGCAGATGCTGGCTGTGCAATTGGGCGTGCAGGCCTGGGTGCATTGGCTGGGCGAGCAGCCCGAACCGGTAGGCCTGTTGCGCGCCGGAGTGGACCTGTACGTCAGCGGTGCCCGCGAGGAAGTCTTTGGCCTGGTGCTAGCCGAGGCCGGCAGTGCCGGCCTGGCAGTGGTGGCACCACGGGTTGGCGGGATCGCCGAGGTGGTGCTGGACCGTGTCAGTGGTTTGCTGGTGCCAATCGAGGCTCCGCTGGCGCTGGCGACGGCGGTTCGGCAACTGCTCGACCAGCCCGCTTGGGCCGCGCAAATGGGGACGGCCGGGCGCAGCCGGGTGGAGCAATTGTTCACTGCACAGCTCAACGCCGAACGCTTGCAACAGTGTTATCAACAACTGCTCGTCCAGCCCGCACTGGAGCCGGCGAGCACCCATTGGCGGGCCTGCTGGCGGTGGCTGGGGCGGATGCTCTGGCGGCGCCTGGGTGGCCGGCCAATGCTCTCAACAGAGGAGATCTGGCAATGACGGCTCATTGGGTTTTGCTGCTCGACAGCATTCACTACCGGGGCGGCTCCAAGGTCGCCAGCGAGCACGCCCTGCGACTGCTACTGGAACAGGGCGGACGGGTAGCGGTGCTGAGCGCCGATCCGAGTTCCTGGCAACTGCCCGGCATCGTCCACTTGCGCCTGCGTGAACCGGCCTGGCTGGTGCCGCAGGAGCAAGGGTGGCGCTATTTCCTGCGCCATGGACTGATCTGCCTGCACGTGTTGCTGGCTCGCTGGCGTCTCGGCCCGCTGCTGCTGCTCGGGGCCTCGGGGCCAGGCAGTGATCTGGCCCTGTACCTGGCCAAGTGGTTGTGCGGCTGGCCACTGGTGCAATGGATTCACGGTCCGGTGGCCCGCTCGCGGACCCTCGGTCGAGCCTTGGCGCAGGCTGATCAACTGTTCTATCTGGCCAGCAGCGCGCCCAGCCTGCTTGGCGCGCTGAGTGCTGCCTATGGGCCGCAGCGGGCTGCGGCGCAAATGCGTTGCGGGCACTGGCAGAGCATTGCCAACGGCCTGCCCCAAACGCTCTGGCCGCGCCCTTGTCAGCAGTCGGGTAGTCCGCCACGGCTGTTCTGGGCCGCCTCGCTGCTCAAATGGAAGGGGCTGGATGTGCTGCAGGAGGCTCTACGCGGTCTGCCCGTGGCGCTGCCCGCAGACATTTGTTACTTGCGCCCGCAAGGTACCCGCCAGCCGGTCTGCACGATTGATGCGCAGTTGCCCGGCGTACGCTGGCACGCCGCGCCGGCTGACATCGATCGGCTGCGCGCCGGCTGTAACATCTTCGTTTCCAGCAGCCGCAACGAACCCTTCGGTCTGTCGATCCTGGAGGCCATGGCGGCCGGCCATGCCGTGTTGCTGCCGGCGGATGGCAGCTACTGGGATCTGCAGTTGGTAGATGGACAAGACTGTCTTAAATACCAGGCGCAGGACAGCGCCGACCTGCGTCAGCAATTGCAGCGCCTGATGAGCGATGCCGACCTGCGCGCCAGCCTGGGCGCCGCTGCCCAGCGCCACGCCCAGGATTATCGCGCCGAACGGGTCTATGCGCCGCTGGTGCGTCTGCTGTTGCAGGGTGGCCTGCCGACACTGGCTGCCCTCGAGCATTGAGGCGCGTGTTGCTTCGCATTTTGCAAGGCGCTGTTCGCGACCAGCGCTGTTAACCACTGCGAGGCCCGGCGCACAGGGCTTGAGTCATCTGGCCCGGGTCGTGCAATAGCCAGGTTAACTGAACCCAGGGGGTGTCCCATGCACGCATTCAAGCAATGGTTGAAACACGGCAACAGTCCGCTGGCGCGCTTCGGTTACCAGGCCGCGATGGCCGTACTGAAAGCCCAGCTGCCGCCAATTCCCGGTGTCCATCGCCTGCTCTATCGCCTCTATCGGTTGTGCAACAGCCTGCTGGATAACCTGATGCGCTGCCTGTGGTGGACACCGCTTCTGCAGTCGCGGCTGCTCGGTCGGGCCCCGCGCCTGTATCTGTACGGCGGCCTGCCGGCGATCCTCGGGCCACTGCAGATTCGCCTAGGCAGCGACTGCCGGTTAGCCGGGCGCACCACCCTGACTGGCCGCACGGCGGGCAGTCAGCCGCCACAGCTGATCGTCGGTAACCACTGCGGTATCGGCTGGGGTTGCAGCATTGCCGTCGGGCGTAGAGTGGTGCTTGGCGACCATGTGCGGGTGGCCGCCAACTGCTTCCTTGCTGGCTACCCCGGCCATCCGCTGGACGCCGCCGAGCGCGCGCGCAACCTGCCGGACCGCGAGGAGCAGGTCGGCGATATCCTGCTGGATGACCACGTCTGGCTCGGCACCGGGGTGATGGTGATGTCCGGGGTGCACATTGGCACCGGCACAGTGGTGGCCGCCGGCAGTGTGGTGACCCGTGACCTGCCCGCCGGGGTGCTGGCTGGCGGTAACCCTGCACGGGTGATTCGCGCCCTGGCGACTCCCGGCGGTGCCCTGTGAACCGCGACTTGGTGGTGTTCGGCGAGGACTGGGGCGCCCACCCCAGCAGCACGCAGCACCTGATCCGCCGGCTGGCCCGCGACTACCGAATTCTCTGGGTCAACTCGATCGGCCTGCGCCGCCCGCGCCTGTGCCTGCGTGACCTGCGCCGGGTCGCCGAGAAGCTGCGCAACATGCGTCAGCCAGTGACCGCTCAGGCGCTACCGGCCAGTCCGGCGGGGCTGCAGATTGTCCAGCCACGGGTGCTCAGCTGGCCAGGCAACCCGCTGGCCCGGCAGCTCAACCGCCTGCTGCTCGGTCGCCAGCTACGTCAGGCGATGGCCGCCATGGGCATGCAGCGGCCGCTGCTGTGGAGTTCGCTGCCGAGCGCCGTGGAGGTGCTCGACCTGCTCGACCCGGCGGCGGTGATCTACTACTGCGGCGATGACTTTGCCGCCCTCGCCGGTGTCGATCACGCCGCCGTGCAGTATCAAGAACAGCAGCTGGTCGCTCGGGCCGATCTGGTGCTGGCGGCCAGCAGTACCCTGCAGGCGCGCTTCCCGGCGGCCAAGACACGCCTGCTCGCCCATGGCGTAGATGCCCGGCCATTCGCCAGCGACTATCCACGGCCGGCCGACCTGCCCAGCGGCAAGCCGATTATGGGTTTCTACGGCAGCCTGAGCAGTTGGCTGGACATCGACCTGTTGCTGGCGGTAGCGCGCGCCCTGCCGCACTGGAACCTGGTGCTGATCGGCCCACTGCAGTGCAACCTCGACGCCTTGCTGCAACTGCCCAACGTGCACTGGCTCGGGCCGCGCAGTCACAGCCAACTGCCGGCCTATGTGCAGCACTGGCAGGTCAGCTTGCTGCCGTTTCTCGACAATGCGCAGATCCGCGCCTGTAACCCGCTCAAGCTGCGCGAATATTTGGCCAGTGGCAAACCGCTGGTTAGCACCGACTTCCCTGCCCTCGCCGGCTATCGTCAACATGTGCGAGTGGCCCAGGGCGCACCGGACTTCATTCGGGCTATTGCTCAGGCCGGCCTGGACGCGCCCGCGCAGGCTCCGCAGTGGCTCGAACAACTGCACAGTTGGAGTGAGGTCAGGCAATTGGCCGATGCCCGCCAGGCGCGCCAGGCCAGTGTCGCCGGCGACAGTTGGGAAGTGCGGGCCGAGGTTCTGCAGCGCTGGCTGGCAGCGCTTTAAGATGAGTGCGCGCGGTGCAGTATGGCTTGTCCTCTGGGCCCTTATGAGCAACGGGCTGCAGGCCGCTGAGCGACTGGCGCTGGACACCCAAACACCCTATCAGCTGAGTGAATTGAACACCCCGACCTGGCAGGCCGCTGATGAGCTGCTGGTGTTTGGGCATAACCCTCATAAGCGCGCGATCACCCTAGTGCTGCGCCTGGATGATGTGCAGTCCGATGCCTACCCGAGTCGTTTCAACCGCGAGTGGCGACTGCCGCCTGGGGAGTTCAGCCTGGCCTTGCCGCTGCGCGGGCTGCGCAGCAATGATCGACGCTTGTTGCGGCGCGAGGCGTTACGCCGGCTGTTTCTGTTTGTCGAAGACGGTGCCCCGGCGCTGCACTTGCAGGCCCTTGAGCTTAGCCGCCTGCATTTACCGCCGAGCCTTCTGGCGTGGGATTTCAGCAGCGTTGACGGCCCCTGCCAGAGTGGCTTTCGCTGCGTCGAAACAACCGAACCTAGCCTGCGCGGTACGGCTCTAGAGGCGCGCCAGCGGCCTTCTGCCGCCCCCCTGCTAGGGGCCGGTATTCGCGGTATTGAACAGCTCCACTTGCCCCTTGCCCCAGGCCGCTGGCGGGTGCGCCTGTGGCGTGAGGATCTGGGCGAATGGGAATACCTGGCGCACCCACTGCAGCGACAGATTCGCGAGGGGCAGCACTTGTTGCTGGACGAACGTTTTAGCCCGCGCCAATGGTATGCCCAGCGCTATCTGGCAGGCCGTACGCGAGAATGGCTGCCGGGTGCCGATGCCTGGCAGAGCATCGGCCAGTGGCGCGGCGAGGCCTTCGAGCTGGAGCGCGAGGTGGGTAGCCAGGGGCTGACCCTGGACTTCGCCGGAGACGGCAGCGATGCCCGCTACCTGGCGGCAGTGCTGGCCTGGCCCCTGGACGGGGTGGATGCTGCCGAAGCGGCGGCGGCGGTGCAGCGCTTGGATGCATACCGTGCGGCACGCTTCGTCCAGGCCTGGCCGGTCAGCGCCCCGGCCTTGCCGGCATCGGCGACTCAACTGAGCCTGCAACGCAGCGCCGTGGCTGACTGGCTCTCGCCACCGCCGCCCCTGGCGCCCTTGCGCAGCGGCACGGGCGGCCAGTTGCACCTCGGCCTGCGCATCGACAGCACGGTAGACGATGACGCGCCACTGCTGCTGATTCAGCCGCCACAACTGGGCGACCGGCAGTTGCCGCTGCAGGTGCGTTTTGGTCACTGGCGACTGCAGCGCCCGCAGGCTGCAGCCAGCCTGCTGCAAGCCGGTGCCGGCCATTTGCGCGCAGACCTGGCTGGCCTGCGCCTGCGCGCCGCTGTGCCGCGCCGACTGGTGTTGACGATCAGCGTACCGGCAGGCAGCCCGCCGGGGCACTACCGCGGACAGGTACAATTGGCCAGCCGAGACGCTTTTGCCCACTACACATTCAGCGTCGAGGTGCTGGCCACGGCGCTGGCTGAGCCGGCCCAGGGCGTCGGTCTTTACCATGAAAACCTGCCCATTGCTGACTGGTTTGCGGAATTGAGCGCCAGCCAAGCAGCTCAGCAGCGCTGCGACTGGCAAACCTTACGCAGTCTCGGCATGAACCGTATCGCGCCAGCCCTCATCACGCCCAGCAACGCCTACCAGGCGCTCAGCCTGGAGGCTCAACTGGCGGCTCTGCAACAGAGCGGATTTAGCGGCCCGCACCTCGCCTATGCCCCGCTCAAACGCCTGCGCGCCGGCCTCGGCGATGAAGCCAGCCGCGACCAGCTCGGCGCAGTCCAGGCGCGCCTGACGGCCTCCGGGGCACCAACCCTGTGGTGGGCGCTGGCCGACGAGCCACCACTGGAGAGCCTACCGGCACTAAGGCGCTATGCGGCCAGCTTGCGGCAAACGCCGGGGGTGCTTCTGGCTGGGCAGCTCAATCATCCGGCTCAGGCAGACCTGTTGCCGGTGCTTGATGTCGCATTGGTCAATCCTGGTTATGGCGCCGATCAGGCCGATATTCAGGCGCTGCAGGCAGCCGGTAAGCAGGCCTGGTTTTATAACCTTGGCCATGAACGGGTGGCGGCCGGTTTTTACTTGTGGCGCAGTGGCGCCAGCGGTTTGCTGCAGTGGCATGCGCGCATGCCCAGCGCCGATCCTTTTGATCCCACCGATGGCCGCGAGGCTGACTTCAACTACCTTTGGCCAGAGCCATTGATCAGTGACCTGCAAGGGCCTTGCGCAGCTCAGGATATCGATGAGCGCCTGCTGCAATTGAGTCAGGGCATTGAAGACCTACGCTGGCTAACCTGGCTCGACCAGCAGGCAATCCGGCAGCCGGCAGCGGCACAACTGCGGGCGCAGCTATGGGCTCAGGTGCCCAGTCACTGGCGGCGCGCCGAGCAACTGCATGAGGCGCAGCTGGAAGGCTGGCGGGCCGCTATGCTGGAGTTGGCCCAAGCCCTGCTAGGCTCATTGGGCCAAACACCGTTACCCGCCACGCCCTGAGGGTGTGGTGCGCTCAGGAGAGGCGCCATGCCCCGTCAAATTTATGTGTTGTTGTGCAGCCTCGGTCTGTTATTGAGCGGCTGCGCGCAGCAGCGGATGAACGATCAGGCCAATAGCTTTTTGCTAAGCCTGAACGCCCCGGCCCCATCACCTGCGCTGGTCCAGTTGCAAACCCTTCGCGCCCAGGCGCGCGAGCAACAGGCTGGGCTGGCAGCGGCCAAGGCAAACCACGGCGAAACGCTAATCTGGCAGTTCAGTGCTAACCAGCAGCAGCCCGATGCCGAGCAATTGCGCAGCTTTCAGGCCTGGCATCGCCAGCACCCTGGGTCGTTGCGCCTGCAGCTTGGCCCAGCCAGCGCCGACAGTGCATTCGCCGCAGCCCAGGCGGCCCTGAAACGCGCTCAAGCGCTTCAGGCTTGGTTACGCGAGCAAGGCCTGCAGGCCGAATTAAGCTATCAACCACAGTTACCTGCGCAGCAGTTGCAGTGGCTGAGTCCGGGAGGCGACGGTGCCTGAAGCCTTCCTGCTAAATCTGCACAACATTTTCGCCGGTGCCTGGCGGCGGCGCTACTTGTTGGCCATCTGCATGCTACTGCTGCCCCTGCTGGGTTTGCTGATCGGCTTACTGACCCCGCGCCAGTGGCAAACCCACACCAGTGTGCTGGTGCAGGAAACAGCCAAGCTCAATCCGTTTCTCGAAGACATGTCGGTATCGACCAATCTGGAAGGCCGCTACTCAGCCCTGCAGGCCTTGCTGCACAGTCGCTACGTGCTCGGTGGTGTAGCTGAGGAACTGCAATTGCTGCGTGGTGATGCTGACCCACGCCAACGTGACCAAGTGGTCAGCGAATTATCGGCCAACCTGAGCCTGCAACTGCTGGGCAAGGACCTCCTTCAATTAAGCTACAAATCGACCCATCCAGAGCACATGGCGCGCACCCTGCAAGTAGTGCGCGAGCGCTTTTTGGAGCAATTGCTGGCCCCGCAGCAGTCGTCGCTAAGCAGCTCGGAGGACTTTCTCCAGCAGCAACTCAGCGAGCGCCATGCAGACCTACAGGCCAGCGAGCGCAAGCTTTCCGAATACAAGCAAAAACATGCCGCCGAACTGCCCGATCTGCTTGGCAGCAATGTCACCAGCCTGCGTCAACTCAAGGAGGCGGCAGCGCAGAAACGTACCGAATTGGCCGGCGCAGAAGCCGCCCAGGCATCGCAAGAGGCACGCCTGGCGCAGGTCAATCCGGTGATCGGCCGCCTTGAGGAGCAGATTGTCAGCATAACCAGCGACCTCGCCCTGCTCCGCGCGCGCTACACCGACGAGCACAGTGAGGTGCTTGCCGCCCAGCGCAAGCTGCACCGCCTGGAGGAAGAGCGCTCGGCCCAGTTGCAGCAGGCCAAGGGGTTGGCCGGGCGTGATCTGGAACAACTCTGGCGGCTGGCCTCCGGCAGCGAGAGTGCCGACCCAAACGACAAGCGCACCCTGCTGATTTCCCAGCTGGAAGCGTTGCAGATTGCAAATAATCGCGTTGTGCAATTGCAAAAAGAGTTGCTCGACCAGGAGCGGCTGGAGCGCGACACCGCCAGCCAGGTGGCCAGCTATGGCGAAGTGGAGCGCGGCATGGCCGAACTGGAGCGTGACCTGTCGGCACGCCGCGAGCTCTACCAGGACCTCCAGTTGCGCTTCGAAAAAGCCCGGGTAACCGGCGCTCTAGGGCGTTTCGAAGGCCCTGAACGAATCAAGGTGATCGACGAGGCGTTCCAGCCACTGCGGCCGAGCAACCTGCCGCTAAGTCTATTTATTGTGGCTGGGGTGGTGGCCGGCATGCTGCTTGGCGCAGGCCTTGCACTGCTCAGTGAACTGACCGACAGCACGATCCGCCGTCGCGATCGCCTCGAGACACTGCTTGAGGTGCCGGTCATCAGCCGCTTGCCTTGCATCCCGCGGGGCTCTGGCGGCTAACTGCAGAGGAGCGTCGCCATGCGCCAGGTCATCGTTCAAGTGGTTCAACATCTGGCCCCCGGAGGCATCGAGTGTATGGTCCTCGATCTGCTCCAGCACGCCACCGCCGAGCAGCAGGTGTATGTCGTCAGCCTGGAGGGTACTGCGGCGCAGTTGCAGCAATGGCCGCGCCTGCAGCCCTACTCCGAGCGACTGCTGTTTCTTGATAAGCAATCCGGCTGGCAGCCGCGCCTGGTTTGGCGGTTGCGCCAGTTACTGGTTAGCCTGCAGGCCGACGTGGTCCACACCCATCATATCGGCCCACTGCTTTATGGTGGCTTGGCGGCACGCTTAGCCGGAGTGACGCGGCGCCTGCACACCGAACACGACGCCTGGCATCTGCACAGTCGCAAGCGCCGTTGGCTGGCCAATCAGGCCTTGCGCTGGGTGCAACCCTTGTTGGTGGTCGATTCCCAATTGGTTAGCCACACGCTGCGCCAGTTGCTGCCTGGCCACAACCCGCTGGTGGTGCTCAATGGCGTTGATGCGCAGCGCTTTACCCCGGGGCCCAAAACTATCGCCCGCCAACATCTGGGATTGCCGGAGACGGTCCGATTGATCGGCTGCGCGGCGCGCCTGCAAGAGGTCAAGGGTCACACCACGCTGCTCGATGCACTGCTGCGCTTGCCGGTCGACGTACACCTGGCATTGGCCGGTAGCGGCCCGTTGCTGGCCCAATTGCAGCAGCAGACCGCCGATTTGGGTTTGCTGCAGCGCGTCCACTTCTTGGGCCATGTCGAGGCGATGGTGGACTTCTATCGCGCATTGGATGTGTTCTGCCTGGCCTCTTTCGCCGAAGGTATGCCTTTGAGCCTGCTTGAAGCACAGGCCTGTGGCGTGCCGGTGGTGGCCACTCAGGTAGGTGGCGTGGCCGAAGCGGTGTGCCCGCAGACCGGCATGCTACTGCCCGCCGGCAGGCCCCTGGCACTGGCCGGCGCTTTGCGCGCACAGTTGAACCGCCATCAAGAACAGAGCCCACGCCAGTTTGTGCTTAGGGGCAAGACAGTCGCGCACATGGTTAAGGCGTATGCCCAGCTGGGCCAAGGGGTGCAGCATGCGCGCTGAGTACTGGGGTGTGCTGGTGTTGCTGATCTGCAGCCTGCTGCTGGTCTATCACCACCTGATCTACCCCTGGGGGTTGGCTCGACTGGCGGCACGCCAACCCCTGCAGGCTCCGCTGTTAAGCCGGCGCGGCTGGCAGAGCCAGGTCAACGACAGTCAGCTGCCGTATATCGAAGTGCTGATGCCGGCTTTCAACGAGTCGCGCTTTATCGCCGACAAGCTGCGTAACCTGGCCCTGCTGGATTACCCGGTCGGACGCTGGCATGTGGTGCTGTTGCTCGACGGCTGCAATGACTCGACCGGGGCAATCGTTCGCCGCGTATTGCAAGAGCCCGAGTTGGCCGGCTTGCCGGTGCAAGTGCGCGAGTTCAACGACAACCGCGGCAAGATTTATCGCCTAAACCAAGCCCTTGAGATGAGTGCCTCGCCCCTGCTGTTACTCACCGATGTCTCCGCTTTGCTGCCGGTGGACAGCCTGCTGGCAATGGCCGCGCACTTCAGTGATGACCAGGTCGGCGCAGTCAGCCTGGGCTATCGGCTGTTGCAGGCGGGCAGCGAAGGCGAAGCGGGCTACTGGCAGTACCAGACACGCATCAAGCAACAGGAAAGCCGCCTCGGTTGTCTGCAGGGTGCCCATGGCGCGGCTTGGGCACTGCGCCGTGAGCTCTATCAGGCGCTGCCTGGCGACACCATCAACGATGATTTCATCCTGCCCATAGGCGCCGCTGCGCAGGGTTATCGGGTGGTGTACGAAGATCGCCTGCAAGCCTTGGAGTTGGAGACCATCGACGCGACAAGCGAGCAGCAACGGCGTCGGCGCATCGGTGCTGGCAATGCCCAGCAGGCCTGGCGGTTGCGTGGTTTGTTGCATCCACGGCATGGCCGTTTGGCGCTGATGTTTGCCTCCGGCAAGGTGTTGCGCGTGCTGATGCCTTTCTGCTTGCTGCTGATGCTGTTGTGCACGCTGTTGCTGGCGCCCCTGCATATCGGGTTTGCCCTGCTCGCTGGGCTCCAGGTGATGGGGTATGCCGCTCTGCTGCTGGTGCACGGCTTGCATCTGACGCTGCCATTTCGCGCTCTGCGCCTCATCGATTACCTACTGTGCGGGCACTGGGCCAACCTTCTTGGCAGCCTGCAATACCTGACTGGCCAGCGGCGTGGCAGCTGGCAACGTGCAGAGGAGCAAGCCTGATGAAAAACACCTTCGTACATCCACTTACCCGTGTGCTCAAACGCACCCTCGACCTGTTGGGTGCCAGTCTGGGGCTGCTCCTGACGCTGCTGCTGCTGCCTTTCATCGCCCTGGCAATCAAGCTGGAAAGCCCAGGGCCGGTGCTGTTTGAGCAGTTACGCATTGGTCGCAGCTGGCCGGACCGTGTCGAGCTGTTTGGCATGCTCAAGTTCCGCTCCATGCGCCAGGATGCGGAGCGCGGCAGCGGTCCGGTGTGGGCCCAGCGAAATGACCCGCGCATCACACGCGTAGGCCGCTTCCTGCGCAAAACGCGCCTGGACGAGCTGCCACAATTCATCAACGTGCTGCGCGGCGAGATGTCACTGATCGGGCCGCGCCCGGAGCGTCCGGGCATCACCCGGCGCTTGGAACACGAGATTCCGTTCTTCGTCGAACGCACCTACGGGGTGGCGCCAGGCATCACCGGCCTGGCCCAGGTGTGTAACGGTTATGACGAGAGCATTGACGACGTGCGGGCCAAACTTAACTACGACCTGGCCTATTCGCTGTGCCTGAGCCGGCCACTGAGCTGGTTGCAGATGGAGGCGCGAATCGTTTGCCTGACTCTGCAGGTAATGATCTGCGGGCGTGGTCGCTGAGCGCGCGGGCGTGGCGTTTTGCAAGAACCGGCAGCCGCCGGTTTTTTGCATTTTGCGAGGCTGATTGCAGCTTGCCAGCACAGCCCTTCATAGAGGGCCGGTATAAGTTACTAACCCACTGTTTATAAAGGCTAATTTATTTTTTAGAAAGTTGGAACGAGGTTTGCTTTTAGACAATTAAGGCAGTCCCACACAGGAGCAATCCCCATGACCCCCATGACCTATTTTCTAAATGATGCATTAGTGGTCACCCTCGATGGCGCCCTTGACGCCAAGGCTGTGCATGAGTTGCGGCCCTGCTTCGAAGAGCTGGCTGAGTGTGGCAAGACAGTGGTGCTCGACCTCAGCGAAGTGAGCTTCATCGACAGCTCGGGGATTGGCGCCATCGTGTTTCTCTACAAGCGCCTGCTGGTCTGCAATCTGCGCGTCAACGTGGTGGGCCTGCGCCCGCAACCGCACGAGCTGTTTCTGCTCTTGCGCATCCAGCAGACTATCCTTTGCCATGACAGTCTAAAGGACTACCTGGCATGTCAGCCTGCCTTAACGCTGCAGGCGGCAATGTGAAGGCCTGCATTGCAATACTGTTTATGGGTGCCCTGTTGTCAGCCTGCACCGCTTGGCCTCCACATGGCCAAGGCGGCTTGGCCGAGCAACGGGTGCCCGCCAATTCCCGCGAGACATTGCCTGCGGAGCTAGAGGAGCAATTGGCAGCCCTCAAGCACGGTTTGCAAGTTGTCCAGCGCAAGGGCTTTGCGGCATGCCAACCGGCGCATCTGTTGGCATTCCAACGCCAGCTAGTGAGTGGCGAGCGCAACCTGTATGGCGGCATGTCGGCCGATGCCCGGCTCAGCCTGGCGAACGCTCAGCAGACCTTAGCTGAACTACACTCACGAGCAGAACAACAAACTGATTGTGGTATCCGGCACGCGGCACTGGAAGCCGGCAACTCGTCGGCAGACTGATAGGTCTAGGCGGCTGATGCTTGGACAGGGGGGAGCGTAATGCGATGGATCACGGCCGCAGTACTTGCTGTGGGAGCACTCTTGAGCAGCCTGGGTAGTTATGGCGACGAAGCTTTAACCCTTCGCCCAGGGGATATCATCCAACTCAGCCTGCCTGGTGAACCCGCTTTCAGCGACCCGTTTACTGTCGAGCGCGATGGCAATCTACTGCTGCCGGAGCTTGGTCGGGTGCCGGTAGAGGGACTTAGCGAAGCGCAAGCCAAAGACTTGTTACTGAAAAAGCTCGGCGTTGTGTACCGCGACCTTAACCGCTTTGACCTACAGCTTAAGGAGCGCCAATTACCGATTACTGTGCTCGGCTATGTGCGCAAACCGGGGCCGGTAACACTGCAAGCACTGGGCAACATTCAGATGGCACTGGCCGCCGCCGATGGTTTGGTGCCCGGTGCTCAAATCGACAAGTTGCAACTGCGCCGTGGCAGTGAAGTGTTTGCGGTGGACTACAAGAAGTACCTCGACAGTGGCGATGCTAACTTGCTACCAGCCCTGCAGCCACGTGACCTGATTTTTGTCCCGGCGTCACCGCTGATCGGTAATGTGCAGATCGAGTTCGATGCCGCGACCCTGTCTGCTGGCGGCGATGCCGGCGAGTCACAACAAGCGGTTAAAGTCTTCGGCGAAGTCAACAATCCTGGCAGTTACTCAATCAAGCCCGGCAATACAGTCGTCGACATGTTGATGCGCGCTGGTGGGGTGACCCGCTATGCCGGGGTCGAGCGGATTCGCGTGATTACCCAGGGCGCCCCGCAACTGTTCGACCTAAAAGCCTATCTAGATAGCGGCGATGCCAGCAGGCTGGCGGACTTGAACGGCGGCGCGACGATTTTTGTGCCGATCCAAGAAGAGGCGGTCAGCCGCAACGCCAGTACTGTGTACATCATGGGCGAGGTGTTCCGTCCCGGGGCTTACGAAAGCCAGCAGGGCACCAGCTTCTTCGACATCCTGGCCAACGCAGGCGGGCCGACGCGCTTTGCCGAAAGCCGGCAAATCCGCATTTTGCGGATCGACGGACAGGTTGAGAGCTTTGATCTGCAGGCCTACACCGAAGGCTTGGTCAAGGCCGCACAACCGGAGATACGCCCGGGCGACGCCATTTTCGTCCCGGAAAAAACCGATATGAACGAGAAGTCCTGGCTCAAGGTGGCGCCCAACCGTGCGGTCATGGTCATGGGCCAGGTGACCCAGCCTGGGCGCTTTGAGTGGTCCGACGAGATGTCGCTGCTCGACCTGTTAGCCCATGCTGGTGGGCCGACAGCCCAAGCCGACATCGCCAACGTGCAAATTGTCGCCCCCGGCGGCAAGCCCAGTATCTTCGACCTTAGCGATTTTCTTCGCGAAGGCGGCAGGCTGCAGAGCCTGCCGCAGATCCGCGCCGGCTTCACCATCATGGTCCCCGACCTGCCTCAGGACCCGAGTAACAACAAGTCGCAATGGGTGCGCCAAGCCAGTGAAAACTCCATTTATATCTTCGGCCAGGTCGGCGCGCCGGGACGCTATGCGTTCAATCCACAGTTGAGCTTTATCGATATCCTCTCGGCGGCGGATGGGCCGACTGCGGCGGCCGATATTCACAACATCCGCGTCACTCACCGCAACGAGTCGCGGCCGCGGGTTACCCAGTTGGATCTAGCCGACTACTTCGAGACAGGGGATGAGAACCTGCTGCCGCGGGTAGTGCCCGGTGACAGCATCTATGTGCCAGAGAAGAACCGTCCCTGGCTGGATGAAAAGAAGGAAACCATGGTGCGGGTCATCGGCGCGGTAGCCAAGCCCGGGCGCTATCGCTTCAACGACGAGATGACCATCCTCGACCTGTTGGCAGAGGCGGGCGGGCCGACGGCCACCGCTTATTTGAAGAACATCGTGGTGGTTAATGTGGCCAAGGCTCAGGCTGGCCAAGACCAAGCGCGCAGCTTCAACTTTGCCACCTTCGTGCGCAAGCCAGACTTCTCCCAGTTACCGCTGGTACGCCCCGGCGACACCGTTTATGTGCCTGACAGCACCGCCAGCAACTGGGCGGTGTTCATGAAGGGGGTGACCGACACCGTGAGTATTCTGTCGATCTTCGCCATTACAGGAGGTTTGTGATGCACAGCCTGCCCCCCGCCTATCTGGAGTTGGAATCCATCTATGCCCGCACTCTGGGCCAGGGCATGCGCTCGCTGGCGATCTGTGCGGCGCGCAGTGGCGAGGGCGTAACCAGTCTGGCGGAGGCGCTGGCACAACGCGTGAGGGTCAGCGGTCGGCGGGTGCTGCTGGTGGAAATGAACCTCTACCAGCCAAGTCTGGCTGGGCATTTCGGTGTCGAACGCCAAGCTTGGCTGCCGCAGGGCGGCAAGCTGGCGGTGGCCAGTTCGGCTCTGCCGGTGATCCACGAGAAAGAAGGCTTGGGCATTCTTCCGGCATCGCTAGACCGCGAGGCGCACATGCGCCTGCGCGATCCGGCGGTGCTGACCCACAGCCTGCAGGGCTGGCTGGAGCAGTACGACCATGTGCTGTTCGATACCTCACCGCTGACGGCCACCAACCAATACAACATTCCCGCCGAGCAGATCTGCGCCGCGTGCGAGGGCTGCCTGCTGATCGTACTCGCCGGGCGCACCAGCGAAACCAGCGTGCGCCAGGCCGCGCGGCGGCTGCAGGCGGTCAATGCGCGGCTGGTTGGGGCGGTACTCAACGATTACCTCAACCCTTGCCTTGCCGCCGAGTTGCGACGCGAAACCTGGCGCTTACAACGCTTCGCGCCACGCCTGGGAGCCTGGCTGCGCGAGCGAATCAATGCCTCGGCATTGCTTAATGCACCGATCTAGCCGGCCGTGCCGGATAAGGAGAACCGATGCGCCAGCCTGAACCGCTTGGCATTCTGCTGGTTCAGTTGCAGGTGTTACTGCTGGCTGCGCTGGTTTTTTTGGACGCTCTACCGAGTTGGTTACGTGGCCTGTTGCTGATCGGCGTGATGCTGGCCCTGTGGCAACTTTACCGCCTGAGTCGGGCGCGCTCGGTGACGCCGCAGGACTTTGTGCTTGATCTGATTCGCCCAGATCCGTCAGAGAAAGAATCCCTCAGCCGCCTGGCTAACGAGCTTAACCGCGCCCATGAGGAGGAATGCCAGGCCCGTGAGCGCATGCACGCCATTATCGACACTGTGCAGGAAGGTTTACTGACGCTGGATCTGCAAGGGCGAGTGTTGTCTGTCAATCCGGCCGCCCTTAGCCTTTTTGGCTGTCAACGTGAAGCCTTGCTGGGTGCCAGCCTGGGTCGCTGGTTGCAGCTCGAGAGTGAAGCGGATTTGCTCAACTACCTGCCGCAGTTGCTCAGTCAAGGCCGCGAGCCCAGTCTTTTCGAAGGCCACCGGGAGGACGGTACGCGCTTTTTCGTGAGCCTGAGCCTAGGCCTGTTGCCCCTCAGCGGAAATGAACGCTATGTAGCGGTACTCAAGGATCTCAGCGACCTGCTCGGCGTGCACGACAAGCTGCGCAACAGCCAAGCGCTGCAGGCGGCGATCATCGCCACGGCCCTAGACGGGGTGATCACCATCGACGAACAGGGCCAGGTGGTGGAATTCAATCCGGCCGCCGAGCACATATTCGGCTACAGCCGCGAGCAAGCACTGGGCGCCTCTCTCGATCAGCTGATCATCCCCCCGTCATTGCGTTCGGCCCACCACGAAGGCATGCGTACTTACCTGACCACTGGTGCCCAGCGGGTGCTGGGGCGGCGCATCGAGGTACCGGCCCTGCACCGAGACGGTCATGAATTCCCCCTCGAAGTGGCCATTACTCCAATCCGCCAAGGCCAGCGCACGCTGTTCACCGCCTATGTGCGCGATATCAGCGAGCGCCAGCACCAGGCTCAGGAGCTGCAGAACGCCAAGGAGCAAGCCGAATCGGCGAACCAGGCCAAGAGCGATTTTCTCGCAGTGATGAGCCACGAACTGCGGACTCCGCTGAATGCCATCATCGGTTCGATTGCCCTGCTCGAAGAACAAGGCTTGGATGTTCTGCAGCGCAAGTTGCTCAACAACGCCGCCCAGGCGGGTAAGGCGATGCTCTGGCTGGTAGGCGACATCCTCGATTTTTCCAAGATTGAAGCCGGCATGCTGGTGCTCGAGGAGCATCCGCTGGAGTTGGCCAGCGTCGCCGAAGAGGCTCTTTATTTGCTCACCAGTCGCGCAGAGGACAAGGGCATCGAACTTAGCATGTGTCTCGATCCGCAACTGCCGTTACGCGTCAGTGGCGATGCAGGACGGATCCGCCAGATCCTCATCAACTTATTGGGCAATGCCATAAAATTCACCGAACACGGCGGGGTGAGCCTGACGGTGACGGCACAGGAAACACCCTGGGTGCATTTTGAGGTGGCCGACAGCGGCATTGGCATCGCCAGCGAGGTGCAGCCGCGGCTATTCAGCGAGTTTATGCAGGCCGATTGCGCCTATTCGCGTAAACATGGTGGCACCGGTCTAGGTCTGGCTATCAGCAAGCGCCTGAGCGAGCTGATGGGCGGGCAGATTGGCTTCAGCAGTATGCTTGCCGAGGGGAGTCGCTTCTGGTTTCGCTTGCCGCTGCTTAGCGAACCGCTAGAACCTCAAGGCATACCGCCAGATCTCCCGGAGCGGGTGCGCCTGCACGAAGCCAATGCCTGCAGCGCCAATACCCTGCGCCAGCAGTTGCAGGCCTGGCAGATGGAGGTGGAGTGGCTGCCGGAGAGCACTGCCCAGGCCTGGCTGGAGTGGACGCTACCGGGTGTGCAGGCACCCCAGCGCCTACTTCTCGGCGGAGCACCGGCCAACGGCCTGGGCCAGTTACCCAAACCACTGCTACCGCGCCTGCTGGCTCAGGCGCTGAGCGGTCAGCCGCTGAGCCTCGCCGACGGCCTGCAGGTCAACAGCCGGCAAGCCCCAGTTGATCGCCAACGCGGACGCATCCTGCTGGCTGAAGACAGTCAGGCGAATCAACTGGTGGCGGTGACCATGCTCAACCAGGGCGGCTATGAGGTGCATGCCGTGGCCAATGGCCTGGAAGCGCTGGAGGCATTGAGTAGTGGAGTGTTCGACCTAGTCCTGATGGACCTGGCCATGCCGGAAATGGACGGTATCGAAGCTACCCGGCGAATTCGCCAGACCGGGTCGCAGGTGCCCATTTTGGCGGTGACCGCCAATGTGCTCAAGCAGGATCTGGAACGCTGCCTGCAGGCCGGAATGAACGGTTATGTAGTCAAACCGGTAATCAAGCAGGATCTGTTAAATGCTGTACAGCAGTGGCTGCAGCGGCCCGCAGTCGACGCGCCGAATATTCCAGAGTTGCTCGCCCCGGCGACTCTGCGGTTGCTGCTGAGCGATGTGGGGGCGGCCTTCCCGCGCATGCTGCAACTCTACTGTAGCGAAGCGCGGCAACGCGCCACGGACATTGCCCTGGCCCTCGCTAACGAAGATCTGGCGCGCCTGAGGCATGAAAGCCATGCGTTGAAAAGCAGCTCCGGCGCACTGGGTGCAGCCGCTGTGCAGCAGTTGGCCCTGCAAATCGAACAAGCCTGCATTGACGCCGATGCCCCACGTGCCTGGCAACTGGCCCGTCGCCTACCACCGTTGTTGGAAGTCAGTTTACAGGCATTACAGGAGTGGCCAGCCGATGCCCCATAACCTCCTTGAATTGCGCACCGAGGCCAGCCTGCAAGGGGTGCGCACGTTACGTGAAGGACTGGAGAAGGTGCTCAGCCTCACCACCTTGCCGCAGGAGGTGCAACATGCCTGCCTGCTGGGGGTCAATGAGCTCGCCTGCAACAGCGTTCGCCATGCACAGCCAGCGGCGCAGTTCTTGTGCTTGCTGGTGCAGCAGCAGGGCACGCATTTGGAGTTTCAGCTAGAGGATGACGGAAGCTATTTTGCTGCCTTCGCCGAACGCTTGCAGATTGCACGTGAGCCGGTAGGCGACGGCTTGCTGGAATCGGGCATGGGCCTGGGGCTAATCGCCAGAACCCTGCCGGGCGTGCAGTTGCAACGCCGGCAAGACGTCAACTGTTATACCTGGAGCCTGCCATGCCTAGCTGAGAGACCGCGCCTGGTGGTGATTGATGATGACCCACTGATGAGCGAGCTGCTGCGTTTGTATCTTGAGCCGGAATATCAGGTGACGTGTTTCAATGCCGCCGACGCGGCCCTTGCTGCGCTCAGGCGTGACCCGCCAGCGCTGGTCATATCCGACATCAATATGCCGCAAATGAATGGGCTCGACTTACGTCAGGCCTTGCTGGAAAAACCACAGACCGCCCTCACCCCGTTCATCTTTTTAACCGGGCAGCAGGATGATGCCATGCAGTTACAGGCCCAAGGGCTAGGTGTGGATGACTACCTGTACAAGCCCATCAAGCGCTTAGAGTTGCACCGCGTGGTCGGTAGGGTATTGCAACGTAGCCGCCGCCTGCTGGCTGCGGCTGCCCAGCAATTGGATGCACAGATCACTGCAAGCCTGAAACCGACGGTGCCAGCCTATGCCGCGCCGTTCCATTTGGCTCTCGGCTGCCGTGAGGCGACGGCCGGCGGCGGCGATTTTGTCTTCCATCGCCACTGGGGCGGCCAGCACACCCTAGTGCTAGGTGACTGTATGGGCCACGGTCGGCAGGCCAAATTCTTCGTACATGCCTACCAAGCCTATCTGCACAGCATGCTGCAGAGTAGTCCGGCGCCACTATGTCCGGCGCGGCTACTGCAAAGCCTTTCAGAGGCAATGTTTGCCGACGGTTTGCTAGGCGCCAGCTTGGTCACCTGTGTGGCGCTGCAATGGTCGGACAACAGCCATGAACTGCAACTGGCCCTGGCCGGTCATCCGCCACCGCTGCTGTTCGGCCCCCATGGCTGTCGCACACTGCACCTGCAGGGCACGCTGCCGGGCTTATTAGCCGGGGTCGAATACCCGCAACTGAGCGTGCGCCTAGCACCTGGGGAAGCGCTGTTGCTTTACAGCGATGGCCTGCTCGAAGGTTTGGCTTCAAGGGCAAAGCCCCTTGAAGCAAAGGCGCGCCTGGAACAATTACTGGTCGATGAGTACGTACGCCCCCCCTCTGAATTGATCGCGTGGCTGCTACAATTGGGCTTCAACGGTGACGATGACGCAAGCGCGCTTATCGTAGCTGCGCGCTGAACAGATTCCTCAAACAGGATGTTGCTATGCAGTCAGTGCCGAAGATCTTGCTGGTGGAAGACAGCCCTTCTTTAGCTGCCGTTTACCAGGAGTATCTGCGCAAGATCAGTCACAAGTTCCTTTGGGCTGATTCGCTGGCCAAGGCCCGCGAACTCTATGATCGACACGCCCCGGAACTGGTGCTGCTGGATTTGAAGCTGCCCGACGGCGATGGCTTGGACTTGCTAAACAGCCTAAATAGCCAGGGGTCGCCCAGCGCGGTGATCGTAATCACTGCTCACAGCAGCGTGGATGCCGCCATTGAGGCAATGCGTCTGGGTGCGGTGGACTTCATCGCCAAGCCATTCGATGCCAAACGTCTGCTGGTCACAGTGCAGAACACCCTCAAACAGCGAGAACTGAGCGATATCGTCGAGCAGTACCGGGAGTGTTATGAGCGCGAGGATTTCTTTGGCTTTATCGGTGCTTCGCGGGCCATGCAGGGCGTTTACCGGATCATCGAAAGTGCCGCCCCAAGTGCTGCAACGGTGTTTATCACCGGCGACAGTGGCACCGGCAAAGAGCTCTGCGCACGAGCCATACATCAAGAAAGCCCACGCCGCGACAAGCCGTTTATCGCCCTCAACTGTGCAGCCATTCCGCGTGACCTGATCGAAAGTGAAATTTTCGGCCATGTCAAAGGTGCTTTCACCGGCGCGGTGGCCGAGCGTGAGGGGGCGGCAGTGGCGGCCGATGGCGGCACGCTGTTTCTTGATGAACTGTGTGAGATGGATCTCGACCTGCAGAGCAAGCTGCTGCGCTTTATTCAGACCGGGCAAGTGCAGAAGGTTGGTACAAACCAAGTGCGCAAGGTTGATGTGCGCTTCGTCTGCGCCACCAACCGCAATCCGCTGCGCGAGGTTGAGGACGGGCGCTTTCGCGAGGACCTTTACTATCGCCTGCACGTGATCCCGATTGCTTTGCCAGCGCTGCGCGAGCGCGAACAGGATGTGGTGCTGATCGCCCGGCGCCTGCTGCGGCAGTTTGCCGAGGAAGAACACAAAGCCTTCACGCACTTCTCTCCTGAGGTCGAACGGGTATTCTGCAGCTACGCATGGCCGGGCAATGTGCGCCAGGTTCAGAACGTGGTGCGCAACCTGGTGGTGCTCAATCAGGCCGAGGAGGTCACCTTGGCGATGCTGCCTCCGCCACTTAACGAGCAGAGCTTGCAGCACGAGCGGCCGAACAATCCTTTGCTGCTAGTACCAGCGCCTGCGCAGCGTACAGAGCCGGGCGGTGAAGAGATCAAGCCTTTGTGGATGGTCGAGCGCGATGCCATTGAGCGGGCCATTGCCTTGTGCGGAGGCAACATCCCCAAGGCAGCAGCATACTTAGAGGTCAGCCCGTCGACCCTGTACCGAAAAAAGACCACCTGGGAACAATGCTGAGCGCTGGGCGAGCACGAGCGTCAACTCGACTATTTCCGCCCTGGCCGCTACCGATTTTCAGCAGACCATCGAAGGCTTACGCTGTCGCCAACGCCTGAGCATCCGCCGGGCGTGACAGCGGCAGTCGGTTCAATAACCCCGCATCAATGCGCAGCAGCCGTGCACAACGGCTGTCGAGCAACTCATGGGGTTGCCGACC
Source organism: Pseudomonas synxantha (assembly GCA_945874835.1). Classification (GTDB taxonomy): domain Bacteria; phylum Pseudomonadota; class Gammaproteobacteria; order Pseudomonadales; family Pseudomonadaceae; genus Aquipseudomonas; species Aquipseudomonas synxantha_B. Next base: position 1,391 of record CAMCJM010000006.1, on the reverse strand, counting down.
GCCCAGGTTGAGCAGCTCGCTGACCAGGTTGAGGACCAACGACTCGCGACTAAACACACCACTGCCCAGATTGTAAAAAGCCGCAATCAGCTCGCGCAGACCAATTGGTAAACGCCACTGAATGCGCAGGGCAGAACCAAAACCAGCGGCGCGGCGACGCATTTGCTGTGCAATATTGTCATCCGACAAATCGCCTCCGGCATCCAGCCAATCCTGCAGGCTGCGCAGCAGGGCCAGTTCACCGATGTTGTGCAACAGACCGGCGGTAAAACACAGGTCGGCATCCAACTGCAATTCACTGGCCAGCCAGTGAGCCAAGTCAGCGCTTTGCTCTGTGCGCACATAAACAGCGCTGGCTGACGCGGTTAAGCGCGGGTCTTTGAGCTGCACATTGCGTTGAATGGCCAGCCCCAGTACCAAGTTGAGCGTGTGCGCCACACCCAGACGCGGCAGCGCCTGGCGCAGCGTCTGACAGGGTGAGCCGTGATGCTGAGCGGCACTGTTAGCGGCGGCGATCAGTCGCGCGGTGATCTGCGGCTCACGTATAAAGAGCCGATCCAACTGACGCAGGTCGTAATCCTCACCGTTCAGGCAACGGCTGACGGCATCGCGCACTTCGGCGAGCAGAGGAGCGCCTTGGCCGTCCTCACGCACCGTATCCAGGTAGTCATCCAGGCTTATGGTTGGCAGTGCGGGGGCGCTTTGGAGGGTGTTAGCGCTGCCAAGCAACACCTGCAAACGCTGCCGCAGCTTTTCCGCATTGAAGGGTTTGGCCAGGTACGCAGCGGGAGCCAGAGGCCGCGCGGCGCGAACGCTGTGTACATCCAGACGACCACTGATCAACACGAAGGGCAACAGCGCGCCGCGCGGCATGCGCCGTAACTGGCGCAGCAACTCCAAGCCGTCCAGCCCCGGCAACTCACCATCGGCGATCACCAGCGCAGGCCAGTGCTGTTGACACTGAGCCAAGGCCGCTTCGCCATCACTCGCCAAATGAATACGCGCATCAGGCCGCACATCGCGCACCAGTTGCAGCAGCAAATCGGCCGTCCAGGGCTCCGCCTCAGCAATCAGAATATGCAGCACTTTAGCCGAGGGCGGCATGAATACCTCAAAAGAGTAGTAGCAAAATGATGGCGCAAACCACGTGGCGCGCAGTGTAAGGATTCGGCCATCAAAAGCCAGCGTTAGCCGACCAACTGTTGATAGACAGGTCAACTTTTAACATGCCTGAAGTGCCCATTCTAGGTTCTGTTGACGTATCAGCGGAGCCACAACAGGGTTGCAGCGAAGGCCAGCATAGACTTGAAATGACTGGCCTTTTTCTCAAAACGCGTAGCAATCCGCCGGTAATGCTTCAGTTTGCCGAACAGGCACTCCACGACGTGGCG
>CAMCJM010000005.1 GCA_945874835.1 Pseudomonas synxantha | reverse complement strand
ATGAAAGGTGAGTCGCTGCGGCGGAAAAACACAGAGGAAGAAGCCGCATCGTGACCGATGCGGTTAGAATTTAAACCCCGCGCAATCGGGTGGAGGCACCGGTCACGTTGTTAGCGAAATGAGCGGTCACGTTCACCGAAATCCGCATCGGTAATGACCACGGCATCCGGGCTGTAATTAAATGCCTGGGCGAATTTCTCTTCACTGCTGCGCAGTGCTTGTTCGCGGGCTTGCTGGCTGCTGACATCGCGGATAACGCCCATAACACGTTGTTTGCCATCGGCGTCTTGTTGCAGGCTGCCGCTGATTTCCAGCCAGTGCAGGCTGCCATCAGGCCAGCGAATGCGATGTCGATAGGCGCGATTGCTCGGTGTGCCGCTGAGCATCAATTCGAACAGGCGGATGACCTCGGCGCGGTCCTCCTCGTGGATTAAGCCGATGTAATTGACCTGCTCGCGCAGCGGTTGCTTGGGGTCAAGGCCAAAGAGCGCCTGTGCGCCGCGTGACCAACTGACCCGCCCGCTTTCAATGTCCCAGTACCAAGTGCCCAGTTTGGCAGCGTTAAGGGCGCGCAGCAGTCTGGGGGCATCATTCCAGGTGCTTTCAAACTCGGCGGGGTCCAAGGCCGAAATAAACGGCAATGGCGGACGGAGATCAGAGTGTTTGGCCACGGCCAAGCGCTCCTTTGTGAGCGTGGCTTCCGTGAGCGTTGGCTGAGCGGTTGTGCTGAGTCATGCAGAAACCTTTCTTATCGTTATCGGCTCACGTTAGCTGCTTGGCGCTGACCTGCGCAAGGTCATCGCGCTTGGCGTCGAGCAGATTCATAAAGGCCCGCGCAGCGTTGGATAAGGTGCGCTCGGTATGGCTGATGTAGCCGAGTTGGCGTGTCAATTGAATGCCTGGCAGTGGCAGGCGCGCCACTTGCTCATCAAGCATGGTGCGCGGTAGAACGCTCCAGGCCAGGCCGATAGACACCATCATCTTGATGGTTTCCAGGTAGTTGGTGCTCATGGCGATGTTGGGCGTTAGCCCCTGGGCCTCGAACAGGCGACGCACAATATGATGGGTAAAGGTATTACCGCCCGGAAACACGGCGGGATGATGGGCCACATCGGCCAGGGTGATGGCCTGGTTGCGGGCCAGCGGGTGCTCGGGCGCCGCTACAAAGTCCAGCGGGTCATCCCATACCGCCACCGCATGCACGGGTTCGCGGGTTTCCGGGGCGAGGGTGATCACGGCCAGTTCAGCACGGCCGTGTAGCACTTCTTCGTAGGCTACTTCTGAATCAAGAAACTGAATATCCAGGGCCACTTGCGGGTGGGCGCGGGTAAAGGCGCGCAGCAAGGGCGGCAGGCGATGCAGACCGATGTGATGGCTGGTGGCCAGGGTCAGGCGACCGCATATCTCGCCATTAAGGTTAGTCAGCGCGCGGCGCGTATCATCAAGCACATTGAGTATTTGATAGGCACGCGGCAGCAGGGCGCGACCTGCCTCGGTCAGGCTGACCTCACGGCCAAGGCGGTCAAACAGGCGCACGCTCAGTTGTTGTTCCAGGCTGGCGATGCGCTTGCTCACAGCCGGTTGCGTCACGTGCAGGCGCTCTGCCGCTTCCGAAAAACTGCCCAGTTCGGCGATGGCGATAAACGCATTGAGGGTAGCGAGATCCATAACGCGCGAGCTCCAAGTAATAGGCATAAGGTGCATAAGAATGACGAAGCATTCAGACGGCTTAGTGCCTGCAGAATACCGCTATTCCATTAAGGAATCCTTCGAATAAAAAATATGAATTTGAGTAATTTCATTGAAATCCATAGGATTGTCACATAAGCCAAAGGGCTATTCGCCCGGGCATAGAAAGACGCTGATGAGGGATCCGCTGATGGCCGGCAAAACGTTGTACGACAAGCTCTGGGACATGCACGAGGTGAAGCGCCGTGATGATGGTTCATCGCTGATCTACATCGACCGCCATATCCTCCATGAAGTGACCTCGCCTCAGGCCTTTGAAGGGCTGCGCCTGGCCAAACGCAAGCCGTGGCGCATCGACGCCAACATCGCCACCCCGGATCACAACGTGCCGACCACCAAGGCCGAGCGCCAGGGCGGTCTGGAAGCCATTGCCGATGAAGTGTCGCGTATTCAGGTGCAAACCCTGGATGAGAACTGCGATGCCTTCGGCATCCTCGAATTCAAGATGAACGACGTGCGCCAAGGCATCGTCCATGTGGTCGGCCCGGAGCAGGGCGCGACCTTGCCGGGCATGACCGTGGTCTGCGGCGACTCGCACACCTCGACCCACGGCGCATTCGGCGCATTGGCCCACGGCATCGGCACCTCCGAGGTCGAGCATGTACTGGCTACCCAGTGCTTGGTGGCCAAGAAGATGAAGAACATGCAGGTGTTGGTCGAAGGCACGTTGCCGTTCGGCGTCACCGCTAAAGACATCGTGCTGGCGGTCATCGGCCGAATCGGCACCGCAGGCGGTAACGGTCACGCTCTGGAGTTCGCAGGCAGTGCAATCCGCGACTTGTCGCTGGAAGGGCGCATGACCATCTGCAACATGTCCATCGAAGCCGGTGCTCGTGTCGGCCTGGTGGCGGTGGATGAGAAGACCATTGCTTATGTTGAAGGCCGCCCGTTTGCGCCCAAAGGTGCCGATTGGGCCGCCGCCGTGGCGCAGTGGCAGGACTTGGTTTCCGACGCCGATGCGGTGTTCGACACCGTGGTCACACTGAAAGCGGAAGACATCAAGCCGCAAGTCAGCTGGGGCACCTCGCCGGAAATGGTCTTGGCTGTGGACCAGAATGTCCCGGACCCGGCTGCTGAAAGCGACCCGGTGAAGAAAGATTCGATCATCCGCGCCCTGAAATACATGGGGCTGCAGGCCAATCAGGCGATTACCGATATCCAGCTTGATCGCGTGTTTATCGGCTCATGCACCAACTCGCGCATCGAAGACCTGCGCGCCGCCGCCGAGGTGGCCAAAGGCCGCAAAGTTGCCAGCACCATCAAGCAGGCGCTGGTGGTACCGGGCTCCGGTCTGGTCAAGGCGCAGGCTGAGCAGGAAGGGTTGGACAAGATCTTTATCGAAGCTGGTTTTGAATGGCGTGAACCGGGCTGCTCCATGTGCCTGGCAATGAACCCGGACAAACTCGGCAATGGCGAGCATTGCGCCTCGACCTCCAACCGTAACTTCGAAGGCCGTCAAGGTGCGGGTGGCCGTACGCACCTGGTCAGCCCAGCGATGGCGGCGGCGGCAGCAGTGACCGGTCGTTTTATCGATGTGCGTGAATTGATCCAGGCCTGAGGACTACATAGATGAAAGCCTTTACCCAACACACCGGCCTGGTTGCTCCGCTTGATCGCGCCAACGTCGACACCGACCAGATCATCCCCAAGCAGTTCTTGAAGTCGATCAAGCGCACGGGTTTTGGTCCGAACCTGTTTGATGAATGGCGCTACCACGATGTCGGTCAGCCCAATCAGGACAATTCCAAGCGTCCGGTCAATCAGGAGTTCGTCCTCAACTACCCGCGCTATCAGGGCGCGAGCGTATTGCTGGCGCGGGAAAATTTCGGTTGCGGATCGAGCCGCGAGCACGCCCCTTGGGCGCTGGAAGAGTACGGTTTCCGTACCATTATCGCGCCGAGCTTTGCCGATATCTTCTTCAACAACAGCTTCAAGAACGGCCTGCTGCCGATCATCCTCAAAGAGGAAGAAGTCGACGTGCTCTTCCAGCAGTCTGAGGCCAACGTTGGCTACCAGTTGACTGTTGATTTGGCGGCGCAAACTGTGACCCGTCCCGATGGCGTGCAGTACAGCTTTGAGGTCGACGCCTTCCGCAAGCACTGCCTGCTCAATGGTCTGGACGATATCGGCCTGACCTTGCAGGACAGCGATGCCATCAAAACCTTTGAAAGCACCTATCAGCAGCGCAGCCCTTGGCTGTTCGGTGCCATCAAGTAATACATGAAAGTAGGGTGGGCTGGGACGCGTAGTTGGCGCTTCGTCCATCCACCTTGCGCAGTTTCGGTGGATGAAAAAAGCGTCATCCACCCTACGGATAGATTGAGGATGCAATGAGCAAACAGATTCTGATTCTCCCCGGTGACGGTATCGGCCCGGAAATCATGGCCGAAGCGGTCAAGGTGCTGGAACTGGCCAACGACAAGTACAGCCTGGGTTTTGAGCTGAGCTTCGATGATCTCGGTGGCGCGGCTATCGACCGTTATGGCGTGCCGCTGGCTGACGAAACCCTGGAACGCGCTAAAGCCGCTGATGCCATTCTGCTCGGCGCTGTCGGTGGCCCGAAATGGGACGCCATCGACCCAGCCATCCGTCCTGAGCGCGGTCTGCTGAAAATCCGTTCGCAACTGGGCCTGTTCGGCAACCTGCGTCCGGCGATCCTCTATCCGCAACTGGCCGATGCCTCAAGCTTAAAGCCGGAAATCGTCGCGGGCCTGGACATTCTCATCGTCCGTGAGTTGACCGGCGGCATCTATTTCGGCCAGCCGCGCGAGAGCAAGGTGCTGGAGAATGGCGAGCGCATGGCCTATGACACCCTGCCGTACAGCGAGAGCGAAATCCGCCGGATCGCCCGCGTCGGTTTCGACATGGCTCGCGTGCGCGGCAAGAAGCTCTGCTCGGTGGACAAAGCCAATGTGCTTGCCTCCAGCCAACTCTGGCGTGCCGTGGTGATTGAAGTGGCCAAGGATTACCCGGACGTCGAACTCAGCCACATGTACGTAGACAACGCCGCCATGCAACTGGTACGTGCGCCCAAGCAGTTTGACGTGATGGTCACCGACAACCTGTTTGGTGACATTTTGTCCGATGAAGCTTCGATGCTGACCGGTTCCATTGGCATGCTGCCGTCGGCATCCCTGGATGCCAACAACAAGGGCATGTACGAGCCGTGCCACGGCAGCGCGCCGGATATCGCCGGGCAGGGCATTGCCAACCCGTTGGCGACCATTTTGTCGGTATCGATGATGCTGCGTTACAGCTTTAGCCAAGTGGCTGCTGCGGACGCCATCGAGCTGGCGGTAAGCAAGGTGCTTGATCAAGGCCTGCGTACAGGCGATATCTACAGTGCCGGTGCGACCAAGGTCGGTACGGCCGCGATGGGCGATGCGGTGGTCTCCGCGCTGCGCAGTCTGTAATCTTCCTGGCCCGCCGGACGGTCTCCGGCGGTCAGCTTATATAGGTGTAGTGGTTATGAAACGTGTAGGTCTGATCGGTTGGCGTGGCATGGTGGGTTCCGTGCTGATGCAGCGCATGCTGGAAGAGCAGGATTTCGACTTGATCGAACCGGTGTTCTTCACCACCTCCAATGTCGGTGGCCATGGCCCGGCGATTGGCAAGGAAACGGCGCCTTTGAAGGATGCTTACAACATTGATGAGCTGAAAAGCCTTGATGTGATCCTGACCTGCCAAGGCGGCGACTACACCAGCGAAGTGTTCCCCAAACTGCGCGAAGCCGGCTGGCAGGGCTATTGGATCGACGCGGCTTCTAGCCTGCGCATGGCTGATGACTCGGTTATCGTGCTGGACCCGGTCAACCGCAAAGTGATCGACCAGCAACTGGATGCCGGCACCAAGAACTACATCGGCGGCAACTGCACGGTCAGCCTGATGCTGATGGCGCTGGGCGGTTTGTATGAAGCCGGCCTGGTTGAGTGGATGAGCGCCATGACCTATCAGGCCGCCTCCGGCGCGGGCGCGCAAAATATGCGCGAGCTGATCAAGCAAATGGGCGCGATCAACGCCTTGGTGGCCGATGAGCTGGCTGATCCTGCCAGCGCGATTCTGGATATCGACCGTAAAGTGGCCGAAGCCATGCGTGGCGAGTCCTTCCCGGTGGATAACTTCGGTGTGCCGCTGGCGGGCAGTCTGATCCCCTACATCGACAAGGAACTGCCGAACGGGCAGAGCCGTGAAGAGTGGAAGGGCCAGGCGGAAACCAACAAGATTCTCGGTCGCTTCAAGAACCCGATCCCGGTAGATGGCCTGTGCGTGCGCATCGGTGCCATGCGTTGCCACAGTCAGGCACTGACCATCAAACTGAACAAAGACGTGCCGATGGCAGACATCGAAAGCCTGATCAGCCAGCACAATCCCTGGGTCAAACTGGTGCCAAATCAGCGCGAAGCCAGCATCCGCGATCTCGGCCCGACCGCTGTAACGGGCACCTTGAGTGTGCCGGTCGGTCGCTTGCGCAAGTTGAACATGGGCTCGCAGTACCTCGGTGCGTTTACTGTGGGCGACCAGTTGCTGTGGGGTGCGGCTGAACCATTGCGCCGTATGCTGCGGATTCTGTTGGAGCGCTAATCGCGCTGCACGGCTAAGCAAACATGCGATCCGCGAGGGGCGGGCTGGTGGGCGATCGAGTCAAATCGAGCGCCTGTCAGTCCGCTCCTTTGCATTTGGCGAATGCGCCTATACAGTGCTGAGCTTATTTCCTCGAGCGTTGTCATGACCCGTACTTTTGATGTTGCCGTCATTGGCGCCACCGGCAGCGTTGGCGAAGCTTTGGTGCAGTTGCTGGAGGAGCGCGAGTTTCCAGTGGCCAATCTGCATCTGCTGGCCAGCGGTGAGTCGGCTGGGCGTTCGTTGGCCTTTAAGGGCAAGAACCTGCGCGTGCGTGATCTAGAAACCTTCGATTTTTCCAGCGTACGGCTGGTGTTCATGGCTGCCGGCAGCAAGGTGACGCAGAAATATGCTGCGCAAGCGGCGGCGGCGGGCTGTGCGGTGATTGATCTGGCCAGTGGTTTGCCCGCTACGCAGGCGCCTCGAGTGATTCCCGAGGTCAATCCTGCTGTATTAGCGCGCTTGTCCGCGCCCTATCTGCTGGCCAGCCCAAGTGCTCCGGGCATTGCACTGGCCGCCGTACTGGCGGCTTTGCCTAAGCAGGTTCGCATTCAACGGGTAACCGTGACGGCCTGCCTGGCAGTCTCCAGTCGTGGCCGGGAAGGTGTGTCTGAGCTCGCGCGACAAACTGCCGAGCTACTCAATGGCCGGGCGTTCGAGCCGCAGCTGTTTGATCGGCAAATGGCTTTCAATCTGCTGGCGCAGGTCGAGCAGACCGATAGCGCAGGGCACGCCGCACTGGAGCGGCAGATTGCTGGCGAGCTTAGGGAGTTGTTGGCATTGCCCGATCTGCTGGTCGCGGTGACCTGCATTCAAGCCCCGGTTTTTTTTGGCGACAGCCTGACTGTTTCACTGCAAACCGAGGCGAGCATCGACCTTAAAGCGGTTTATGCAGCGCTGGACGCAGCCCCCGCTCTAGAGTTGGTGGAAATGGATGATTTTCCAACAGCGGTTGGCGATGCGGTGGGCCAGGATGTGATCTATGTTGGTCGGGTTCGTGCCGGGTTAACCGACCCAGCCGAACTCAATTTGTGGATTGCGTCTGATAATGTGCGAAAAGGCGCGGCGCTGAATGCTGTGCAATTGGCCGAGTTGTTGATAAAACACTATCTGTAAAAGATACTTACCAAGAAATTTGAAGAATCTTTCGAGCTTGGCAATACTGGCTGAGTTGATTGCTGAATGGGGCTACACCTTCGGGTGGTGCAAGCGGCAATTTCCAAGATCCTCTCGCTGGTCGAGAAAAAAAGATAAAACAAGGGATAACGCTATGGTTCGGGTTCGCAAACTGGTGCTGGCAATCGCAGCTGCTTCGGCGCTGTCATCCGGTATGGCGCACGCGCTGGGGCTGGGTGAGGTGACTCTACAGTCGGCGCTCAATCAGCCGCTGATCGCGGAAATCGAATTGCTGGAAGTGCGTGACCTGGCTTCTAATGAGGTTATTCCTTCTCTCGCAACTCCCGAAGCGTTCACTAAAGCCGGTGTGGAACGTCAGTTTTTTCTAACTGACCTCAAGTTCACCCCAGTGCTCAAACCCAATGGCAAAAGCGTTATTCGGGTTACGTCTACCAAGCCCATGCGTGAGCCCTACCTGAATTTCCTGGTGGAAGTGCTCTGGCCTAATGGCCGTTTATTGCGTGAATACACAGTATTGCTTGACCCGCCGCTTTACACCCCGCAAAGCGTTATCCCAGCATCGGCTCAGCTGCCTATTGCAGCGCCCGCGCCTCGTATTCAAGCGCCCGCACCTACACCCGCTCCACGCCCTGCTGCAGTAGCTGCCCCGACGCCGCGTCCGGTTGCACCCGCTGCACCGGCAGCCGCTGCGGCCCTGCAAGGCAATGAGTACAAGACCACCGCCAATGACACGCTTTGGGAAATGGCCCTGCGTGCGCGTGCCGGTGGCAGCGTTCATCAAACCATGTTGGCGATTCAGGACCTTAACCCCGACGCGTTCATCGGTGGCAACATCAATCGCCTGAAAAACGGCCAGGTCTTGCGCCTGCCGGATGAACAACAGATCAGAAACCGTGCGCAGGGCGAAGCACTGGCTCAAGTGGCGGAGCAGAATGCTGCCTGGCGCGAAGGTCGCAGTGTGGCCGCAGGTGCCCGCCAGTTGGATGCCACCAAACGCACCAGCGCAGCCGCCGCTCCCGCTACTGTAACGCCTGCGGACAGCCTCAAGCTGGTTGCTGCCGATGCCGGTAAGGCCACGGCGGGTAGTGACAAAGGCGCTGCTGACAGCAAAGCGTTGAACGATAAGCTGGCCGTCACGCAAGAGAGCCTGGACTCCAGTCGTCGTGAAAACGACGAGCTGAAAGGGCGCATGACCGACCTGCAGAGCCAGCTCGACAAGCTGCAGCGTCTGATCCAGCTTAAAGACGATCAGATGGCCAAGCTGCAGGCCGATCTTGCCGCTCAAGGCAAAGCGGCAGTCGTTGCGGCCGCTCCTGAAACTCAGCCGGTCGTTGAGCCTGCTGTTGCACCTGCCGCCACGCAGGCGCCTGTGGAAGTGGTCGAATCGGCTGCCCCAGCGGTCGAACCGGCAAAACCGGCTGAAACAGATTTCAACTACAGCGAAGAACCCGCCGAACAGCCTGAAACGCCTGCTGTGGCTGCAGAAGAACCCGCGCCGGTAGTGGCTGCCGAGCCTGCTCCAGTTGCTCCAGTCGCTCCGGTTGTTGAAACCGTACCCACTGCAGTTGAACCACAGCCTGAAACCAGCGTCCTTGATGACCTGATGGCCAACCCGATGTTGCTGGGTGCGGCAGGCGGCGGTGCGTTGCTGGCGCTGCTGGTTGCGCTGATGATGCTTTCGCGTCGCAATGCCATGAAAGAAGCTGAACTGCAAGAAAGTCTGGCCGCAGAAGATCGCGAATCGAATCTGGGCGATGCGCTGGACTTGCCTGAAGACAGTTTTGCCGAGCTTAACGATGACCTGAGCGATCAGCCCGCCGCAGCGCAAAGCGAGGAGCGTGTTACCGCGCAAACCGGTGATGCCCTTGGCGAGGCAGATATTTATATCGCTTACGGGCGTTTCCCTCAGGCTGCTGAGCTTTTGCAGAGCGCGATCAATGAAGAGCCTCAGCGCAGCGATCTGCGTCTCAAATTGATGGAAGTGCATGCCGAGATGGGTGATCGCAATGGTTACGCTCGTCAGGACAGCGAGCTGCGTGAAATCGGCGGCAGCGCTGCTGAAGTCGATATGATCAAAGCCAAGTACCCCGCCATGGCCGTCGCAGCAGTCGCTGGCATTGCTGGCGCAGCGGTTGCAGAAGATAACTTCGACAGCTTTAGTCTGGATGACTTCACGCTCGACGATCCTGCTCCAAAGGCCGTCACAGGTGATCAGGATGACGCATTTGATCTGAGCCTGGACGACCTTGAGTCCGAACTGGATCGTGACCTGCAAGCGGTTGCTGGTACCCCCGCAGATGCTGATATCAATGACCTGTCTCTGGACGACCTCGACTTCAGCTCGCCGATTGAGCAGGCTGAACAAAAAGTCGATGACTTGGATTTCGATCTCGCCTTGGACAACAGCGCTGGCGACAGCCTGGACATGGCTGGTGATCTGGCGGACTTCAGCTTGGAACTTGATGCGCCAGCCAAGCCTGCCGAGGCGGCTGAAGATGATTTCCTGCTGAGCTTGGATGATGAGCCGGCTGCTGCGCCTGCGATTGCAGACGCTTCTTTTGATCTCCCTGCGGATGAGGCAGTTGGTGATTTTGACCTGTCAGCTGATTTTGATCTGTCCCTGGGTGAAGAAACACCAGCACAGCCATCCAGCGATAGCTTTGCCGCGCAACTGGATGAGGTGACTGCCGAGTTGGATCTGTTGACTGAAGATCTGGATCAGCCGTTGGATCTTGATATGCCGGCCGCTGCCTCTGCTGCGCTGGATAATGACGATGACTTCGATTTCCTGTCGGGTACTGATGAAACCGCCACCAAGCTTGATCTGGCTCGCGCCTACATCGACATGGGGGACACAGAAGGTGCCCGCGATATTCTCGATGAAGTCATCACCGAAGGTAACGACGGTCAGCAACAGGAAGCGCGAGAGCTGATCGCTAAACTGGTTTGATACATGTCTGATGGTCTCACTACAGCGGCAGCCGATTCGGCTGCCGTTGGCGTTTTCAAGATAGCCTTGGGTGTTGAGTACAAGGGTTCACGGTATCGCGGTTTTCAGCGTCAGCGTGCGGGCGTGCCGTCTGTTCAGGAATCGTTGGAAAAAGCTCTGGCCAAAGTCGCAGGCGGCGTTCCGGTAACCCTGAGTTGCGCGGGACGAACCGATGCTTTGGTGCATGCCAGCGCTCAGGTCGTGCATTTCAATACCCCGGTTGATCGCTCCATGCATGCCTGGGTGATGGGCGCGAATATGAACCTGCCCGGCGATATCAGCGTGACCTGGGCCAAGTCGATGCCAGCTCACTTTGACGCACGTTTCTGCGCTCAAGCGCGGCGCTATCGCTATGTGATTTACAACGATCAGATTCGTCCTGCGCACATGGCCGAAGAAGTCACCTGGAATCACCGGCCGCTGGATATTGAGCGGATGCGCCAGGCGGCGCAGTACTTTATCGGTACTCACGACTTCAGTGCGTTCCGCGCCCGCCAATGCCAAGCCAAATCGCCGATCAAGACGGTGCACCATCTGGAGTTATTGCAGCACGGTCGTTTTATCGTGCTGGATATTCGCGCCAATGCCTTTTTGCATCACATGGTGCGCAATCTTGCCGGTGTGCTAATGACCATCGGTGCCGGTGAGCGTCCGATTGAATGGGCGCAAGAGGTGCTGGAAACCCGCGTGCGGCGTACCGGTGGCGTAACTGCGCATCCTTATGGTTTGTACTTGGTGCAGGTGGATTATCCAGACGAGTTTGATCTGCCCAAGCGTTACCTTGGGCCGCACTTTCTGTCCGGACTGCCTGACGTGGCAGCCAAAGCCTGAGGTTCGGTTGCTAAACCCCGGTTTTAAAGGCTGCGCGACTTGCATCGAAACGTCTTCAGCCTCTAGCATCCGGCTCTGTTGGTATTTGATGAGGTCGTCCTGTTGGCAGTCGTTCGCAGCAAAATTTGCGGTATTACCCGCGTAGAGGATGCCCTGGCTGCAGCTGAAGCCGGTGCGGACGCGATTGGCTTGGTGTTTTACGCAAAAAGTCCGCGGGCGGTGTCTGTGCAGCAGGCCAGAGCAATTATCGCGGCACTGCCACCCTTTGTGACCAGCGTAGGGCTGTTTGTTGATGCCAGTCGCTGTGAGCTGTGCGAAATTCTCGACGCTGTACCCTTGGATCTGCTGCAGTTTCATGGTGACGAAACGCCGGATGAGTGCGATCACTATGGCCACCCTTACATTAAAGCCTTGCGGGTCAAGCCGGGTGATGATATCGCGGCGCAGGTCGCGCTGTATGCCAATTCGCGTGGCGTGTTACTCGATACCTTTGTGCCAGGTATTCCCGGCGGTACTGGGGAAGCATTTGACTGGTCATTGGTGCCGGCGCAATTGAGCAAGCCGGTTATCTTGGCGGGTGGCCTCACCGCTGCCAATGTGGCTCAGGCTATTAGGCAGGTGCGCCCCTTTGCTGTAGATGTCAGCGGTGGAGTTGAGTCAGCCAAGGGCATAAAAGACGCGGTAAAAATTCACGCTTTTATGGATGCTGTGCGCAGCGTTTAAGGCCGCACGGTGATGTGACGGCGCGCCGGGCTGTGCCGTCCATACCCCTGTTGCAGGTTGTATCTACGCTGCAGGCAGTCGGGGGTGCGCCGGGTTTGGCAAAGTGCTCAGGTGCAGGTCCCTTAAAAACGCTGCTTTTATGAATTTTCCCGCAAAGGCTTGGTCGCATTCAGTGCCGCCAGCGCGGTCAACAGCTTTGGAGAGTCAAGAGCATGAGCAACTGGTTGGTAGACAAACTGATCCCATCGATCATGCGTTCCGAGGTCAAAAAGAGTTCGGTGCCTGAAGGCCTGTGGCACAAATGCCCGTCGTGCGACGCCGTGTTGTACAAGCCTGAGCTGGAAAAGACCTTGGATGTTTGCCCCAAGTGCAATCACCACATGCGCATCGATGCGCGCGCGCGCTTGGGTATTTTCCTCGATGCCGAAGGCCGTGAAGAGCTGGGTGCCGACCTTGAGCCGGTTGATCGGCTGAAGTTCCGCGACAGCAAAAAGTACAAAGATCGCCTCGCTGGCGCGCAAAAACAGACGGGCGAGAAAGATGCCCTGGTTGCTATCCGTGGCACGCTGGAAGGCATGCCTGTGGTCACATGTGCCTTTGAGTTCTCATTTATGGGCGGCTCCATGGGGGCCATCGTCGGCGAGCGCTTTGTGCGTGCCGCCAACGCGGCGCTGGAGCAGCGCTGCCCGCTGGTATGTTTCTCCGCTTCCGGTGGTGCGCGTATGCAGGAAGCGCTGATCTCGCTGATGCAGATGGCCAAGACTTCAGCGGTGCTCGCGCGTCTGCGTGAAGAAGGTATTCCGTTTATTTCCGTTCTGACCGACCCGGTGTATGGCGGCGTATCGGCCAGTTTGGCGATGCTCGGCGACATTATTGTCGCCGAACCCAAAGCGCTGATCGGTTTCGCTGGCCCGCGTGTGATTGAGCAAACCGTGCGCGAGAAGCTACCCGAAGGCTTCCAGCGCAGTGAGTTCCTGCTTGAGCACGGCGCTATCGACATGATCATTCACCGAGCTGAGTTGCGTCCGGGTCTGGCGCGTCTGTTGGCGCAATTGATGGGGCTGCCATCGCCCGTGGTTGAGCCGGCTGCTGCATGACCGCGCGTTCCCTTGCCGATTGGCTGAGTTATCTGGAGCAACTGCATCCCAGCGCCATTGATATGGGGTTGGAGCGCTCGCGTGAGGTTTTGCAGCGTCTGGATTTAGGCCAGATCGCTCCACGGATCATCACGGTCACCGGTACCAACGGCAAGGGTTCAACCTGTGCATTCGTGGCGTCTCTGCTGCAGGCACAGGGTCTTAAAGTGGGTGTCTACAGTTCACCGCATTTGCTGCGTTACAACGAGCGTGTGCAGATCGAGGCGGTTGAAGCCACTGATGCCATGCTCTGCGAGGCTTTCGCGGTGGTTGAAGCGGCGCGGGGTGCAATCTCGCTGACGTACTTTGAGATGGGCACGCTGGCTGCTTTTTGGCTCTTTCAACAGGCCAACCTGGATGCTTTAGTGCTTGAGGTTGGCCTGGGCGGTCGGCTGGATGCGGTGAATCTGTTGGACGCCGATATCGCCGTGGTCACCAGCATTGGTATTGATCATGCCGATTGGCTTGGAAATAGCCGCGAGTCGGTTTCTTTTGAAAAAGCCGGCATATTCCGCGCCGATAAACCCGCCCTGTGCGGTGATCTTGACCCGCCTCAGCCGCTGCTGGATCAGGTGGCGCGACTGGATACGCCGTTCTTCCTGCGTGGACGCGACTTCAACCTGATTGTTGACGAACAAACATGGTCCTGGAACGGGCTTAACGAGCGCGGCGAAGTGTTAACGCTGGAGCAGTTACCGTTGCTGGATCTGCCCATGGAGAACGCCGCGTTGGCTTTGCAGGTCTATGCGATTATGCAGCTGCCGTGGCAGCCTGAAGTTATCCGTGAGGCGCTGCTGCGCACGCGTGTAACCGGTCGCCTTGATCGCCGGGCGTTCAATTGGCAGGGTAAGTCACTCACACTGCTGCTGGATGTTGGGCATAATCCCCACGCGGCCGAGTATCTGTCGCAACGCCTGAACAGTCGGCCCGCTGCAGGTAAGCGTTTGGCCGTGTTTGGGTTGTTGGCCGACAAAGACCTGGCCGGTGTTGTCGCACCATTGTTGAGCGATATTCACCTTTGGGCGGTGACCACGTTACCTACCGGTCGCAGCCGTGAGGGTGCAGAACTGCAGGTGTATTTGCAGGGCGTGGGGGCGAATGTGACGGTGCATGCGGATGTGCCGGCAGCAATTGAGGCGCTATGTGAGCAGGCTTCGTCGGGTGATGAAGTGCTGTTGTTTGGATCTTTCTTTTGCGTGGCCGAGGCCCTGGATTGGCTGGCCCGTCAAGCCAATGGGGGCGTGCAGGATGGCATTGCTGGATAGTGGGCTAAAGCAGCGCATAGTCGGTGCGTTGGTGTTGTTGGCGCTGGCGGTGATTTTCCTGCCCATGCTGTTATCGCGTGAAGATGAATTGCGTCATGTGCAGGTCGATGCGCCGCAGATGCCTGCAGCGCCGAGCATGCCAGTAGTTGAGTTGGAGCCGGTTGTCGTGCCTGAGCCGCAGGTGCTGGTTGATGAGCTGCTGGTCGATACTCCCTTGCCTAATCCTGCCCCTGTTTCAGCCCCTGTTGCCGCTGCTGCAACGACGCCCGTCGCCCCGGCTGTTACTCCTCCCGAGCCAAAGCCTGTAGTTGAGGCGCCTGCCGCGAACAAACTCGATGCTAATAGCTTGCCGATTAGCTGGTCGGTGCAACTTGCCAGCCTGTCCAGTCGCGAGGGTGCTCAAGCCTTGCAGAAAACCCTGCGCAGCCAAGGTTACAACGCTTACACCCGTACCTTTGACGGCATGAATCGAGTATTTGTCGGGCCTTTAATCGAGCGAACAGAGGCCAATCGCGTGCGAGACCAGCTCAATCGCCAGCACAAACTGAATGGCTTTGTGGTTCGTTTTCAGCCTGAAACTAATTAGTTATAGCGCCTGCTTTGCCGTATTGGCGCTTAGGCCTGTGCGGCAAGCAATTCCTCTTGGGTTAAATCCTTTGCTTACCCCTTGGCGGGGGCTCTGCTAAAATGCCGCGCCTTTCCCATCGGTAATCTGCATCGTGGCATTCACCTGGGTTGATTGGGCGATTATCGCCATAGTGGCTGTTTCAAGTTTGATCAGTCTGAGCCGAGGCTTCGTCAAGGAAGCCCTGTCGCTTCTCACCTGGATCATTGCAGGCGTAGTGGCCTGGATGTTTGGCGGTGCGCTGTCACAGCATCTGGTCCCTTATATCGACATGCCTTCGGCGCGGGTTATCGCCGGTTGTGCCATTTTGTTTGTGCTGACACTCATGGTGGGTGCGCTGGTCAATTATCTGATCAGTGAGCTGATTCGGGTCACGGGTTTGTCCGGCACAGACCGTTTCCTAGGAATGGTTTTCGGTGCTGCGCGCGGCGGTTTGCTGGTCGTGGTGCTGGTGGGGTTGATCAGTCTGGCACCGGTTGAGCAGGACAGTTGGTGGCAACAATCAACGCTCGTACCTCATTTTTTGCTGGTGGCGGACTGGTCGAAGAATTTGATTCTAGGCTTGTCCAGTCAATGGCTGGCCAGCGGTGTAACTGCGCCGGTGGAGCTATCGTTTAAAGAGGCGCTGCTGCAGCCTTAACGGTTGCGCGTGCATTCAGAGTTTTCGTGTTTCATTGAGTAGGGGTTGCGTCACATGTGCGGCATTGTCGGCATCGTCGGTAAATCGAACGTTAATCAGGCGCTGTATGACGCGCTTACCGTTCTTCAGCATCGCGGCCAGGACGCTGCCGGTATTGTCACCAGCCACGATGGCCGTCTGTTCCTGCGCAAGGATAACGGCCTGGTGCGTGATGTCTTCCAGCAGCGCCACATGCAGCGCCTGGTCGGCCACATGGGCATTGGCCACGTGCGTTACCCGACGGCTGGCAGCTCCAGCTCGGCCGAAGCGCAGCCGTTCTACGTCAACTCGCCGTACGGCATCACCCTGGCGCACAACGGTAACCTGACCAATGTTGAACAACTGGCCAAGGAGATTTACGAATCTGACCTGCGCCACGTCAACACCAATTCCGACTCGGAAGTACTGCTTAACGTGTTCGCGCACGAGCTGGCGCAGCGCGGCAAACTGCAGCCCACCGAAGAAGACGTGTTCGCCGCTGTGACCGACGTGCACGAGCGCTGCCTGGGTGGCTACGCGGTGGTGGCGATGATCACCGGCTACGGCATTGTCGGTTTCCGCGACCCCAACGGTATTCGCCCGATTGTCTTCGGTCAGCGTCACACCGATGAAGGTGTGGAATACATGATCGCCTCGGAAAGCGTGTCGCTCGACGTGCTTGGCTTTACCTTGATCCGTGACCTAGCACCGGGCGAAGCCGTTTACATCACCGAGGAAGGCAAGCTGTTCACCCGTCAGTGCGCGGCGAACCCGAAATACGCACCGTGCATCTTTGAGCACGTCTACCTGGCGCGTCCTGATTCGATCATGGACGGCATCTCGGTGTACAAGGCGCGTCTGCGCATGGGCGAGAAGCTGGCCGATAAGATTCTGCGTGAGCGTCCGCAGCATGACATCGACGTGGTTATCCCGATTCCGGATACCAGCCGCACCGCTGCGCTGGAGTTGGCGAACCACTTGGGTGTGAAGTTCCGCGAAGGCTTCGTGAAAAACCGTTACATCGGCCGCACCTTCATCATGCCCGGTCAGGCCGCACGCAAAAAATCCGTGCGCCAGAAGCTCAATGCCATCGAACTGGAGTTCCGTGGCAAGAACGTGATGCTGGTCGATGACTCCATCGTGCGCGGCACCACCTGTAAGCAGATCATCCAGATGGCCCGCGAAGCTGGGGCGAAGAACGTGTACTTCTGCTCGGCAGCGCCAGCGGTGCGTTACCCGAACGTTTACGGCATCGACATGCCCAGCGCCCACGAGTTGATTGCGCACGGCCGCACCACTGAAGAAGTTTGCGAACTGATCGGTGCTGACTGGCTGATCTATCAGGATCTGCCAGACCTGATCGAGGCCGTCAGTGGCAGCAAGAAGATCAAGATCGACAATTTCGACTGCGCGGTATTCGACGGCAAGTACGTGACTGGCGATATCGACGAGGCTTATCTGAACAAGATTGAGCAGGCGCGCAACGATGTTTCGAAGGTCAAGTCGCAGGCCGTTAGCGCGATTATCGACCTGTACAACAACTAAGCCATCAGCCCTTGGCGTTCGGCCCGGATGTACGTGGGCCCGTTTGCAATCTTTAGCCCGGAGTCTATCCGGGCTTTTGCTGTGAAGAGGTAGGTATGAGTCAAGAATGGCAAGCGGGACGCCTAGACAGCGATCTTGAAGGCGTCGGCTTCGACACCTTGGCGGTGCGTGCCGGCCAGCATCGCTCCCCCGAGGGCGAGCACAGTGAGGCGATTTACCCGACGTCTAGCTACGTGTTCCGTTCGGCGGCCGATGCGGCTGCACGCTTTGCTGGCGAAGTGCCGGGCAATGTCTACTCGCGCTACACCAACCCGACCGTACGTGCCTTTGAAGAGCGCATCGCCGCGCTGGAAGGGGCCGAGCAGGCCGTGGCGACCTCGTCTGGCATGTCGGCGATTCTGGCCATTGTCATGAGCCTGTGTAGCGCGGGTGACCATGTGCTGGTGTCGCGCAGTGTGTTTGGCTCGACCATCAGCCTGTTCGAGAAGTACCTCAAGCGCTTTGGCGTGCAGGTCGACTACGTGCCGTTGGCGGATCTCGATGGCTGGGCGGCGGCGTTCAAGCCCAACACCAAGCTGCTGTTTGTCGAGTCGCCGTCCAACCCGCTGGCTGAATTGGTGGACATTGCGGCGCTGGCCGACATCGCCCACCGCAACGGCGCGTTGCTGGCGGTGGACAACTGTTTCTGCACCCCTGCCTTGCAGCAGCCGCTCAAGCTCGGTGCCGATGTGGTGATGCATTCGGCGACCAAGTACATCGACGGCCAGGGTCGCAGTATGGGTGGCGTGGTGGTCGGCTCGGCCAAGTTGATGGCCGATGTGGTGGGTTTTCTGCGTACCGCCGGGCCGACGCTCAGCCCATTCAATGCCTGGATCTTCCTCAAAGGTCTGGAAACCCTGCGCATCCGCATGCAGGCGCATTGCGCCAGTGCACTGCACTTGGCGCAGTGGCTGGAGCAGCAGCCCGGCATTGAGCACGTGTATTACGCCGGCTTACCCAGCCACCCGCAGCATGAACTGGCCAAGCGTCAGCAAAGCGCCTTCGGTGCTGTGGTGAGTTTTGAGGTGGCGGGCGGTAAAGAAGCCGCTTGGCGTTTTATCGATGCCACACGGGTGATTTCCATCACCACCAACCTGGGTGATACGAAAACCACCATCGCGCATCCGGCGACCACTTCGCATGGTCGTCTGACCCCAGCCGAGCGTGCCAATGCCGGTATTCGCGACAACCTGATTCGCGTTGCCGTGGGCCTGGAAGACCTGGCCGACCTCAAGGCCGATCTGGCGCGCGGCCTGGCGGTTCTGTAATAGTGGCCCGTTCAGACTGAGGGACTGCTCATCAATGGGCAGTCCCGGCCTGAAACGCATCAAAGCCTGCGTGGGGTGACATCACGGCCCGGCAAAAATCGACCAAAACCGGTCTGCTGACCTAACGCGTCGGCGAATTCATGACCTCGGCGGTAGGCGATACGTCCGTTGATCAGGGTCGCGTCCACAGCCTCATTATTGCGTTTAACCACCCGCACCAGGCCGATAACCTCCATCGGCGCTTCATGGATGGCGTCCAGTTCATCGGTCAGACCGGCCGGGTTGACGATCACCAGATCGGCCCGGTCGCCCACGCGGATATAGCCCGCGTCCACGCCGATAAAGTCCGCCAGCTCACCGCTCAACCGATGGATAGCGTGGCCCACGGTCATAAAGGGCGTGCCGGCCAGTTCAGCGTCGCGCACGTATTTGAGAAAGCGCAGCGGAAAGTTGTATTGGGCAATCGAGCGCAGGTGCGCGCCAGAGTCGGCAAAGCCTGGTTGCGTCCAGGGGCTGGCCAGCAGTGCGTGCATCACCGCCTCGCGCTCGTTGCCGTAGCAGGTGGTCCACTTCAGCGCCTCGCGGTATTGGCAGGCGATTTCAAAGTAGGCATCCACCGGGTCGAGGCCGCGTGCAGCGCCCAATTGCTTGAAGTTCTGGCCGACCATGCTGGCGTCCGGGCACTCGGTCACCCAGCAGTCGGAGAAATCGCGGTGCCACAGGCCTTTGGTGAGGATGGCTTTGACCTGCTTTTTGAATAGTGTACGGAACTCCGGCTCTAGCACCTTGGCGTACAGCTCGTCCGGGTCTTTGATGTTGCGCAGGATTTCGCCCGCACCGAACTCCTCAAAGGCGTTCACATTCAGCCCTTCCAGGCGCAGGGTGAAGGGCGCCGGTAGGGTTTGCCAGCGGAAATGACCGCGCAACACGCGGTTGGCCAGCCAGCCGGAGAGGCGGGTGAAGCGGTGCAGCAGTGGCTGGGATTTCAAGTCCAGCGCGGTGAGCATCGAGCACTTCAGCGGTTTTCTGAACCAGCCGTGGGCTTGATAGAGGAAGGCAAACACATTGACCTTGGTCACCGCATCCGGCGCGCCCTGCAGCACCGCGCCACGTCTACGCAATACGGCAAACAGGCGGGAGAACTCATGCCAGTTGGCAAAGGTTGAGGGCAGCGGACTGGACCAGGCGCGGTCGCCGTCCATCTTGTCGAGTTTGGTGGTCATCACCGACAAACCGATGCAGCCGGCGTCCAGCGCCTCTTCCAGCAGCTGTTCCATGCGCTGCAATTCGGCTTCGGTAGGTTTGACCTTACTCGTCGCCCGCCTCAGGCCCATCACCGCCACGCGCAGTTCCGAGTGGCCGAGGAAGGAGCTGACGTTCGGCCCCAGCGGATGCTGGTCGTAAAAGGCGCGGTAGCCAGCCGCATCGCGCCAGGTTTTCTTCTGCTGCAGGATTGGCAGCACGTATTCACGCGGCACGGCTTCGACGCGGGTGAACAGGTCCGAGCAGTCCTCGGCATCGGCCAGTACCATGCTGATCGAGCAGGAACCGATGGTCACGCTGGTGACGCCGTGGCGCACAGATTCTTTCAAGGCGGGCGCGGCGATCACTTCGGCGTCGTAGTGCGAGTGGATTTCCAGAAAGCCCGGTGTCACCCATTTGCCGGTGGCATCCAGCATATCGGGGCAGCCGTTTTCATCCAGCGGGCTTAGGCTCAGCACATCAATGCGTCCATCCTTGATACCGACGTGCCGCACCTGGCCCGGCTGGTGGCTGCCGTCGAAGTACAGGCCGTTTTTAATAATCACGTCGAAGTTCATCGCAGGCTCCAGGGCGCGAGTAGCAGGCTGCCGGTGATCAGCAGCAACAGGTAGATGGCAATGCGAAAATGCTGTTCGTTAAAGCGTCGATGCAGGCGCTCGCCCAGCCACACGCCGATCAGCAGCAACGGCGCATAACTGGCGACCTGAGGCAGTGCGGGGAGCAGGCGACCGTCGAGCAAAAAGGCCAGCGTGAGCAGGCTGTTGAGGGTGAACCACACCGTCACCAACGTGGCGCGCAGGCGTGCTTTGTCCAGTGCGGTGCCGGCCAGGGCGAACACCAGCAGCGGCCCGCCGGAAGCAAACAAACCGTGGCTGACACCCGCACAGACACTGAGCAGGCGGCTGAGCCACAGGGGGCGCGCGGGTTGCACGGTTGCGTGGCGCAACCGCCACAGCTCGCGGGCGGCAAACCACAGCACCAGTGCGCCAAACAGGCGTTTGGCGAGGGCGGCGTCGAGGAAGGGCAGCAGGGCATAACCGATCAGCGTACCGAGCAGCATGCCGGGCAGGATCATGCTCAGCAGCAGGTGGCGGTCGATCATCAGTCGGTGCCGCCAGACCAGGTAGCCGGTCATGCAGATATTCAGCGGCAACAGCACCGGCAGCAGTTGTTCCATCGGCAGCAGCAGAGCGCCCAGCGACAGAGCGATGATCTGCCCGCGGCTCTGTTGCAGCAGGGGCAGGGCGCTAAGGGTCAGTTCCACCGGCGCGTGATAATCCACGGCCATGACGCTGCGAAACACGGCGGCGGCGGTTTGCATTGTGGGTGAGCGATGGGTGATGCCCGCGTTGTTGATCAGCACATCAAGCCGGCCGAAACGCTCGCGGCAGGCGTTCAGCAATTGCTGGTGCAGGGTTGGCTCGGTGATGTCGCCAGGCAAGCCCAGCACGCGCTCAGTCCCCAACTCGCGAACGCGCTCGGCCAGGCCGTCAGCATTGATGTCGGTCAGCAGCAGGGCATAGCCCGCGGTGTGATAGGCGCGCGCCAGCGCCCAGCCGAGGCCGCTGGCGGCGCCGGTGATCAAGGCGGTGTGCATTAGCGTTCTCCCGTATGGGCCAGGGCTGGTGCCGGATGTGGCAGGGGTGTGGGCGGCCGGCGTGACCAGATAAACGCCAGCGTCATACCACTGACCAAATGCCAGCAGCCCCAGAACGCGGCAATCAGCAACATGCCGCTGGCCTCGGGGAAGAAGGTGAAGATGATCACCAGGCCCAGGGCGGAATTTTGAATGCCCACCTCCAGGGTGATGGCCCGCCGATCCGCTGCTGGCAGCCCGGACAGCCGCGCACAGCCGTAGCCCACTGAAAGGGCGAGGGCGTTGTGTGCCACCACCAGCCAGAAGAACAGATGGAAGTGGCTGATGAATTGCGCGAAGTTGCGGCTGAAGGCCAGCGTGACAAAGGCCAGCATCACCAGCAGGGCAAAAATGCGCAGCGGTTTTTCCACCTTCAGTGACAAACCGGGAAAGCGCCGACCGATCCACATGCCGGCCACCAGCGGCAGGCCGAGCACCAGCAGCACCAGCAACAAAAGGCTCAGCGGGTCCATGGCGATCTGCGTCAGCAGCGGGCGGGTGAGTGGGTTAAGCCAGGCGTAAAAGCCGAAGTTCAGCGGCGTGAGTACGCTGGCGGCCAGGCTGGAAACTGCGGTCATGCTGACCGATACGGCGACGTTGCCGCGCGCCATCCACGTCATGATGTTGGAGAAGCTGCCGCCGGGGCAGGCGGCGATCAGCATCAGGCCTAGGGCCAGCATCGGCTCAATGCGCAGCGCCCAGCACGCCAGGCAGGTCAGCGCGGGCAGCAGGATAAATTGCGCGAACAAGCCGATTAGCGGGGCGCGTGGTCCGCGGGCGATGCGTTTGAAGTCGTCGGCGCGCAACTTCAGCGACACGCCAAACATCATCACCGCGACGATGATGTTGATCAGCACCAGGCTGCTGGGGTCGAACTGCAGGTTCAGCGGTTCCATCAGCGTTGTCCTTGGGCGAAGGGGCGCAGGGTGTTGCTGTGCTGGGCAATACGCTGACGATAGCTGTCTTTGTGCACGTAGTAGGCCATGCGCTGCAGTTTCAGGTAGCGATAACCGCCATCCAGACGCTGGTTGGCCTGTGCGCGTTTTATCGCTTGAAAGTCTTTGCCCGCCTGGCTGCTGGCTTGCAGATTGTTGATGTACAGCGCCACCAGTTCCGCCTGTTCATCACGACCCTGCCAGCCCAGGCCCGAGGCCTCGACCATGCCGAGCACAAAAAGATCATCGTAGTCCGGGTGAAAGACATTCAGGGACAGCTGCGGTGCACCGGCTTGGGCGGGCCAGTTGAGGTGTTCGCGGCTGATAAAGGGGTAATTCAGGCTGTAGCCGGTGCCCTGCAAAATCAGGTCGTACTCAGCCTGCTCGCCGTCGGTGAAGGTCACAGACCGCCCGTCAACCTGAGCCACATCGCGGCGTGCCTTGATATCGCCATGACCGAGGTGGTGCAGCACCAGGGAGTTCATCACCGGGTGCGATTCATAGAGTTTGTAGTCCGGGTCTGGCAGGCCGTATTGCGAGGGTTTGCCGACCAGGGCGCGCACCAGCAGGCCGTCGAGCCATTGCTTGAGCGGGCGCGGCAGTTTGATCGCGCCGCCGAGGGTATCCGTGGGCCGGCCGAGGGTGAATTTGGGCAGGAAGTAATAGCCGCGGCGCACCGACAGATCGACCGAGGCGGCGCGGTGCACCGCGTCCACCGTGATGTCGCAAGCCGAGTTGCCACAGCCGATCACCAGCACGCGCTTGCCGTCGAACACGGCGGGCGAGCGGTAAGCGCTGGAATGCATCAACTCGCCGCTGAACACGCCGGGCAGGGCCGGCTGATGCGGTGTGTGCAGAGTGCCATTGGCGATCAGCACGCCGTCGAACAGCCACTCGCGCTGCTCGCCATGGTGTTCGCTGATCAGTCGCCAGCCTTTTTCCAGGCGCTGCACCTCCAGTACACGGGTGCTGAACTGGTAGTGCGCATACAGCCCGAAATGCTCGGCATAGTCGCGAAAGTAGCGGCGCATCTCGCTGTGGTGAGGGTAGGTGGCCACCTGCGCACGCATCGGGAATTCGCGGAATTCGGTGGTGCCTTTGGACGAAATCAGGTGGGCTGAGTCGTAAACGGTGCTGTGCGGGTTATCGATGTCCCACAACCCGCCGACATTGTCGTGTTGTTCAAAGCCGACGAAGGCGATGCCGTGTTTGTGCAGTTGGCGGGCTGTGCACAGGCCCATGGGGCCGGCACCGATGATGGCGTACATGGCAAACCTCGATCGTTGTTTTTATTGTTTTAGCCATCCGCGCAGGGCAGGTGGCTTGATAAGGCAAATTATTGCGTGACCGGGGGGCGTTGGCTCAATGACAATTAGCGCCTTTCATGTGGCCGAAATGGTCGCAGATGTCACGGTGGAGTGCGCGGGATGCCAGGTTTACCTCCGGTCGGTCAGATGCCTGATCCACTTTTGATCGCCGAAGTGCATGACGCTTTTGGCGTGATTCAGGTGGTCGAGATGGGTGCCTACCGGTTTCTTGAGTTCGGCGAGGCCATCGAGCAGAGCTGCGTGTACATGCCCGACCCCAGCTGGCTGGAGTATGACTACACCCGCGCCATGCTGCTCGGTGCGCTGTGCCATGAACACCCGGAGAGCGCGTTGTTTCTTGGGCTGGGGGCCGGCAACTTGACGCAGGCCTGCCTGAAGTTTCTGCCGCTGGACGATGTGGAAGTGATCGAACTGCGCCCTGAGGTGCCGCGCCTGGCCATGGAATACATGGGACTGACCGATGATCCGCGCCTGACCATCCGCATTGGCGATGCGCTGGAGCTGCTGGAAAGCGCGGAAAAAACCGACCTGCTGTTTGTAGACCTGTATACCGATCACGGTCCGGCGACCGGGCATCTGGCCTGGCGCTTTCTGGAAGATTGCCAGAAGCAACTCAATCCCGGTGGTTGGTTGATTATCAACCAGTGGGCAGGCAATGACGGCAAGCCACTCGGCGCGCCACTGCTGCGTGGTCTTTACCATCGGCATTACTGGGAATGCCCGGTGAAGGAGGGCAACGTGGTGTTGTTGATTCCGGCTGGCTTGGATCAGGACATCGATTTTGAGGAGTTGCGCCGCCGTAACGCGCTGCTGGCAGCGCAGTTCGGCTACTCGCTGGAGTCGTTGATTAACGTGCTGCGTGCGGCGACCTGAGCCCGTCGGCGGTTTTCTTATGGCGCGGGGCGAGAAACCCCGTGCGCCCGTTTGCTCGATTTAGCTGCGCTCTACGCCAACAGGCTGTGCCGGTGTGGCGTAGAGCGAGCGGGCTTATCGACCTTTGAAGTCACCCGGCCTGCGTTCGAGCATGGCCCTTACACCTTCTTGCGCATCTTCACTGGCCATCAGCCGTGTGACGGTTTTGTGCAAGCTGGCGGCAGCCGCGTTTGGACCTTCCACCACCGCTTGGCGGGCAGAGGCCAGGGTGGCTTGCACGCCAAGCGGGGCTTGCGCGGCAATGCGCTCGGCCAGCCAGAGCGCCTTGGGCAGTAGTTCTTCGCTGGCCACCACTTCCTGCACCAGCCCCAGGCGGTAGGCTTCATGGGCGTCAAACTCATCGCCAGTCAGCAGCCAGCGCATGGCGTTGCCCCAACCTGCCGTCTGATGCATACGCAGGGTCGCGCCGCCAAAGGGGAAGATGCCGCGCTGCACTTCCATCTGCGCAAAGCGGGTGTTGCTGGAGCACAGGTTGATGTCCGAGGCCAGCATCAGTTCGATGCCGATGGTGTAGCAGTAGCCTTGCGCGGCGACGATCACTGGCTTGCTAACACGCGGCCCGCCAAACACGCCCCAGGGATCGAAGCCTGTTTCGGGGATTTTCCAGCCTGCGGCAAACTGGGCCGCCACATTGGCCAGGTCCAACCCGGCGGTGAAGTGCTCGCCGTGGGCAAACACCAACGCCACCCGCGCCTCATCGTCACGTTCGAACTCGCCATAAGCCAGGCACATGTCATCCAGCATGGGCATGTCGAAGGCGTTGCGCTTATTCGCGCGGTCGAGGCCGATCAACATGATGGCACCGCGTTTTTCACGGCTGACGCGGCCGTTACTGCTTTGGCTCATGGGGCTGACTCCTTGGGGTGGGCTGTGACGCGCGTTGAGCAGGCTATCAGAGGATGACTGTATGGCGAGGTATACGCGCTATTTATGATCTATTTGTGGAAAAGCCGGCACATCAGCCAGGTTTTCCGGTATAGTCCGCGCCGGTCAATTCTTGGCCACGTTCAGGTAGTACAGCTCGCCCGAAGGTTAACTTTGGCAGTTAGTCCCTTTTGCGGACTATCCTTGACGATTCATTTATCACACGTTTTCGCAAATCCCCGCCGACATGGCTGCCAGGGTGACTCTCGGGTCTTACACGGCATGCGTAGCTTTGGAATATGGGTCTTTGCGGATGCACTAGAGGCAGACCCATGACCCAGGAAATCGGCGGCTTCGCCGCTCTCGATCTACACCCCAATGTTCTCGCTGCTGTAATTGCCACTGGCTATGAAGAGCCTTCGGCTATTCAGATTCAAGCGATTCCAGTAATTCTCGCCGGCCACGACATGATCGGCCAGGCGCAGACCGGTACCGGTAAAACCGCTGCCTTCGCCCTGCCAATCCTCAGCCGTATCGACCCGGCCAAGCGTCAGCCACAAGCGCTGATCCTGGCGCCGACGCGTGAACTGGCGTTGCAGGTTGCCACCGCGTTTGAAACCTACGCCAAGCAAATGCCGGGTGTCAGTGTTATCGCTGTTTATGGCGGTGCGCCGATGGGCCCGCAGCTCAAGGCCATCCGCAATGGCGCACAGATTGTTGTGGCCACGCCAGGTCGTCTGGTTGACCACCTGCGTCGCGACGAGAAAGTGCTGTCGACCATTCAGCATCTGGTTCTCGACGAAGCGGACGAAATGCTCAAGCTGGGCTTTATGGATGACCTCGAAGTGATCTTCAAGGCCATGCCGGAAAGCCGTCAGAGCGTGCTGTTCTCCGCCACGCTGCCGCACTCCATCCGTGCCATCGCGGAAAAACACCTGCGTGATCCTAAGCACGTCAAGATCGAAACCAAAACCCAGACCGTAACTGCTATTGAGCAGGTGCATCTGATGGTTCACGCCGACCAGAAGCACGCCGCCGTCCTGCGTCTGCTGGAAGTTGAAGAGTTCGACGCGCTGATCGGTTTCGTGCGTACCAAGCAAGCCACTCTGGACCTGGCCGCCGCGCTGGAAGCCAAGGGCTACAAGGCTGCTGCACTTAACGGCGACATCGCGCAGAACCAGCGTGAGCGCGTGATCGACTCGCTGAAAGATGGCCGTCTGGACATCGTCATCGCCACCGACGTTGCCGCTCGCGGCCTCGATGTACCTCGCATCACCCACGTGATGAACGTGGACATGCCTTACGATCCGGAATCCTACGTTCACCGTATCGGCCGTACCGGTCGCGCTGGCCGTACCGGTCGCGCTCTGCTGCTGGTAACGCCGCGTGAGCGTCGCATGCTGCAGGTGATTGAGCGTGTAACCGGGCAGAAAGTAGGTGAAGTGAAGCTGCCGGACGCCCAGCAAGTACTGGACGCACGCATCAAGAAATTGACCAACAGCCTGGCACCCCTGGTGGCTGATGCTGAGGCCAGCCACGGTGATCTGCTTGATCGCCTGACGGCCGGCATCGGTTGCAGCCCACGTGCCCTGGCCGCAGCCCTGCTGCGCAAGGCCACCAATGGCCAAGCCCTGACCCTGGCTGAAGTCCAGCGTGATCAGCCGTTGGTGCCGGATGCCGGCAGCAGCGCTCCGCGTGAACGCAGCGAGCGCAGTGACCGTGGCGGTGATCGTCCTGAGCGCGAAGGCGGCCGTGAGCGTCGTGCCCCAGTACCGTTGAGTGAAGGCAAAGCGCGTTGCCGCACCGCCCTTGGTGCGCGCGACGGTATCGCCGCGAAGAACCTGCTCGGTGCCATCCTTAATGAAGGCGGCCTGGTCCGTGAAGATATCGGTCGCATCCAGGTGCGCGAGAGCTTCAGCCTGGTTGAGCTGCCAGAAGAAGGTCTGGAGCGCCTGTTGGGCAAACTGAAAGACACCCGTGTGGGTGGCAAGCCCCTGAAGCTGCGTCGTTATCGCGAAGATTAATAGCGCGCTGCAGCGCCTGAGGAGGCACAACACGGGCTAACCGAGTTTGTCTCCCGCAGGCCAGCCCAATAAAAAATCCGCTGTCAGGACACTGGCAGCGGATTTTTTTATGGGCGTTCGGTGATGACGTGGACGTTACGGCGTTTCGTGCCACAGGCGCAGCGGTTTGCCTTCGGCCGGCCACAGGCGCAGTTGCTCGATGGCGGAGAAATCCCAGCGCTGGACTTGGCTGAGGCTGTTGAGGAAGCGTTGTTCTTGCTCCATCAGCGCTGGCGCACAGAGTTTGCGCGTACTGCCGGGTGTGTTGAAGGTCAGTGTTTGTCCGTCCAGCGTGTAATCGGCGAACCAGTGGTTGCAGCCGGCATTACCGTAAGCGCGGCCGTCTTGACCGAAAATGATGGTCAGGTTGCTGCGGTCGATCAGCGGGCGCTCGCCAATCCATTCCACCCGGTAGGTGTGTTCTGTTTCCAGTTGCGCTACAGGTGTGGCGCAACCCACCAAGCCTGCAGCGAGCAGGCTGATCGTCAGTATGCGTTTCATGTCGCCTCCTTGTTGATGCACGCGGGGCACAGGTGCTTGGCATTTTTTGACTGCCAACCGAGTTCTTTGATGCGCGCCTCGGCAGCGGGTGCCTGGGCTTTTTTGCCAAGGCTGGCGTCAACGGCAAACTCGAAATTCAGTTGCGCATTGCAGCTGTCACAGTTGGCCTGCCAGTTGAAAATCGCCAATTCCTTGAAGGCCGGCCCGGTGGCCACAGCTACCCACTGGCCACGCGGGTTGATCAGGTGGCGGACTTTGTCGGCCTGCAGGCGCATGGACAGCTCGCGGCTGCCTTTCAGTGTTACCAGCAAGGTGTCTCCGCTTTGGATCGAGCCGCCGTTGCCGGTGACCTGATAACGGCCCGGTGCCAATGCGCGGCATTCAATCAGGGTGTGCTCGGGGTTGAGCAGGTTGTAGCGAAAGTCGTGTTCAGCCATGAATCCTCCAAATAGATGCAAATGCTATCACGCGCTCGGAAGCAGCTGATTGATGGGTTTACCGGCCAGCCAGGCGGTTATGTTGTCACGGGTGGTGTTGGCAATGGCCGCGAGGGCTTCGTAGGTGAGAAAAGCTTGGTGCGCGGTGATCAGCACGTTGGGGAAGCTTAGCAAGCGCGCCAGCACGTCATCCTGCAGCGGTTGCTCTGAGCAATCCTCGAAGAACAGGTCGGCTTCTTCTTCATACACATCCAGGCCCAAGTAGCCCAGTTGGCCGCTTTTCAGTGCGCCAATCAGGGCCGGGGTGTCGATCAGTGCGCCGCGTCCGGTGTTGATCAGCATGACGCCACGTTTCATCTGCTGCAGGCGCGCGGCGTTGATCAAATGGTGGGTGGCAGCATTCAGTGGGCAATGCAGGCTGATGATGTCGCTGCGCTGCAGCACCTCATCCAGACTCACCTGCTGCGCACCCAGCTGATTTAACTCTGTCACTGGCAAAGGGTCATTGATTAGCAGGTGGCAGCCAAAACCGGCCATGATGCGCGCAAAGGTCAGGCCGATTTGCCCCGCGCCGATAATGCCGACAGTTTTGCCGTGCAGATCAAAACCGGTGAGTCCGCGTAGGCTGAAATCCCCCTCGCGGGTGCGGTTGAAGGCACGGTGCGTGCGGCGGTTGAGGGTCATGATCAGGGCCAGCGCATGCTCGGCCACCGCGTGCGGTGAGTAGGCGGGCACTCGCACCACCGTCAGGCCAAGGCGCTGTGCGGCGTGCAGGTCAACGTGGTTGTAGCCGGCCGAGCGCAGGGCAATCAGCCGCGTACCGCCAGCGGCCAACTGTTGCAGAACCGTTGCGCTGAGGTCGTCGTTGATAAAGGCGCACACCACCTGGTAGCCCGCCGCCAGGCCGGCGGTATCTGCGCGCAGGTGAGCGTCCTGAAAATCCAGTTGCCAATCAATCGGCAGCGCAGCGGCGGCAAAGCTTTGCTGGTCGTAGGGTTTGCTGCTGAATAGAACAACGCGCATGGGCATCCTCTGAATTTTTAGGCGCTGGTCAGCGCATAGTCGGCCAGTCGCTCAATGGCCGCATCCAGTTCGTCCAGAGCCTGTTGGGCGGCTGGGTCGTTCTGTTTGAGTAGGGTTTCGCTGCGTTGGCAGGCGGCGCGCAGTTGCGGTACGCCGCAGTAGCGGGTGGCACCGTGCAGGCGATGCACGCGTTCGATCAGGCTGTTGCGCTCAGCGCTTTCGCGGGCCTGGCGAATGGCCTGACGGTCGCCGGGCAGGCCGGCCAAGAGCATGTTCAACATGTCGGCGGCGATATCGGCGTTACCGGCGGCCAGACGCAGGCCTTCTTCGTTATCCAGTACGCTGACGATGGGTTTTGCGCTGCTGCTGAGGCTGTGTTCGCTTGGCTGATTGCGCAACGCCAGGCCGGTCCATTTCAGCACCACCTGGGCCAACTGGCGTTCGCTGATGGGCTTGGTCAGGTAATCGTCCAGGCCGCTTTGCAGCAACGCGCGTTTCTCGTTGGCCAAGGCGTGGGCCGTGAGGGCGACAATCGGCACCGGGTTTTGCTCTTGGGTGTTTTCGTGCTGGCGTATTGCTTGGGTTGCTTGGCGACCGTCCATGCCCGGCATTTGCACGTCCATAAAGATCAGGTCGTAGAGGTGTTTGGCCGCTTTTTCCACGGCTTCAAAGCCGCTGCTGGCCACCGTCACTTGCGCGCCCATGTCTTCAAGCAGGGTTTGCACCAGCAACAGGTTGGCCGGGTTGTCGTCTACGCAGAGGATGACCGGCGGGCGGCTAGGCGGCTGGTGGGTGACTTCGGTTGGGCTGTGCAGCGGGCTGAGCAGCTCGGCCAGGCCGCGTTGCAGCTTACGCGTGCAAGGGGGTTTGGCCTGCAGTTGGCTGTAGGCGTCCGGCAGCAGTGTTTGGTAGAGCGCATGCTCGGTGGTGGGGCATAGCAGCAGCGGTTTGCAGCCTAGGTGTTCGAGGTCGCGCAGGTATACTTCCAAGCGCTCGGGCGGCAGGGTTTGTGTGCTCACGCCGAGCACCGCCAGTTCAATTGGTTGGGCGCTATGCCGGGCGTCGGTGACGGCATTGAGCAGGCTGTCGAGGTTTTCGAAACTGCTGACGATCAGGCCGCAGTCTTCAAGCTGGTGTTGCAGGGCTTGGCGGGCCAAATCGTGGTGTTCCAGGGCCGCCACACGGCGGCCAAGCAGCGGCGGACGCGGCAGGTCTTCGGCGTCGTCGCGGGCTTTAGGCAGGTTGAGGGTGATCCAGAATTCCGAGCCCTGCTCGGGGGTGCTGTCGACGCCAATTTCACCGCCCATCTGTTCGATCAGGCGTTTGGATATCACCAGTCCCAGGCCTGTGCCGCCAGCCTGACGACTGAGTGAATTGTCAGCCTGGCTAAACGCCTGGAACAGCTCGCGCAAATCCTCATCGGACAGGCCGATGCCAGTGTCCTGCACGCTGATGCGCAACTGCGCATGGTCGGCGCTTTCATCTTCAAGCATGGCGCGGATGACAATGGTGCCGGCGCGGGTGAATTTGATCGCGTTGCTCACCAGATTGGTCAGCACCTGTTTTAGGTGCAGCGGGTCGCCAATCAGCGACAGCGGCGTGTCGTGGTAAACCAGGCTGAGCAACTCCAACTGTTTAACATGAGCGGCGGGGGCGAGGATGGTCAGGGTGTCTTGCAGCACATCGCGCAGGTTGAACGGAATGTTTTCCAGCACCAGCTTGCCGGCTTCAATTTTCGAGAAGTCGAGAATCTCGTTGATGATCGCCAGCAGGCTGTCGGCGGATTTTTCGATGGTGCCCAAGTAATCTTGTTGACGTGGGGTGAGTTCGCTTTTTTGCAGCAGCTTGGTAAAGCCGAGAATGCCATTGAGCGGGGTGCGGATTTCGTGGCTCATGTTGGCGAGAAATTCTGATTTGATGCGGCTGGCTTCCAGGGCTTCTTTGCGCGCCAGGTCCAGTTCAATGTTCTGGATTTCGATGGTTTCCAGGTTTTGCCGCACGTCTTCGGTGGCCTGATCCACGCTGTGTTGCAGCTCTTCCTGGGCATTTTGCAGAGACTCGGCCATGCGGTTGATGCCCGAGGCCAGTTCGTCCAATTCATGGCTGCCCAGCGGCGGCAGGCGGGTTTGCAGATGGCCGTCTTTAAGCTGAGCCACGCTGTGTTTGATTTGCCGCAACGGCTCGTTGATGGTGCGGCTCATGCGCACTGCCAGCAGAGCGGTGACCATCAAGCCGGTGACAATCAGCAGCAGGCTGGCCAGCAGGCTGCGATAACCGCTGAGCAAGGTGCTGTGGTGCGACAGTTCCAACTCCACCCAGCCGAGCAATTGGCTGCCGGGTTTTTCGCTGGCCTGGCCGGTGAGGCTCAGGTGCTGTTCGTACACCGGCAAAAGAAAGCGCGTGGCATCTGGGTTGCTGCTCTGTGCGGGTTGCAACTGGCTTACGCTCGGCAGGCTATTGAGCATGCGGGGGCCGGCATGCGCCAAGGGGCTACGTTCGCTCGCCAGAAAGCTCACGGCGCGAACATCGGGGTGCTCCAAGGCTTGATTGGCAATGCGTTGCAGCACATCACGGTCACCGCTATTGAGCGCGGGTGCTGCCAGCGGGGCGAGTTGCTCGATAATCATCTGCCCGCGCTGCACCAACTGCCCCTGCAGGCCCGAGAGTTGCACCCAGGTGAAATAACCACCCAATACCAACGCCAGCAAGCTGGTGGGCAGCAGGGTGAGCATAAGCACGCGGCCTTTGATGCCTAGATCCTTTATCACGCGAAGCCTCCTGGGGTGAATGTTCGGCAGTGTAGCGACTCAATCGACGAGAATCTTTAGGTGAGTGTCGCTTCTATAGTGGGTAGAATTATTCTCATTTGAGAAGGCGTCTTTATCGTGCTCAGCGCTTGCGTGCCCAGTGCTCGAATACTCGTGGTGGAAGACGATCCGTTGCTGGCCAGACATGTGCAACAGCAACTGTGTGCGGTCGGCTATCAGGTCTGCTTGTGTCAGGACGGCAATGAAGGCCTACAACGGGCGTCCACGGGTGATTTTGATCTGGTCTTACTCGATATTCTGCTGCCCGGCATCACGGGTTTGCAGGCACTGCAGCGCTTACGCGAGCGGCGTGGAGTACCGGTTATTCTGATGTCGGCCTTAGGCGGTGAGCAGAATCGGATTGCCGGGTTCAGTCAGGGGGCCGACGATTACTTGCCCAAGCCCTTCAGCATGGATGAAGTGAAGGTACGCGTGGCTGCTGTGCTGCGCCGCGTGGCCTATGAACGGCGCGAGTGGCAGCAGGTTGGGCTGGACCCGCAACTGCAATTTGATGAGGCACGCATGGATGTGTCGCTCCAAGGGCAACGGGCAGAATTGACGCAAACCGAGTTCCGTCTGCTGGAGCTGTTTATGCGGCACCCGCAAGGCCTGATGAGCAAGGCATTCCTTTACCAGCAGGTGTTGCGCCGCGCCTATTCACGGCATGACCGCAGCCTGGACATGCATGTCAGCCACCTGCGGCGCAAATTGCAGGCATTGGGCTACAGCGCCGGGCGCTTGGAAACGGTGTGGGGCAAAGGCTATGTCTTCACCCGTGAGGAGGAGTGAGCGTGCCGGGGCGTCATTCACTGTATTGGCGGCTGGCACTGCTGGTCATGGCGTTTTGTCTGCTGATCATCTGGCTCAGTTGGTCTTGGGGTGGGCGCATCGAGTTTCGCGGTTACCTACTCAGTAGCGCGGCGCAACAACAGTTGCGTGATTATGCCGCGCAGGCCGAACACGCCTGGCGCACTGGCGGTGCCGAGGGTGTGGCGCAATGGCAACAGCACATGCAAGAACGCGAGCCGGTGTGGCTAACGGTGATCGGGCGTGATTTGCGCGCGCTGGGCACGCAGGCTTTGACTCTGCAAGACAGCGAGCGCTTGACCGCCATGCGCCATCTTGATTGGCCCATGAGCAAGCGCAGCAGAGGCTTGCCGGTGATTGCTGTGCCGTTCCCACTCGAACCACTCAGCGGTCAATTGGCGATGCAACTGCCCGCGCGCTTTATGCCTGAGGGTTTTACCTGGCACGCCCAGTTGCTGGTGCATGGCCTGCTACCTTGTGCGCTGGCATTGCTGCTCTGTGCAGTGCTCTATCGTCTGCTGATCACCCCACTGCAGCACCTGCGCGAACAAGCCAATGCCTTGCGTGATGAGCAACTGAGCGTGCGCACGGCCAGCCAAATCAGCGCACGTCGCGCCGAGCTGGGCGAACTGGGTCGCGCTTTCGATCACATGGCGGAACGTTTGCAGGGCATGCTGAACGTGCAGCGCCAATTGCTGTGTGATCTGTCCCATGAGTTGCGCACCCCCTTGAGCCGTTTGCGCGTGGCCTGTGAAAGTGGCCTTGAGGCTGAGCTATTGCGTCAGCGTCTGGAGCGCGAGGTCGGCTGCATGCAGCAATTGGTGGATGACACTTTAGAGCTGATCTGGCTGGGCAACGAGCGCCCGCAACCGCCGCTTGAGCCTATTAGCTTGCCGTCACTCTGGGCGTTACTGGCCGAAGATGCCTGCTTTGAAAGTGCCTGGCCGCAGGCTCAACTGCGTTGCCTGTTACCGGATGATTGCTGCGTTCATGGGCATCTCAACGGCTTGGCTCAGGCACTGGAGAATGGTTTGCGTAACGCCATACGGCATTCCCCACCTCACGGCGTGATCCGTCTGGATGGTCGCCGTGAGCAGGGCGATTGGCTGTTCTGGCTGGAGGATCAGGGCGGCGGTGTGGCCCCCGACCAGTTGCAGCAGATGTTTTTGCCCTTTAACCGACTCACCACCGCCCGGCCCGGTGGCGATGGTTTTGGTCTGGGCCTGGCGATTGCCCGTGGGGCCATGCAGATGCAGGGCGGATTAATGTGGGCTGAAAACACCGGCGAAGGGCTGCGCCTGAGTTTTCGCTTGAAAGCTGCCATGTAGTCGACTTTCCCTGAGCAAGCCATGCTCGGCATGGATTTTCGTTACCCGCTTGGGCACTGGCACTGTCGCTTGAGCTACTCTGTTTTGACAAGTCAACCGACCCTTAAAGTAGGCGATTAGCTCGTAATGACTAAGCAGTACAAGCTTCAAGCGCCCCTGACTGCTCTGCTCTGCAGTTGTGGCTTGGCGGTGCTGTTTGCCGTGCTGGCCTGGCAGGACGTGAATAGTCAGGCACGTCTATCGCAGCGCGTTGGCTATGCCCAAGACAGCATGCCGCAGGGCGCAAAGCCCCCCTCAATCGATGCCGTTCAACCCCTATCGCCCTTAATTGATACGGGGGATGCTGCCGGTAGCCCGGCAGGTTATGCCGATATCGCCAGGCAAGGCGCAGCACCGCTTGAGCGCGTGGGCAATGACTATAGCCAGCGCGAACAGCACGGTATCTGGGTTAAGTGGGTCGTTATTTGGTTGGCCATTCAGGTTTTGATGGCGTTGATGTTTTTTGCCGGCCGCTATGGCCAGAAGCATAAAGGCCTTCATACAGATACGCTCTTGGCGGAACCTACCCAAGAGTCTACGCCCGCCAAAGAGTTGCTTGAATTAGTGGCGTGGGCTCAAGCGGCTTTTATCGAGACGGATGACCAGCGGACAAGTTTCAATGCCTTGCTAAGTCGCATTTTGGCGCATACGGGCAGCTCATTTGGTTTTATTGGCGAAGTGCTGCGCGATAGCCATAACGTTCCATACCTACGTACCTACGCAATCAGCAATATCGCCTGGGATCAGGCCAGTGCGGATTCTTTTTCAGCGCGCGAAACTCAGGCCATTGAGTTTCACGACCTCGATACCCTGTTGGGTTATGTGATTCGCGATGCCGCTGCGGTGATTAGCAACGCCACTGCCGATGATCTTCGGCGCAGTGGTTTGCCGCCCGGGTATCCGCCCCTGGACACGTTCGCCGGGCTGCCTTTGTTTGCCAGCGGCCAATTGGTGGGCATGCTGGGTATGGCAAACCGCTCGGGAGGGTACCCCGATGATTTAGCTGAGCAACTCAAGCCGCTTCTGGCAACACTGGGGCAGTTGGTTGAGGCGTTGCGCCGCGATGTTCAGCGCGAGTCTGCTCAGCAACACTTGCAGCGCCAACAACAGGCGTTGCGCGCACTCAACCAAATTGCTGCGCTGAGTCATTTGGACAGCCAGCAGCAACTGCAAGCCGCCCTGCAACTGGGTGCTGAGTTCTATGACACCCCGCTGGGGTTAATCAGTCGGGTTGTCGGCGAGGACTATCAGGTGCTGGCGCAGTTTTCTCCGCCCGGCACGCTGCAAGATGGCCAGCACTTCAGTCTGGGCGAGACCTACTGCAGCCTGACGTTGAACGGTCGCGATGTATTGGCTATCGACCACATGGGTGCAAGTGAATATGCGCATCATCCCTGCTATCCCTCGTTTCGTCTGGAAACCTATATTGGCGCTGCTGTACAGGTTGGCGGTCGGGCCTTCGGCACGCTGGCGTTTTGCTCTGCCGAACCTCGTGCAGTTCCCTTCGATGAGGCCGAGTTGGAGTTCTTGCGTTTGTTTGCTCGCTGGGTCAGCGCCACATTGGAGCGCCAGCAACAGGAGCAGGCTCGCCAGGCCTTGCTGCAGCGTTTAGATGAGTCGCAGCGCATCGCTCGCCTCGGGCATTGGGAGGCCAGTCTTGAAGACGGCAGTCTGTACTGGTCGGCGCAGGTCTATGAAATATTTGGCCTTGACCCGGCAACCTTCATCCCAAGCGTCGAAGCCTTCAAGCGTTATGTGCACCCTGATGATCTGGCTTTAGTCGAGGCGTCAAAGGCTCGAATAAGCGAAGAGGGCTCGCATAATGTCCGCTATCGCATCATCCGCCCGGATGGCGAAGTGCGTTGGGTGCAGGCGTTAGCAAGGTTGCAACCCAATGAAGAAGGGGGCTTGGTCCGCCGGGTCGGTACCGTTCAGGATGTCACCGAACAAGCCAGCGCCGAGGCGACGCTCAAGAGTCAGGGTGAACGCTTACAAAGCATTATCGAAGGCACGCACATCGGTACTTGGGAATGGAACGTGCAAACCGGTGCGACCGTTTTCAACCCGCGTTGGGCCGAAATCATTGGCTACAGCCTTGATGAGTTGGCTCCTGTCGATATCAATACATGGCTGAGTCATGCCCATCCTGAGGACCTCGATCAATCGGCTGCGTTGCTGGATGCTCATTTTCGCGGTGACGCACCTTATTACGATTGCCAGTGCCGTATGCGACACCGGGACGGGCACTGGGTCTGGGTGCATGATCGTGGTCGCGTGGTGAGTTGGAGTGCTGACGGTCAGCCGTTGATGATGTTCGGCACGCATGCAGATATCAGTGAAATGCGTGCACAGCAGGCGGCTGTGGATCAGGCGCGCGCCTCGCTGCAAACGGTGCTCGACTCTGCAACAGGGGTGAGCGTGATTGCGACCAACCCGCTTGGCAACATCACACTGTTCAATCACGGGGCTGAGCGGTTACTGGGTTATCTGGCGGATGAGGTTGTTGGCTTGCAGACCCTTGCCCTGCTTCATTTTGCCGAGGAGATCGAGTTACGCGGCCGCGAGTTAAGCCAGCAGCACGAAAAGCCGATTAATGGTTTTGAAGTGCTCTTCCATCAGGCCCGCAGCGGCGAACCCGAAACCCGTCAGTGGACTTACCAATACAAGGATGGCAGTTCGCGTCAAGTCAACCTGACGGTCAGTGCCATGTTCGATAAGCACGAGCAGATTACTGGGTTTCTGTGTATCGCCAGCGACATCAGCGAGTTGCAAGCCACCACGCGTTCGTTGCAGAAAAGTGAGAGCCGCTTTCGTGGGTTGGTCGCCAATCTGCCGGGCATGGTTTACCGCTGCGATAACGATGCTCAATGGACCATGCGCTACATGAGCGATGAAGTTCTCCAGTTGACCGGCTACCCGGCCAGCGACTTTATCAATAACCGGGTGCGGGCCTATGCCAGCGTGATCCACCCGGATGATCTGCACATTACCTACCAGTCCATCCCCGCAATTGAGCGACAGGAAACCTTTGAGTTGACCTATCGGCTCCAGCACGTGGATGGCCACAGCGTGTGGGTGCGAGAAAAAGGGCGAGGCGAGTACGACTCAAATAGTGCCTTGCTTTGGGTGTCCGGTTTCGTTTGGGATATCAGTGACCGCAAAGCGGCTGAGGATGCCTTGCGCGTCAGTGAGCAGCGGTTCAGCGGCGCCTTCAATACGGCGCCTCAGGGCATGGCCATGGTGGGCCTGGACGGTCGCTGGCTGGAGGTCAACGATGCCCTGTTTTTGATGCTGGGCTATAGCCGAACGGAACTTCAGCAGTTGGATTTCCAGCACATCACCCATCCCGATGACCTGGAGACTGATTTGCAACTCCTGCAGCGCTTGCTTAAGGGTGAGATCAGCGATTACCAGTTGGAAAAACGCTACCTGGATAAAAATGGGCGGGTACTTTGGATTTTGCTGAGCGTCTCATTGGTGCGTGATGCACAGGGTCAGCCTTTGTATTTTGTTTCGCAAATTCAGAATTTCAGCGAGCGCGTAGAAGCTGAAAAGGCTGTTCGCGAGCGCGAGGAATACCTGAGTACCCTGCTGGATAACGTGATTGACGCGATTATCACCTTCAACGAGCAAGGCTTGATTGAAACCTTTAACCCGGCGGCTGAGCACATCTTCGGCTGTCAGCTAGAGGATGTACTGGGTCGGCACATCAAGCTGTTGGTGCCTGCGGACAGTCCAGCGGTGCAAGGCGAATATCTGTCGCGCCACGTGCATAACCATCTCACGGCAAACCTTGGAAATGCCGTAGAGCTTGCGGCGCAACGCTTTAATGGTGAGCCGTTCATCATGGAGTTGGCCGTGTCGCAGATCACTTATCAGGGTGCGCGCCGTTTTATTGCAGTGATCCGTGACATCAGTGAGCGCAAACGCATTGAACAAATGAAAAATGAGTTTGTGTCCACCGTCAGTCACGAACTGCGCACACCGCTCACGGCCATTGCGGGTGCGCTGGGGCTTATAAACGGCGGTGCCTTGGGTGCAGTGCCCGATGCCATGCAGGACATGTTGCGGATTGCTCAGAACAACAGCCTGCGTCTGGGTGACTTGATCAATGATCTGTTGGATATGGACAAGCTCATCGCCTGCAAAATGACCTTCGATATACGTCCATACGCTTTGCAAGCGCTACTTGAAGAGGCGATTGAACAGAACCAGCCTTACGCCGAACAGTTCCGCGTGCGCTTGCAGTTGGTGACTGCGGCGAGCGACCTGCAGGTGTCGGTAGACAGTCAGCGACTGGGTCAGGTGTTGGCTAATTTGCTGTCCAATGCGGCCAAGTTTTCCCCGCAGGGCAGCCACGTTGACGTTGCTGTGGTTAGCCTGGACGGTCACGCGCGAATCAGTGTGCGGGACCAGGGTGCAGGCATTCCTCAGGCATTCCGTTCGAGGATTTTCAGTAAGTTTTCTCAGGCCGATGCCACCGATACCCGGCAGAAGGGCGGCACCGGGCTGGGCTTAGCCATCAGCAAGCAGCTAATTGAGAACATGGACGGGCAAATTGGTTTTGAATCATCTGAAAACCAAGGCAGTACTTTCTGGGTTGACGTGCCGCTGTTGGTCCGCTCATGAAAGCGTTTGCCGCTCGCCCCATACTCAATTGGTGCACGCCCGTGGCACTTCTGTTGCTGCTCGGCATTGGCGTGGAACTGCTTCTGCAACAGTACAGCCTGCGTCAG
This sequence comes from Pseudomonas synxantha, assembly GCA_945874835.1. Classification (GTDB taxonomy): domain Bacteria; phylum Pseudomonadota; class Gammaproteobacteria; order Pseudomonadales; family Pseudomonadaceae; genus Aquipseudomonas; species Aquipseudomonas synxantha_B. The sequence continues at coordinate 428 of CAMCJM010000005.1, read as the reverse complement.
CAGCAGGTGGCACAGCAGCGCTTGCAGGCTCAAGCCAATGAAGTAAGCGCCGTGCTGCTGGGCGAAGTAAATGCCACATTGCACCTTGCCACAGGTTTGGCCAGTTACATTCAGGCCCGTGAAGGCAATATCGAACGGCAAGACATTCAGGCCTGGTTACAAGGGTTGTTCAGGCATGGCCGGCATATCCGCAACATCGGTTTGGCGCCCGATAATCGCATCAGCTTTCTCTATCCGATGCTCGGTAATGAGACGGCAGTTGGGCTTTATTACCCCGATTTACCTAGGTTCTGTTGACGTATCAGCGGAGCCACAACAGGGTTGCAGCGAAGGCCAGCATAGACTTGAAATGACTGGCCTTTTTCTCAAAACGCGTAGCAATCCGCCGGTAATGCTTCAGTTTGCCGAACAGGCACTCCACGACGTGG
>CAMCJM010000004.1 GCA_945874835.1 Pseudomonas synxantha | reverse complement strand
GACCTGGCCGATGCGATAAAACGTCTGCCCGGCGTACATATCAACACCTCCTCGGCCTATGGCCGCAAGGAGATCAAGATTCGCGGCATGGATTCGGATTACACCCTGCTACTGGTCAACGGCCGCCGCATCAACTCGCGTGACGCCCTGACCTCCAATTATGCCAACGACTTCGACCTGTCCTCGATCCCCATGGCAGCGGTTGAGCGTATCGAAGTGATCCGTGGCCCGATGTCTTCGCTGTATGGCGCCGATGCCCTGGGCGGGGTGGTCAACGTCATCCTGCGTCAGCCCACCAACAGCACCGAAGCTGGCGTGGCCTATAGCTACGAGCACCCGACCAAGGGTGATAACGGCGACCGCCACATCAGCAGCGGCTACCTCAGCGGCGCACTGATTGAGGACAAGCTGCTGGGCAATCTGATTGTCGAATCCACCGACCAGGCCACCTGGCAAACCGACAAGCTCAGCCTCAAGGGCACCGACGCCACAGAAAAGCGCCAAGGCGCCAATGTGCTCGGCTCACTGAGCTGGTTGCTCGACGAGCAGCAGAGCATCGACCTGGACTTCAGCCACCGCAAGGATGAGCGCAAGGCACGCTGGAACAATGCCGGCGCCCTTGCCCCGCTGGTCACCAACGTACAGGAGATGGATCGCACCACTTTCGGCCTGGCCCATAACGGCAACTGGGACAGCTTCAATTCCCGCGTGCGCTACTACTACGAAAAGGTCGACCTGACCGACGACTCGCAGATCATGACCACCCTGCGCGGCCGCGTGGGTGAAGTGGAGCAGAATAACCACACCGTAGACGGCCAGATCTCGACCACCTTGGGCAGCCATCTGCTGACCGCCGGTAGCGAGCTGCGTCGTACTACCCTGGAGCACAACCAGAACCTCGGTGAGGAAACCGAAGTCGACCAGAAGGCCGTCTACCTGCAGGACGAGTTTTCCCTCGGCGCCCTCGATATCACACTCGCCGGACGCTGGGATGACCACGAAGTATTCGGCGGCGCATTCAGCCCACGCCTCTACGGCATTTACAACCTCACCGACAACTGGGTGCTCAAGGGCGGTGTCGGCAAGGCCTTCAAGGCACCGGACATTACCCAGTCCGACGAGAACTACAGCGTGCTGGCTTGCCGTGGCATGTGTCAGATCGTCGGCAACCCGGACCTGAAACCGGAAACCTCGGTCAGCTATGAGCTGGGCACCCTGTATCAGGACGAGCGCCTGCAAGCCGGCATCATGTTCTTCAACAACGAGATCGAAGACATGATCGTCAGCGACAGCTGGCGGCCGCCGCTCTACCGACCACGTGTCATGACCTACACCAACGTCAGCAAGGCGCGTATTCAGGGTTATGAGCTGCAGGGCAGCTACGCCTTTACCGATGCTGTTACAGCACGCGCCAATTACACCTATTCCGACGCCGAAAACCGTGACACGGGCAACGAGCTGAACTACAGCCCGAAGCACGTTGGCAATATCGGTATCGACTGGCAGGCACTGCCGAAACTGGGCCTGAACCTGGACTACCAGTACACCGGCAACCAGATGCTGGTAATCCCCAACAACGCCTCCAGTGTTGAATCGGATGCCTACCACACCGTCAGCCTGGGCACCAAGTTCCAGGCCACCAAGGAACTCGCGCTCAAGTCCGGGGTAAACAACCTGACCGATAGCAAACGCGATGATGTGGCGCAGTCCATCGACCATCTCCTGATGGGCCGCACGGTATTTGTCGGCTTTAGCTACGACCTGTAACACCCGTATCCCGGCGGCGCCTGTCGCCGGGGTTACCCGAATTCTGCCCAGTAGAACCATGAGCCAACTAACCCGCACCTTCCATATCCGGCAACGCCACGTCCTGCTCGCCGGCAGCCTGTTGCTGCTCGGCCTGCTGGCGCTATCCCTGGCCACCGGTGCCGGACAATACGGCGCGGCAGATGTGCTCGGTTTTCTACTGGGCGACCCCAGCAGCCTGGCCGATGACAAACTGGCCATGGTGGTCAATAGCCTGCGCCTGCCACGCACCCTCGCCGCGCTGCTGGTCGGCGCCAGCCTGGCGCTGGCCGCCACCCTGCTGCAAAGTGCCACCCGCAACCCACTGGCCGAACCTGGCCTACTCGGTGTCAATGCTGGCGCAGTGCTCGGCCTGGTGATCGGGCTGATCTACTTTGGCGTCGAATCGACCCAGGGCTATTTGCTTTGGGCCGGTGCAGGGGCGCTGCTGGGCAACCTCCTGGTGCTAGGCATCGGCGTAATGCTCGGCCAGATCAGCCCGCTCAAGCTGATCCTCGCTGGCATGGCGCTGGCGGCAGTATTCGGCGGCACCGCCAACTTTCTGTTGCTCTCCACTCGGGTGGCGCTGGAGCAATTTCGCTACTGGAACCTCGGTTCACTGTCGGCCTCCGAACTGTCGGCAGTGACCACGGTCAGCCCACTGGCGCTGCTTGGCTTGGTGCTCGCCGCCCTGCTCTGCAGGCAACTGACGCTGATGCAGATGGGCGACAGTCAGGCCCGCGCCCTAGGTATCTCGACTACCTGGGTGCGCGTTGGCGTGCTGCTCGCCGCCACCCTGCTGACCGCCTGCGCCATAGCCTTGGCCGGCCCGATTGGCTTTGTCGGTTTTCTTGCCGCCTATAGCGCTCGACTACTGGAGCCGGTGGGTTTGCTGCGTCAGTTATTGTTTTCCAGCCTGTTCGGCATGCTGTTTCTGCTCACCGCCGACATCCTCGCGCGCTGGCTTGTGCAACCCTACGAGCTGCCTGTCGGCACCCTCCTGGCTGCGCTTGGCGCACCGGCCTTGATCGCCATCGTTCTGCGCGGCGGCTTCCGTTCTCTACTGGCGGTGAAATAAACATGCCCAGCCATCAACCCTCCGGACTCTGGCATCTGCGGCTGGGCCACCTGAACCTGCTGCTGCATCGGCGCACCTGGCTGCTCAGCCTGCTGGTACTGGCGGTGCTGTTGGCGCTGGTAATCATGGCCATCAGCCGCGGCTCAGGGCGCATGGGTGTCCTCGATATACTGGCCACGCTGAGCGGCCAGGGCAGTAAGATGAACGACATCATGGTGTTCAAGATCCGCATGCCACGAGTCGCCGCCGTAGTGGTCGCGGGACTCGCCATGGGCATGGCCGGCTGCCTGATCCAGACGCTGGTACGCAACCGCCTAGCCACCCCGGATATGGTCGGAGTCAACGAAGGCGCATCACTGGCGGTGATCGGCTTCGCGCTTTATCTGACTGTTGGCAGCTGGCTCTGGTGGGCCTCGCCACTGGGTGCGGCGCTGGCTGCAGTGGCGCTGTTCGTGCTGTGCCGCCGACCGGGCGAACAGGGTTATCTGTTTATCGTGATTGGCATCGCCCTGTCAGAGCTGCTCGGCGCCATCGGTGATTTTATGATGGCCACGCAACCATTGGTGCACCTGGGCAGCATCTACCTATGGACCATGGGTCACTTCGCCGGAGCCAGCTACCAGACGGTCATACCGATTGCGTTGATTCTGCTGGCGCTCTGCCCGCTGCTGGCTTGGCTTAACCGTCCGCTGGCACTGCTGCGCTTCGGTGAAGCGACGGCGCAGAACCTCGGCATCAAGGTCGCGGCGCTGCAACTGGCAGTGCTTGGCGTGGCGATTCTGGTGGCGGCACTGGGCACCGCCATCGGCGGCCCGGTGATATTTATCGCCATGGCCGCGCCGATCATCGCCTCCTGGCTGGCCCGCGATCACCTCGCGCCGATTTGGCTGGCAGCGTTATGTGGCGCGGTGCTGCTGGTGGGCAGCGACACCCTGGCACGTCTGCTGGCGCAACCCGAAGAAATTCCCACCGGGATCATGACCCGCCTGCTTGGCGGCGTTCTGCTACTGATCCTGTTGTTCAAAGACCGCAAAGGCTCCGATTGATGACGCTGTTGTCCACGCCAATACCCCAGCCCCGACCTGCGCAGTTGCGTGCGCACAACCTGAGCTTTGCCTACCAGGCCAAGCGCGTGTTGCAGGACGTCTCGTTCGAGCTGCCCAAGGGCAAGCTGATCGGCATTGTCGGGCCAAACGGCAGCGGCAAATCCACCCTGCTCAAGCTGCTGGCGCGGCAACTGCCATTGCAGGACGGCAAGGTCGAACTCAATGGCACGCCGCTGCAGCGCTACAGGATGAAGGCACTGGCCCGCGAGCTGGCCTTTCTCCCGCAGCGCCCTGTGATGGCCGAAGGCATTCGCGTCGAGCAACTGGTGCAATACGGCCGCCATCCGCACCAGGGCTGGTTCAACCAGTGGAGCGCGGAAGACGCCCTTCAGGTCGCCCGCGCCCGCGATGCCATGCAACTGCAGGACATCTGGCAGCAGGTGGCTTCTTCGCTTTCCGGTGGCCAGGCCCAACGCGCCTGGCTGGGCATGATCCTGGCGCAGAACACCGACCTGGTGCTGCTCGATGAGCCTACCAGCGCCCTGGATATCGGCCACCAGGCCGAGGTAATGGAGGCGGTGCTGAATATCGTCGGTGAGGGTCGCACCGTACTGATCGTGATTCACGACCTGGGCGTGGCCGCGCGTTACTGCGATGAAATCATCGCCCTCGACAACGGCCGCATCGCCGCTATGGGCCCGGCCCGTGAGGTGATCAACAAGACCTTAATCGACCAACTCTATGACACCGACGTGGACATCCTCGCGGCGCCCGATGACGGCGCCCCGGTGGTGGTGCCGCGCCGGCGCAACCCCATCCACTCTGCACAGGACTAATCCGATGACTACTCTATTGCGCTGGAGCCTGCCACTGCTGCTTGCCAGCCAGCTGTTAAGCGCGGCCGCCGTGGCCGACACCCGCCAGATCGAAGATGCTTTCGGCAACCCGGTTACTGTGCCAAATGCACCGCAGCGGGTGATCACCTTGAGTGAGCTGGATCTGGATGCGGCGCTGGCCCTAGGCATCACTCCGGTCGGCACGATTAACGGTCGTGGCCAGGCCGCGCCGCCACGTTATCTCGACAGCCAAGTAGTAGCCGGGATCAAGGTGGTCGGCGATATCGACAACCCCAACCTGGAAACCCTGCTGGAACTGGAGCCCGACCTGATCCTTACCGGCCCGGTAAAACCCGAGCAACTGGCGATCCTCAATGAAATCGCCCCAACGGTAATCACCTTTGCCTGGACCAAGCCCTGGCAGGAAAGCCTGCAGCGCACCGCCAACGCGCTTGATCGCAGCGAAGCCGCCGAAGCGCTGCTGGCACGCTACAACGCCCGCGCCGCCGAAGCCCGTGAACGCTTAAAGACTCACCAAGGCGAGACCTTCAGCATCGTGCGCTGGAACCCCAAAGGCCCCTCCTACATGTTCAAGGACTCGTTTGCCAGCAGCGTGATCAGCGACGTAGGTATGAAACGCCCAAGCTACCAGCAGGACCCCGGCCATACCCACTCCATGGCCCTGAGCCTGGAATCACTGCAACTGCTGGATGCCGACTGGCTGGTGATCGGAACCCTGAGCACCAGCGGCGAGGCGGTGGAAGCCCTTCAGCAGGCCGAACAAACCCCGGCGTTCAAACAACTCTCGGCAATCCAGGGCAAACGCTTTGGCGCAGTCGATGGTTCGCTATGGACCTCGCTCGGCGGCCCGCAAGCCGCCTTGCAAGTGATTGCCGATATCGAACAACTGATCGGGAAGGCTGACGCTAAGCCGATCAAGAACTGAACGAATGTCTGTAGGTTGGCGCTGAGCGCAGCGAAGCCCAACGCGCCATGACGTGTTGGGCTTCGTCGCGTTGCTCCTCAACCCAACCTACAACTATTCCGGAGCCGGCAGGCGCTTTCTATCCAGCTTGCCACTGGCCGTTTTCGGCAGGCTGTCGAGTAGAAGAATGCGCGCCGGAATCATGTAGTGCGGCAGCCGTTGCTGCAGCGCGCGGCGAATGGTCATACGACCCAGACCAGCGCCCTCACGCAGTTCCACGTAGGCCACCAGGCAAGCTTCATCGCCGCTGCCATGCAGCCTGACCGCCGCGTCCTGCACGCCGTCGATACGCCGCAGACAGACTTCTATTTCGCCCAGTTCGATGCGAAAGCCACGTAGCTTGATCTGCTCATCACGCCGCCCCAGATAGCGGTAGGCGTCTTCGCCGACCCGCTGCACGCGGTCACCGGTGCGGTACAGTCGGCGGCCTTGCCAAGTAATAAAGCTTTGTTCAGTCAGGTCATCACGCGCCCAGTAGCCGCTGGCCAACGACGCCCCTTCGATGCACAACTCGCCCTCGCCACCAATGGCCAAGGCATCACCGACCTCATCCAGCACCCAATGGCGATAGCCATTGAGGGACTGACGCAGCAACACACCCTGCTCGCCGAGCGGCAATTGCACCTGCGCCATCAGCGACCAGACCGTGGCCTCGGTGGGGCCGTAGCAATTCCACAATTGGTCAACCAATGGCGCCAGACGCTCGGCCAGGGGCGCATCCAGTGCCTCGCCACCACACAGTGCAGTCAGCCCAGAGCGGCCCGACCAGCCAGCCTTGAGCAGCATGCGCCAGAACGCTGGAGTGGCCTGCAGAGTATTGATTTCGGGATGCTCGGCCAATAGTCTGAGCAGCGCGTCCGGGTCCTTATGTGCAGGGTTGCCGACCACTTCCAGCGCACCACCGGCCCACAGCGGACCGAGCATTTCCAGCAGGGAGATATCGAAGGCCGGGGTGGTGATAAACAGCCAGCGGGTGGCGCTGCCCAGCTGCAGCCGGCGGCTGGCAGCGCTGAGGAAATTGGTCAGGGCGCGGCGGCTGATCACCACGCCTTTTGGCCGCCCGGTGGAGCCAGAGGTAAACATCATGTAAGCCGGCAGTTGCTCATCCAGCGCCGGCCAGCTCAGCTCGCCTCCCTCACCGTCTTGCAGTTGCAGACTCGGCATAGCGAAGCTGCCCTGGCCATGAGCATCCTGCAGTACCAGCGCCAGATCGGCATCCTCGGCAATGCCCTGCAAGCGTTCGAAGGGGAATTCCGGATCCAGCGGCACAAAGCACAGGCCGTTATGCAAACAGGCCAGGGTCGCCGCCAACAAGTCGGCCGAGCGTTGCAGGTACAAGCCGACCCGCGCGCCCGGCGGCACGCCCCGTGCTGTCAGTTGCGCAGCAATCGCCGCCGTGCGCGCGGCCAGCCGCGCATAGCTGTAACTGTCGCTAGCCCAGTCCAACGCTGGCGCACCGGCATGCTCGGCGAACACCTGCGCCAGGTGCGTGCCCAGCAGCGGCACGCCGAGGTTCTGTTGCATGACTGTCATGGCTGTACCTCCATCGCCAGCCTGGCCAGCTCAGTCAGGTGCTGACGCAGACGCTGCCGCAATTGCTCGCTGAGATCGCCGCGCAGGCAGCCGATCTGCCGCAGGGTCAGGCGACCATCAAAAATCCCACCGTGCAGGCTGATCAGCTCCGCTGAGCGGTTGTCCGCCGCACTTGGCCGGCCCGGTGCGATGGACAACGGCTGCCAGTCGCCCTGGCCACTGCGCGCACTGCCCAGGTAATTCAACGCCACGGGCGGCAGCGGCAAAGGGTTGGGTTCCTGCAAGCTGGCACGCAAGGGCATATAACCGACGCCGTTATCCGGCACCTGGCGCAGCCGCTCGGCGCATTGCGCGATCAGCTGCGCCCAGTCCGCCTGATCATCCAGCACCAGCGGGTACATGCTGGTGAACCAGCCCAGGGTGCGGCTGACATCCAGGCTCGGGTCAATCACCTCACGGCCATGGCCTTCCAGCAGAATCCACTGGCGCTGACCGAGGCCCATCTCGCGCAGGGTACGGGTCAAGGCAGCAAGCAACAGACTGCGCATCTCACAGGCAAACACCTGAGTGGCGTGCTGACTGAGTTGCTGGGTCAGCGCCGATTCCAGCTCAAGTAGATGCGCCTGGGTCGGCTCGACGCTGATCCAGTCAGCCGGAACACGGTAATCCATCGCAGCCATGCGCTCGCGCCAGAAGCGCAGCTGCGCACCGGCTTGCAGCACATAGGCGGTCAGGCCCTGACCCCATTGCCGGTAGCTGCTGGTCTTGGCCGGCAGCGCTTCGCCACGGTGCAACCGCGCCAAGTCATCGGCGAGGATGCGCCAGGACACCGCATCGACCACCAGGTGGTGGCAGGCGATAAACATTGCGCGGCCCTGCGGCAGGTTTTCCACCAGCGCCCAGCTCAGGCTGCGCCCCAGCATCGGCTCGAAGTGGCTTTGCAGCTCGGTCAACGCCGCTTGCAAACCGGCTTCGCCCAGTTCGGCGTAATCGAGGGTTGCAGGGGCCGCCAGCGGCAGATTCTCCAGGTAACGCTGACTGCTCGGCGTCACCGTCAGGCGCAGGGCATCGTGATGCTGCAACAGCTGCTGCAGATAACCGCGCAACTGCGTCACCGCAACGCCCGCAGGCAGGCGCAGCAATACCCCCTGGTTCCAGTGCTGCGGGGTGGCCAGGGGCTGCTCGAAGAACCAGCGCTGAATCGGCTGCAGCGGGAATTCTCCGGTCAGCACGCCCTGCTCGGCCTGCACCGCGACCGCCTCGCGCTTGCTGCCCAGCACCCGGCACAGGCGGCGCACGGTCTTGGCCTCGAACACTTCCTTGACCGAGCAGGGATAGCCGGCATCGCGCAGGCGCGTGGTCAGCTGGATACTCAGGATCGAATCGCCGCCCAACTGGAAGAAGTCGCTCTGCACGCCGAGCGGATGATTCAGCACGGCCTGCCAAATAGCAAGGATCTCGGCCTCGAGCGGGTTGGCCGGCGGCGTATGTTCGCCGCCAGCCGCCAGGTCGATCTTCGGCAGCTGGCGCAGGTCGAGCTTGCCATTCGGCGTCAGCGGCATCTGTTCGAGCAGCACCAGGCTGCTCGGCACCATATATTCCGGCAGGCGCTGCGCCACGTCATGCAGCACCGTATCGGCAGAAGGCTGCGCCTCACCGGGCTTGAGCACAGCATAGGCAACCAGGGCCTGGCGCTGGCCATCGCGCAGCACCAGCACCTTGACCTGTTGCAGCGCCGGGCAGCTGAGGCTCAACTGGGTTTCGATCTCCCCAGGTTCGATGCGGTAACCGCGCAGTTTGATCTGCTCATCGAGGCGGCCCAGGTATTCATACTCACCATTGCCCAACAGCCGTGCGCGGTCGCCGCTGTGGTAAAGGCGCAGCGTGACGCCAGCCACGCAGTGTTCGCGGAACACCGCTGCCGTACGCTGCGGCTGGTTCAAATAGCCGCGCGCCAGACCGAGGCCGGCCAAGCACAGTTCGCCCAGCACACCGACCGGGCAGAGGTTGCCCAGCTCATCAAGAATCAGCGCCTGCATACCGTCTATTGGCGTACCGATGGTCAGACTGCTGCCTGGTAGCAAATGCTTGCACAGCGCAGTCACCGTGGCCTCGGTCGGCCCGTACATATTGATCAGGCGCACGCGTCCGGCCCAGCGCTCGATCAACCCGGCCGGACACGCCTCACCGCCGAAGCCGATGGCCTGCAAAGCCGGCAACTCACGCTCGGGCAGAGTCGCGAGCAAGGCCGTGGGGCAGATCATATGACTGCTGGCACTGCGCTCAAGCTGCTCCAGCAGCCCCTCGTCCGGGGCGCCCCAGACCAGGCTCGCACCGTGGGTCAGCGGCAGCAGCGCACACATATTACCGGCGTCGAAGGACAGCGACATGCAGTTGAACATGCGTGCCTGGCAGCCCAATTGCAGGAGCTGGGCGTGGTCCTGCAGCAGGTTGACCAGGCTGCCCTGCTCGACCATCACGCCCTTGGGCAAGCCGCTGGAGCCGGAGGTGTAGATCACCTGGGCGAGCTGCTGCGGGTCGTGGCCGAGCGCCGGGGTGGTCGGCGACATACCGTCCAGTTGCGTCTGCAGGTTGGCATCCAGCAGATCGACCCAGCGCACAACGGCGTCCAGCGCGAAGGGTGGTTCGCCCTGAGCGACGATCAGCTCAATGCCGGCATCGCAAAGGATGTGCTGCAAGCGTTCACGCGGGTAGGCCGGATCCAGCGGCACGTAGGCGGCGTTGATTTTCCAGATGGCCATAACCGCCACCGCGAAGGCATTTTCGCGGCGCGCCAGTACGCCCAGCAGCGCGCCCGGTCCGCAGCCCTGGCTGAGCAGCCAATGCGCCAGGCGGTTGGCCCGCGCATCCAACTCGGCATAGCTTATCGCCTGCTCACCAATACCCAGCGCCGGACGCTGCGAATACAGCCGCGCCATGTCCTCGAACAGGCCCAGAGCCGTGCGCCGATTGGGATATTCGCGAGGCAACGCGGCCAGACGCGCGGCGGTTTGCTGCACCAGTGGCTGATCGAGCAGCGGCAGCGCCCAGATATCCATCTCGGGTTGTTCGACCACAGCTTCCAGCAGCAATAACAGGCGTTCGGCATAACGTTCGACCGTGGCGTGCTCGAACAGCGCCGTGGCGTAAAGCCAGTCAACCCGCACCGAGCCCATCAATTCGGTGACTTTGACCGAGATATCGGTCTTGGCCGGCAGCACTGGCGAGGTTTCCTCTACCGCCTGGCAACCGGGAATCAGGTCGTTGAAATCGACCCGCGCCTGGTACACCAGCATGATCTGGAAGATCGGGTTGATCGCCGTGTGGCGATCCATACCGAGTGCCTCGCTAAGCGCCTCGAAGCGATAAAGCTGGTGGTCGAAGGCCTCCAGATCATCCTTGCGGCAAGCCTGCAAGTAATCGCTAAAACTCTGCCGCTCGGGCAGCTGGGTGCGCAGCACCAGGGTGTTGACGAAAAAGCCCACCAAGCCTTCGATATCCGGACGTTCACGGTAGGCCAGCGGCGTGCCGATAACGATGTCGCGCTCACCACTGTGGCGCGCCAGCAGTAGCGCAAACAGCGCATGCAAGCCGATAAAGGGCGACGTGTTGTGCTGCTGGCACAGCTGTTTAAAGCGCGCCCACAACGCGTTGTCGATAGTCGAAAACACCAGCTCGCCACCACTGGCCTGATGCGCCGGGCGCGGTTTGTCCAGCGGCAGGCTGTGCACATCGGCGATGCCGCGCAGGCGCTCGACCCAGAAGGGTTTGAACTGCTCGTGGTAGTCACGGAACAGCGGCGAATTGAACCAGCTGGCGTAGTCGATGTAGTTCAGCGCCGGCGCTTGCCAGTTCAATGGCTGGCGATTCTGGAAAGCCAGAAACGCGGTTTTGAGGTCGGCAAACATGTTCTTCACCGACCAGCCGTCGGAGATGATGTGGTGCTGGGTGATCAGCAGCACGTGCTCACTCGCACCGAGGCGCAGCAGGTGCACGCGGGTCAGCTCGCCAGTGGTGAGGTCGAAGGGCTGGTTGATCTCATCGCGCACCCGTTGCGCCACCTGCGCCTCGCGGGCTTGTGGCTCGAGGGCGGACACATCCTCAACGTCCAATTGCAGCTGTCGGTGCAGCAATATCTGCTGTTCGCCACGACCCTGGGCATTACGCACAAAGCGCGTGCGCAGGCTGGCGTGGCGCTGCGCCAGCGCATCGAAGGCAAACGCCAGCGCCGGCACATCGAGCTCGCCGGTCAGGCGGAAATACACCGGCATGTTGTACAGGTGCGAACTTTCCTCGTACTGCTCGATAAACCACAAGCCGCTCTGCGATGACGACAGCGGGCCACTTTCGGCATGCTGCGCCTGGATCGGCGCGGCAAAGGCGCTGGCGGCGGCCAGGCAGGTGACGATGGCGTCGCGGTTCGCGCGAATCTGCTGGCCCAGCTCCGGGGTGATGGCGTCCTTGCTCGACTGGGAAACCAGCTGGCCCTGAGCATTCAGACTCAGCTGCACGCCCTGACGGGCCAGCTGGCTCAGCAGGCCGATGATATTAGTGTCCATTAACTACCTCTTAATCGGTCAGGCTTGCGCCGCCGTCAACCACGATGTCTTGCAGGGTGATGTGGCTGGCCAAGCTCGATGCCAGGAACAGCACGACGCTGGCAACCTCTTCCGGGGTTGCGATCTTCTGCAGCGGGATGCCCAGCTTGAACTGCTCGGGAAAGCCATCGATCGTGCGCGCCGGCGCGTCACTGCTGCGCCACATGCCGCGTTGCATCGGCGTGTCCGTGGACCCCGGCGACACCAGGTTGCAGCGCACGCCATGGGTCGCCAGCTCCAGACCGGCGGTGCGGATCAGGCTGCTCAGCGCCGCTTTGGACGCGCTGTAAGCGGCCATCTGCATGCGCGGCACATGCGCCGCGTTGCTGCTTACCGCCACTACCGCGCCACGCCGCCAGGCCTTGAAACGCGGCATCAGCTGGCGCAACAGATAGAACGGCCCGGAGACATTCACCCGCAGGCAGGCGTCCCAGTCCTCCAGCGCCAGCTCCTCAATCGGCGCCAGACGCAGCACACCGGCGACACTGGCCAGCACATCGATCACCCCATGGGCACCCAGCAATTCCTGACAGGCCTGCTGCACCGCCTGGGCATCGCCGATATCCAGCACATAGCGGGTAAAGCCATAGTCCTGCTCGGGGAAGCTCAAATCGAAGCCGATCACCTGCCCGCCCAACTGGGCAAACCCCTCCGCCACGCTGCGGCCAATGCCCTGGCCGGCACCGGTGACCCAGATGGTCTGACCGCTGAAGTCCATTTGCCTGTTCATCTGTTTGCTCCTTACCAAATCTGTTCCACCTGCGCTTCGCTCTGCAGCACGAGGCTGTCGAGGAAGTGACAGAAGTCCGCCAGACGTGGGTGATCGAAGACATCGGAAACCTTCACCGCCGTGCCGAACTCACTCGCCAGACGGTTAACGATCTGGATGGTCTGCAGCGACTGCCCGCCCAGCTCGAAGAAGTTGTCAGCGGCCTGAATCGCACTGACGCCGAGAATCTGCTGCCAGATGCTGCGCACCCGTTGCTGGGTCTCATCGTCCAGCGCCTGCTCGCGCGAGCCTTGCAGGTACTCGGTGTGCAGGCGCTTGCGGTCGAGCTTGTTGGTGGCAGTGCGCGGCAACGCCGGGTAGTGCCGGTAGTCGGTCGGCACCATGGCCGCCGGCAGCAGCTTGCTCAGCGCCTGGCGAATGCCGCGCAGGTCATCGCGCGGACCACTGATAAAGGCCACCAGCCGGCGCAGCCCGCCACCCAGTTCCAGGCCCTGCACGCAGGCCTCATCGACACCGCTCAAAGCCAGCAGACGCGACTCGACTTCGCCGGGCTGGATGCGATAGCCGCTGATCTTGAATTCGTTGTCCAGACGGCCGAGGTAAACCAGCCGACCCCCCTCCACGCGCACCCGATCACCGGTGCGATAGACCGGCGTCTGCTGCGCGCCGATCAGCAGGCTGGCAAAGGCTTGCGAATCACTGCCCAGGTAGCCGTTGGCTAACTGCGCACCGCACAACAGCAACTCGCCTTCCTCGGCTGGACGCTCGCCACGGCCCAGCACCAGCGCCGTGACGCCAGCCAGCGCCTGACCAATCGGCAGGTTGGCGTTACTCGTTAGGCTATCGCTGGCCGGCGCAACACCTTGCAGGTCGCAGGTGCTCGCCACTACCGTAGTTTCGGTGGGTCCATAAGTGTTGATCAGGCGAATCGCTGGCGGGGCCATGCGCTGCCAGACCGTCAGTTGTTCGGGATAGACCGCCTCGCCGCCGATGATCACGCTCTTCAGCCCACTCGGCACCTGCACCAGGCCGGCGCGCAGGGCCACCACCCACTCGTTCCAGAAGGCGGTCGGCAGGTCGAGCACGCTGATTGCCAGTTGCTCGATACCCTCGACAAAGGCGCTGATCGACTCCAGCAGCGCATCGGTACGCAGCACCAGCGTCGCGCCAGCGCTGAGGCAGACAAATACCTCCTCGATACTGGCGTCGAAGTTGAACGGGGCGAATTGCAGCATGCGATCGCTGGCATCCACGCCATAACGCAGACACGCCGCCTGGATAAAGTGGTCCAGCGCGCGGTGGCTGATTTCCAAACCTTTGGGCGTACCAGTGGAGCCGGAGGTGAACATCAGGTAGGCCGCAGCCTCGCCCTGACGTGGTGCGCAGAGGCGCTTGGTACTGTGCAGCACGCCCGCCAGTTCGATCGGACCACTGTAGCTATCGGCCAAGCGATGGCGGAACGCCGCCTCGGTGACCACCAGCGCCAGCTGCGCGGTGGCGCAGATCAGCCGCTGACGCTCGCCAGGCTGCTCCGGGTCGAGCGGCACATACACCGCCCCGGCCAACAGCACGCCGAGCTGCACGACAATCGCCTCGGGGCTGCGACTAAGCATCACCCCAACCCGCTCGCCCGGCTGCACGCCACGCTCGCTCAAGGCAGCGGCGAGGGTTTCGGCCTGCGCCTGCAACTCGGCGTAGGTCAATTGGCGTTCGCCCTGGCACAGCGCCAGCTGCTGCGGTTGGCGTTCGGCCTGGGCACGAATGGCCAGCAGCACGCTGCCGACCTCGGCCATGGCGGCCTGTTCGGCGGCCGGTGCGCCAAGCATATGCTGCGCGCGGTACTGCGCGCTCCAGGCGCTCAGCAACTGATCACGCGGCTGTTGCGGGGCCTGCAACCAGGCGGCCAGCAGGCTGAACAATTCCTCCTGCAGCGCGCGTACCTGCGCCTGGCTGTAGCAGGCCGGGCTGGCGTCGTAATCCAGCAGCGGCACACCGTTAGCCCCCAGGTGCACTTCCAGGGTCAGGTCTTCCACCGGGCCGGCGCTCAGGCTCAGAGTGCGCGCCGGACAGTCACCGAAGGTCTGCGGCCGGTCGAACGGCATGATATTGATCAGCGGCCCGAACAGGCGCTGCTCGCCGCCAACCCGACCGAGGTCGCGACGCAGTGACTCGTAGCGGTAGTGCTGATGCTTGCGGCTGCTGCGGCGCAGCTTGCCGATGCTCTGCGCGGCTTCGAGCAGATTGGCCTGATCGCTCAGATCGAGGCACAGCGGTGCAATGTTCATCTGCATGCAGGGCACGTTGAAGGAGGCCGAACCCATGCGGTTCATCACCATCAGACCGAGCACCTGGGCGGCGCAGCCGCTGACCTGGCGCAGCTGCGCTGAGAGTGCGGCCAGCAGCAAGTCTGGCCAGCCAAGCTTGTTGG
This sequence comes from Pseudomonas synxantha, assembly GCA_945874835.1. Lineage (GTDB taxonomy): Bacteria > Pseudomonadota > Gammaproteobacteria > Pseudomonadales > Pseudomonadaceae > Aquipseudomonas > Aquipseudomonas synxantha_B. The sequence continues at coordinate 24,807 of CAMCJM010000004.1, read as the reverse complement.
CCTCGGCCAGTTGATTGAGTGCCTGCCACAGCGCCGGCGGAAACGCTGCCGAATGACGAAGGAAGGTCGCCGAAAGCGGCGCGACACGCTCGCTAAAGCTGACTGCCTCAGGCAGCGCACCCAGCTGTTCACACCAGTAGTCGCGAGCCGCAGCCGTGCGGCACTGGCTTTCGCGCTCGGCATCCTCACTCAACACGGCGGCGTAGTCGCCGAACTCGCAAGGCGCGGCCGGTTCACCGCGTGTTGCCGCGCCATACAGCTCGGCAACGCGCTGATAGAGCAGATTGCTGCCATAGCCGTCGAGAGCGATGTGGTGAATGCAGCCGTAGAGAAAATCCACCTGCTCGCCCTGCAGCAGAGTGAAGCGGCATGGCAGCTCGCGTTCCAGATCGAACGGCTGGCGAATCTCGGCCATGCTCCACTGCTGCACCCAGGCCTGGGCATCGATCCCGATCGGTATTTGCACCTGCGCCACACTGAGCGGCAGTTCGGCAGGGTTGAACCACACCTGCTCGCCATCGACCACGAAATGCCCGGACAGTGCTTCGCACTCACTGACCGCCTGGCGCAGCGCGGCCATCAGCGGCGCCGCCTGGATCTTGCCGGCGAAGGCGATGCATTCGGCGGTGTTGAACATGGCGCGGTCTTCATTCAGCACATAACCGTGCCACAGGCCCTGCTGGGCGACTCCCAAGCGCCTCATGCGACACCGCCATTCTGTTCGATCAGGCTCCACCAGCCGTTCAGCGTCGGCGTCTTGGCCAGGTCGGTAAAACTCAGTTCCAGACCTTGCGCGCGCCACTCACTGAGCAGCGCCATCACCTGAATCGAGTCCAGGCCATAGTCGAGCAGGTTCTCGTCGGGATCGAAGGGTTCGTCCAGCTCATCCAGCAGGCTCAGCAGGCGCGCCTGCAAGGTGGCGCGGGTCAACGCCGGAGTGCCCGCGCGGCCCAAGCTGAGCACATCGGCGCAGCGAATCACCTGGCCGCAACGGCTCGCCACATAATTCAGCGCCATCTGGTGGTCGGTCTGATTGAAGTCGGCCACGCCATCGGCCAGCAGGAACGGCTGAATGTCGCGCATAAAGGCGTCGCAGGCGGTCATCAGGCAGCCGATATGGGCGTAGATGCCGCCGATGATCAGTTGCTCGCGCCCCAGTTCCTTGAGCATGTGCTCAAGTGGCGAGCGCTGAAAGGCGCTGTAGCGCCACTTCACCAGCACCGTATCATCAGACTCCGGCGCCAGCCCGGCGATGATCGCCTGGCGCTCGGGGTGCTGGGTAATGCCCGGCCCCCACATGTCGTTAAGCAGGGCCCGTTCGGCGTCGCTTTGCACGCCGGGCTGGGCGGTGTAGACCACTGGAATGCCCAGCAGCTTGCACTGCGCACGCACTGCTGCCAGCCGCTCGACCAAGGCCTGAACGAAGGCGCTGTCGGCCTCCCAGAAGTCGGCGAAGTACGCCTGCATATCGTGAATCAACAACACCGCGCGAGCGGGATCAAGCGTCCACTTGACCTTGTTTGGCGTCCATTCGCTGGGGATGCTGTAGGGCTGCAGAGCCGGGATAGCCATGAGGGGATTTCCTTATTCAGTAGGAGCTGATTCAGTAGGAGCCAGATGCGCCGCAATACGCTGGCGCAGACGGGTCTTGTCGACCTTGCCGACGGCGGTCATGGGCAGCATGTCGAGGTGTTCGAAACGGTCGGGCAGCTTGTAGTCGGCCAGCCCCAGGCCACGCAGAAACTTGCGCAGGGCAATGCTTTTGAGCGCCGGGTCACGGCTGACCACGAAGGCGCAACTCTTCTCGCCCAGCGCCGTGTCGGGCATCGCCACCAGCGCCGCGTGGGTGATTGCCGGGTGAGCCATCAGCAGGTTTTCCACTTCTTCGGCGGCGATCTTTTCGCCGCCGCGATTGATCTGGTCCTTGATCCGCCCGACCACCTCCAGATAGCCATCGGCGCGCAGCCGCACCAGATCGCCGGAGCGGTAAAAACCCTCGGCATCGAAGGCCTGGGCGTTGTGTTCGGGGCTCTGGAAATAGCCGCGAATGGTGTACGGACCACGGGTCAGCAGCGCACCTATCTCACCGACCGCGACCGGGTTGCCGGCGCGGTCAAGCACGCGCACCTCATCCGCCGGGCTCATCGGACAGCCCTGGGTGCCGTAGACGTGCGTGTCGTCATCATCGAGACAGGTGTAATTGACCAGCCCCTCGGCCATGCCGAACACCTGCTGCAGACGACAACCCAGTTCGCTGCCAATGCGCTGCGCCTGCGCTTCAGGTAGGCGCGCGCCGCCGACCTGCAGCAGCTGCAGGCTGGCCAGCTCGGCCCGTTGTTCGGCTGCGGCCTGCAGCCACAGCGACAGTGCCGGCGGCACCAGGGCGCTGACATTTACCCGGTGGCGAGCAATCAGCGGGAAGCAGGTCGCTGGCCCCGGATCGGCCGCCAGCACCACGCAGCCGCCGGCATGCAATACTCCCAGCGCGCCAGGCGAACTCAAGGCAAAGTTGTGCGCCGCAGGTAGCGCGCAGAGATAGCGGGTGTGGCGGTCGAACGCGCAGATTTCCACGCTACGGCGCACGCTGTAGGCGTAGTCATCATGAGTACGCGGAATCAGCTTCGGCGTGCCTGTGCTGCCACCGGAAAGCTGGAAGAACGCCACTTGATCGGCTGCCGTCGGCGCATAGGCACGCTGCGCGGTGGCCGGCTGCAGCCAGGCGTTTAGTGACCGCGCAGGATCGGCATCGCTCTCGAGCAGCAGCGTATCTAGTTCAGGAATAGCGGCCTGTAATTCATCGAGAAAACGGTCATCGGCAAACAGCGAATGCTGACGGCTGCCAATAAATAGCCGTGGACGCACCTGCCCGGCGTAGGCCATTAGCTCCAGGCGGCTATGGCTGAACAGCGCGTTGACCGGCGTAATACCCGCCTTGAGCAGGGCGAAGAAACCGATATAGAACTCAGCCTGATTACCCAGCTGGACCAACGCCCGATCACCCGGAGCGAAGCCCTGATTGGCCAGACGCTGAGCCAGATGAGCGGACTGCGCATCCACGTCGGCGTAGCTCAACTGACGTTCGCCACAGATCAGCGCAATGGCTTCGGGCTGCGTCTGCACCTGAGCTTCAAGCAGTTGCGTCAGCGGCTCACCGCGCCAGTAACCGGCCTGACGATAGCGCGCGGCAAATTCCGCCGGCCAGGGCGTGAACGGCACCAGACTCATAGTGCCTCCCGTTCCAGGCCGAAGGCCGAGAGCATGGTGCCGAGCTTGTTGCCGGTCTCCAGCCACTCCGATTCGGGGCAGGACGCGGTAACCAGCCCCGCTCCGGCAAACAGGCTGACCCGCGTGTGCTCGACGATGCCGCAGCGGATCACCACCGCCCATTCACCGTTGCCATCGGCATCACTCCAGCCGACGATGCCGCCAAATACGCCGCGATCAAACGGCTCCAGTTCGGCGATCAGACGCTTAGCCGCCGCCGTCGGAAAGCCGCACAGCGCCGGCGTAGGGTGCAGGCTGCAAGCCAGACTCAACGCAGACGCCGGAGTAGTCAGCTCGCCAGCGATCTGCGTCGAAAGGTGCCAGAGCCGGGCGGTTTTCAACAACGAAGGCGCATCGGCCACGTTCAGACTGCGGCACAGCGGCCGCAGCTGGCGATCCAGCTCCTGGATCACCAGACGATGCTCGTGCAGGTCCTTGGTCGATTGCAGCAGCGCCTGCGCCACCAACGCATCGGCAGCAGGGTCAGCCAGACGCTTGGCCGAGCCGGCCAGTGGATTGGAGGTGAAATGCCGACCGTATTGACGCAGCAACAGCTCAGGACTGGCGCCGATCAGCACACCGCCATCCGGCAAATCCATGGAAAAGTGATAGGCCTCGGGGTTCTGCTGGCGCAGCCCCTGGAACACCGTTGCGGCGCATGGTGCGTTGTCGAACTCGAGTTGCAACAACCGCGACAACACCACCTTGCTCACCTTGCCGCCACGCAACACTTCGACGGCACGACCGACGGCTTGTTTGAAACCAGCCTGATCCGGCTGTTCGATGCATTGGCGGGCCTTGCCGCAGGATAAACCGCAAACACTGGTTGGCGGTGCGCCTGGCAACAGGCGCGAAACATGGCGCGGAACAAACAGACTGGAAGGCTGCTGCTTGTCGAAGGGAATCACCCCGACCACCATCGGCTGCTCCAAGCCCGCCACCTTAGCCTCGGCAAAGGCCGCCTCTACCGCCAGTTCAACGCCTTGACCCTCCTCACCTGCCGGTGTGTCGATGGCCTTGAAACAACCGCTGGCCTCAACCCCGCCTTCGGGGGAGTAGAACCGATAAGTGGGTGCATAGATATCGCCCCACGGGGATCCCCTTCGAGCGACACGCGTCAATGCATTCACTCCAACCTCCATATTTAACGCCAATGCGAACAATTAGCATTTGCATAAAGAGGGCAAAACTAACCACTCGCAGAAGTTGCGTCAATTTATTTCTAAGGCTCTAGCCCGAGGGTTACTGAGACGAAATGGTGGGATTTGCCGCCATTCGCAGCGAACCTGCAGCCCGCGCGCGGCTTTGGCCGACAAGTGCAGCGATCCCGTCTGGGTGAATAAGCAGAAGTGATTTAGCCAATCTGCCAACGACATCGCAGCACTGACACCAAGAGGGAACTTCTACTTGCCCCGCCCTGCCAGGATGCGCGTTGCGCCTTGGGTTTTCTGGCAGTACCAAAACACCCGGCTGACGCCACGGGTCACCGCTACGTATGCCAGGCGCAGGCTTTCGTCCTGCATGGCTTGGTCGTAGCTGCCGGCGAAGAAGCCCGAATAGGCGTACAGCGCGTTGCGCAGCGGGTGTGGTTCCGGCGGTTGGCAGTCGTCGAGGATGATCGCCACTTCAGCCTGCAAACCCTTGGCGCGGTGGATGGTGCAGGCTTTGACCGGCAGCTTTTTATCCAACTGCGCGGTGATGGCCTGCAACGGCTCGTTGCGCCGACTGAGCAGCAGCACCGCGTTGCGCTCACGGCTGTTGTGCTCGGCCGCGTAGGCGCATTGCTGGTTGATGTGCGCGAGCAACTCCGGCAAACGCGACTTGCTGTCGAAGCGCTGAATCAAGCGCACGCCATGCTCGCCGGGTTGGGTGGTTTTGATCGCCTGGCTGGTTTTTGCTTGTTTGTGCTGCACGCCGCCCAACAACGCTTCGCCGTCGCGGATAATCGGCTCAATCGAGCGGTAGTTATTGGCCAGGCTCAGCACGGCGCTGCGCTTGGCCCGGCCTTTACCCGGAAAGTGCCGGTCGAAATCGATAAACAACTCAGGCGAGCTGCCGCGCCAACCGTAGATCGATTGCCAGTCATCACCAATCGCCATCAGGCTAACGCTTGTACCCTGCCCGGCCAGACGACGCTGGACGGCCTGCAGCCAAAGGACAATCTGCGGCGAGATGTCTTGAAACTCGTCGATCAACAGGTGACTAAAAGTTGCCAGCCGCTCAACGGGGAACGCCTCTTCGTGGTTATTCAAACGCGCCGTCAGTTGGGCAAACGCGTCATTGAAGGTGAGCAGCCCCTGAGTCTGCAGATCACGCTCGAAATACGGCCAGAACAACGCCAGCGCCTGGGCAAATGCGCGCACCTGCGCCGACCCAGCCAACGCCTGAGCCTGTAAAGCCGCTGGCGCAATGCCGATGCTCTGGGCAAAACCGGCCTGGTTGTAAAACACCTCGTACAGGGGCGCAGTGTGAAACTCACCCGGCAATTTGTAGGGTTCCAGAGGGGCTTTGGGCACAGGCTTGCCATCGCTGGGCAAGGGCAGTTGCAACAGCGTATGCACCGCCTGACGAAAGCCCACTTGTTCGGCATAGCACTGCTGATACGCCTGCTTTAGACAGCGCTGCTGGGCCGGCCGCAAACGCCCGCTGGCAAGCGGATTGTCCAGCTCATGCGCGGCAGCTTGCTTATCGCCCAGTTGCTCAAACCAGCCAGGATTACCCAGTAGCGGCTTAGCCAAGGTGGCCATGGCCGAATGAAAGGTGCGCACACAGTCGCGCGCTTGTTTGGCATTGAATGGGTAAGCAAACAGCGGCAAGACTGTGCACAGTTGTTCGCGCAACTCGGCGCAGGAGGCGTTGGTGAAGGAAATCACCGTGAGCTGTTCAGGCTTGATACCCAGGTGGCAAAACATAAACACTACGCGCAGCACCAGCGTGGTGGATTTGCCCGAACCGGCCCCGGCAAAAATCCGTGTGAGCGGATGCGGACTGAGAATCATCGCCCACTGCTCATCCGAAGGGGCGCTGAGTACACCAGCCGTCACGCCCCGCGCCACCTGATCACGCATGGCCTGACAACGCGCGGCATCCACCGCCAGCAACGCCGGCCCGTAAATACCTGCAGTGGGGGTTTTAGCGCTTGTGCGGCGCGCCTTAGCCGCACCCGGCGGCTTCTGCCGGGCGGCTTTTTTAACCGCGAGCACAGGCTGCTTGAGCGCTGCAGCCGCTTCACGCTCGGCGCGCAGGTAGGCGGTGGTGTGCGGGAAATAACGCGCCAGGGTAGCGGAGATGAGTCGCTTATAGCGCTGAACAGCAGATGGCATCCGCGACCCAGTCAAATAGATAGATCGTTGAATGATAAGTGCTTTTTACAGGGAGCTGGAAACTGAGCGGTGAGAAAGCTCAGAGCCTATCAACGCTCATTTCACCCGGCCGGCTGTCAGTCGAGCATGCCCACATAACGCGGATGGCTGGCAACCCGCGCTAACCAAGCACCAATGGCTGGGTATGGCGACAGGTCGAAACCACCTTCATCCGCCACATGGCTGTAGGCATACAGCGCGATATCGGCAATCGAAAGCTTGTCGCCCACCAGATAAGGCGTGCGCTGCAACTGCTGCTCCATCACCTTAAATGCCTTGTGCCCACGAACGTGACATTCCTTGTACTCGGCAAGACGCTCCTCAGGCATACCCTGATACAGCTGAATAAAGCGCGCGACCGCCACATAAGGCTCATGGCTGTATTGCTCAAAAAACTGCCATTGCAGCACCTGGGTGCGCAAGCGCGGTTCACTCGGCAAATATTCCGTGCCATCGGCAAGGAAGTTGAGGATGGCATTGGACTCCCACAGGCAGGTGCCGTCTGCCAACTCCAGCACCGGGATCTTACCGTTGGGGTTCTTGGCCAGAAAATCATCGCGCTGGGTTTCGCCCTTGAGCACGTCAATCGCCACCCACTCATAAGGCAGCGCAAGCAGGTGCAGCATCAGTTTGATCTTGTAGCAGTTGCCGGAACGGCAGTCGCCGTAGACCTTGTGCATAAAGCCTCCTGTATTTCCTATCCATCTGCTATCTGTAGGAGCCAAGGGGACGCCTAGTCCTTGCTGCGGCCGACGTACTGGCGATGCTTTCGCTTGCAGCCGATCGCCAGGACGCCGGACCGCAGCAAGCTGGCTCCTACACCTAGTTCAAACTGCTGCGCCAGCCTGCGCCTGACGGATCACCTCGGCCAAGCGTTTGAGCCCTTCACCCAGGCGCTCCGGTGCGACATGGCTGAAGTTCAGGCGCAGGTGACCAGGATGAGCGTCCGGGTCGATAAAGAACGGCTCACCCGGCATAAACGCCACGTTCTGCGCCAGGGCCGGAGCCAGCAGCGTACGGGTGTCCAGCGGTTGCTTGAGGGTCAGCCAGAAGAACAGCCCGCCTTGGGGAATTTGCCAGTCGGCCAAATCACTGAAGTGTTCTTCCAGCGCGGCCTGCATGGCGTCACGGCGCAGGCGGTAGAAGTCACGCAGTTCAGCCAAATGGCCACGGTATTTCTCGCTGCCCAACCACTGCAACGCCTGCCACTGGCCAATGCGGTTGGTGTGCAAGTCGGCCGATTGCTTCAAGCGCAGCAAGTGCGGGTACAGATCCGGGGTGGCGATCAGGTAGCCGACGCGCAGGCCCGGCAACAGGGTTTTCGACACGGTGCCGGTGTAGATCCAGCTGGCTTTCTGCAGGCGGCTGACAATCGGCGTGGCGCTGCCACCGTCAAACACCAGCTCGCGGTAGGGCTCGTCTTCGATCAGGGTCACGCCGAACTCATCGAGCAAGGCCGCGACGGCATCGCGCTTGGCTTCGCTGTAACGCACCGCCGAAGGGTTCTGGAAGGTCGGAATCAAATAGGCGAAAGCCGGTTTATGGTTTTCCAGACGCTGGCGCAGGGCATCGAGTTGCGGGCCATCGGCCTCCTGCGGCACGGCGATGCAATCGGCACTAAAAAACTGAAACGCCTGCAGCGCGGCCAAATAGGTGGGCGCTTCGAGCAGCACCTCGGTGCCCCGATCAATAAACAGCTTGCTGGCTAAATCGAGGGTTTGCTGCGAGCCGCTGACGATCATCACCTGACTCGCGTCGCAAGGCACGCCCACGGCGCGGGCTTCGGCGGCAATTACTTCACGCAGGGCCGGCTCGCCTTCACTCATGCCGTATTGACCCATGCTAGCGGGCATGTCGGCCCAGTCGACCTTGGGCAGCATGGGTTCGGCAGGCAGCCCACCGGCAAACGACATGACTTCCGGACGCTGCGCCGCAGCCAGGATTTCACGGATAAGGGAGCTTTTAAGGCGGGCAACACGTGCAGAAAAGGCCATGGATCTCACCGGTAGCATGGGCAAATAAAAATAGGTCAAACTGTTTGACCGAAATGGGCATGTCCGGGAACTACGACGACCCACCCAGATACGTCAACAGGCTTGACCTTAATGTTGGATCTCAAGAGCACATCTTCTCAACAGATTGCCATGGAAGCCTTCTTCTTTGGCTATCAGGCGTTCACCGCCAAAGCCGATGAAATGCTGGCGCGTCGCGGCCTGTCGCGGGTGCATCACCGCATTTTGTTTTTTATCGCCAAATACCCAGGGCTGAGCATGAAAGAACTGCTGGCCTACCTGGGCGTGAGCAAACAGGCGCTCAACACCCCGCTGCGCCAGCTGCAAGAAATGCACTTGGTGCACAGCCTGACCGCCGAAGACGACAAACGTAAACGCCTGCTCAGCTTTACCGCCGAAGGGGCCAAGCTGGAACAAGCGCTGCGCCGCGAGCAGGCCAAACTGCTGCAACGCGTCTTCGCTGAAGTGGATGACGGCGCGGTGCAAGGCTGGCTCAAGGTCAACCAGGCGCTGGCGTGGCGCTAGTCCCCTGCCCAGGTAGCCCGGATGCAATCCGGGAACGGACGTCAGGCTGGCTACTTTTTCCCGAATTACATTCTGGATACGCATTTAACTGTACGGGGCTTTTACCTAAACACTTTTTAACTGTTACGCCCAATGCCCGCCCCGCTGTACCGCGACGCCCCGCCCTGCGCCCCTTAGGCTGAACAGCACTGTCCCTGAGTGCCACTGCCATGACCGCCGAATTGTTGCTCGCCTTTATCGCCTTTGCCTTTGTCACCTCCGTAACGCCGGGGCCGAACAACACCATGCTGCTTGCCTCTGGGGCAAACTTCGGGCTAAGGCGGACCTTGCCGCATATGCTGGGCAGCAGCCTGGGACTGATGCTGCTGGTGCTATCGTTCGGCCTGGGGCTCGGCCAGGTGTTTGAACAGGTACCAGTGCTCTATACCGTGCTGCGCTATGTCGGAGAGGCCTACATGCTGTACCTGGCCTGGAAGATCGCCAATGCTTGCGCGCCTAGCAGGCAAGCCTCTGCCCTCGGCAAACCGCTTAGTTTCCTTCAGGCTACGGCTTTTCAATGGGTTAACCCGAAGGCGTGGATCATGGCGATTGGGGCGATCACCAACTATACGCCGCAGGACAATTTCATAACCAATGTACTGCTGATTTCAGCGCTATTTGTCTTGGTCAATTGCCCGACCACGAGTGCCTGGATCGTTGCCGGTAGCCTTCTGCGCAACTGGTTGCAGGATGCGCAGCGCTTACGTGTTTTCAATATCGGCATGGCCCTGCTGCTGTTAGCCTCGCTATACCCCATTTTCGCTGACAGCGGATTGCTTTGATGCACGATCTGCCACACACCCGCTTGCGGCCACTGGCTGACACCTCAACCTCGGCGGTGGTCGCCGGTTTTATCGCCATGCTGACCGGCTACACCAGCTCCCTGGTGCTGATGTTTCAGGCAGGCCAGGCCGCGGGCCTGACTAACGGACAGATTTCCTCGTGGATCTGGGCGCTGTCGATTGGCATGGCGATTTGCTGCATCGGCCTGTCGCTGCGCTACCGCGCGCCGATCATGATCGCCTGGTCCACCCCAGGCGCTGCCCTGCTGATCACCAGCCTGCCCGGTGTGTCTTACAGCGAAGCGATCGGTGCCTACATCCTCGCCTCCGGGCTGATTGTTCTGATTGGCCTGACCGGCAGCTTCGACCGCCTGATGCGCCGCATCCCCGCCTCCATCGCCGCCGCGCTGCTTGCCGGTGTGCTGTTCAAGATCGGCCTGGAAATCTGCGTGGCCGCCGAGCAACAGCCGGTGTTGGTGGTGGCCATGCTGCTGGCTTACCTGTTTGGTAAACGCCTGTTTCCGCGCTATGCCGTATTGGCGGCACTGATTGTCGGCAGCGTGCTGGCTGCGCTCTTCGGCCTGCTCAACTTCGAGCATTTCGAGCTGCAACTGGCTGTGCCGGAATGGACCACGCCAAGCTTCTCCGTGGCCGCGGCCGTCAGTATTGGCATTCCGCTGTTTATCGTCGCCATGGCCTCGCAGAACCTGCCCGGCATGGCTGTGCTGCGCGCCAACGGCTATGACGTGCCGGCCAGCCCTCTGCTGACCACCACTGGCCTGACCTCCATGCTGCTCGCGCCGTTCGGCAGCCATGGCATCCATATGGCGGCCATCAGCGCGGCGATCTGCGCTGGCCCGGAAGCCCACGAAGACCCGAAAAAACGCTACACCGCCGCTATCTGGTGCGGTGTGTTCTATGGCATCGCCGGCATCTTCGGTGCAACCTTGGCCGCGCTGTTTGCCGCATTGCCGAAAGCGCTGATCCTGTCCATCGCCGCCCTCGCCCTGTTCGCTTCAATCATCGGCGGCCTGACCCAAGCCATGAGCGAGCCGAAAGAACGCGAAGCGGCGCTGATCACCTTTCTCGTCACCGCCTCAGGCATGACCCTGTTCTCGGTGGGCTCTGCGTTCTGGGGGATTGTTGCGGGGCTGCTGACCCTGGCGATTCTCAACTGGGGCAAGCGGGACGTTTAAGTGTCCCGTGGGAGGGGCTTTAGCCGCGACAACAGCGATAAAGGTTCGCGGCTAAAGCCCCTCCCACACAGCGCCCCTTTCAGTCGTTCAATAAAAACGGGCTTATGCATCACGCATAAGCCCGTTTTTATTGCAGCCGCTGAAGTTAGCCGCGCTGACGCTTAGGCAGCACTTCCTTAAGCTTGGCATGCATACCGCGCAGGGTTTTCTCGGTAGTGTCCCAATCGATGCAGGCATCGGTGATCGACACGCCGTATTTGAGCTGCGCCAGATCTTTAGGGATCGACTGAGCGCCCCAACCCAAATGGCTTTCAACCATCAGGCCGACGATGGACTGGTTGCCTTCCAGAATCTGGTTGGCGACGTTATCCATTACCAGTGGTTGCAGGGCCGGGTCCTTGTTGGAGTTGGCGTGGCTGCAGTCAACCATGATGCTCGGACGGATGCCGGCTTTGGTCAGCTCCTGCTCGCACACGGCGACGCTGACCGAATCATAGTTCGGCTTGCCGTTGCCACCGCGCAGCACCACATGACCGTAGGCGTTGCCTTTGGTGGTGACGATGGACACGCCACCTTCCTGGTTGATACCGAGGAAACGGTGCGGACTGGAAACCGACTGCAGGGCGTTGATCGCCACGGTCAGGCCGCCGTCGGTGCCATTCTTGAAACCCACTGCAGACGACAGGCCAGAGGCCATTTCGCGGTGGGTTTGCGATTCGGTGGTGCGCGCGCCGATGGCCGACCAGCTGATCAAGTCCTGCAGGTACTGCGGGGAGATCGGGTCAAGGGCTTCGGTGGCCGTCGGCAGGCCCATTTCGGCCAAATCACGCAGTAACTGACGACCAATGTGCAGGCCATCCTGAATCTTGAACGAGTCGTCCATAAACGGATCGTTAATCAAGCCTTTCCAGCCCACGGTGGTACGCGGCTTCTCGAAATACACGCGCATGACCAGATACAGGCTGTCTGACAGCTCGGCGGCCAGCGCTTTAAGACGCGCGGCATAGTCGTGAGCGGCCTTGATATCGTGGATCGAGCACGGCCCGACCACCACAAACAGGCGATGATCCTTGCCATCGAGAATATTGCGGATCACCTCACGCCCACTGGCAACCGTGCGCAGCGCAGCATCGGTCAGCGGGATTTCACGCTTGAGCTGTGCGGGGGTTATCAGGGTTTCGTTGGAGGCAACGTTCAGGTCATCAATCGGTAAATCAGCCATCGTGCTATTCATCAGTCAGAGTCATCAGGTCACGGGTGCCGGCCGCCAGCGATCCCCGTGTGGCGGAGCACAGCAATATGAGCACAGCGGGGAAGCCGAACCTTAGCGCGTAAAGGCCCGCCTCGACAATGGCTTAGCCGCAAGGCGAGGCTAATTCAGGCTGGCGCGCGAGAACTCGGCGGCGTGCTGAGTGATCCACTCTTGCGCCACGGTTTCGATGGGCAGGCTGCAGCCCAATACCCGCTCGCGTTGCTGGCGGTAATGCTCGATCTGACAGACCTGCTCAACCATGCGCGCGCGAAACAGAGTGTCTTCGTCGACAAAGGCGATTCCCACCAGGTAATCGCCCTCCTGCTTGCGGCACCAGGCCACCAAGCCGGGGTAGCAGGCTTGTTCGCCAAACAAGGGAATGCGCAGTTCAACTGCCGTACCGCGCCTGAACGCGCGACTGGAGCTGCATGCCACACCACCGAGGCTGATATTGTTGAGCCGCTGTTTGGGCACGAATGCCTGTTTGCGCAACACCAATTCAACCGGCATATCACTGGGATGACGTAAAAAGTGACGCATCTATGACCACCTCGAATGCCATCAATTTGATACCACATGGGTCAGTATAGTGACCGAACTTGGACTGACCGATTTTGATGCAGATCGCCAACTACTGGACCTGCCGGGTACTTCACTGCTGGTTTTTACCAGCATAGGTTGTGCCAGTTGTCGCTGGGCACGCCGCGAGCTGCCTAAACTGCACCTTCCCGTTGAACGCTTGGTGTGGATTGATGCCGCCAACAACGCAGGTTTAGTGACGCGATACGAGGTATTCCATTTGCCGGCGCTGTTTGTCGTCGTCGATGGTCAATTTTTCGGCGCGGTGCAGAGCCGTCTGCGCAGCACTGAACTTATTCCGGCGCTGGACACCGCCCTGTCGCGCCCCGCAGAGGATTTACCCTGATGAACACAACTCCCCGCATCGGCATCATCGGCTCCGGCGCAATTGGCGGCTTTTATGGCCTGATGCTCGCCCGCGCCGGCTTTGATGTGCACTTTCTGCTGCGCAGCGAGTTTACCGCCGTCGCCAGCCAAGGCCTGCGGGTCAACAGCGCGGTGCACGGCGAACTGCACCTGCAACCGGTGCAGGCGTACCAGTCGGTTGCCGATATGCCGCCCTGCGACTGGCTGCTGGTAGGTGCGAAAACCACCAGTAACGCTGAACTCGCGCCACTGATCATTCAGGCGGCAGCACCCGGTGCCAAGGTGGTGCTGATGCAAAACGGGCTGGCCGTGGAAGACGAACTGCGTCCTTTATTGCCGGATTCGTTGCACCTGTTGGGCGGTCTTTGCTACATCTGCGCACACCGCAGCGCGCCCGGCGTGGTTGAGCATCAGTCGCTGGGCAACGTTAACCTCGGCTATCACTCAGGCCCAGCCGCTGATGCCGAGAGCCGTCAGCAACTCCTTGAGCAAGGCTGCGATCTGTTTAAAACCGCCGGGCTTGATTCCAACGCCATGGCCGAATTGAATCAGGCGCGCTGGCAGAAGCTGGTGTGGAACGTGCCGTATAACGGCCTGGCCGTATTGCTCGGCAGTGCCACTACAGCGCTGATGGGCAACACTGACAGCCGCGATTTAATTCAGGCCATCATGCAGGAAGTAGTGGATGCTGCCAGCGCGTGCGGTTATCCGTTGCCAGAAGGCTTTGCCGCAAAGTTGCTGGCTGTCACCGACCGCATGCCCGATTACCTGCCAAGCATGTACCACGATTACACCCTCAAGCGCCCGATGGAATTGCACGCCATCTATGCCGCGCCGCTGGCCGCTGCAACCAACGCCGGTTGCGCCATGCCACGCACACAAATGCTCTATCAGGCCCTGCGTTTTCTCGAACAGCGCGCACACTAGGAAAGCACCATGAGCAAGGGATTAGGCGACAAACTGATACTGGCGATCTCCTCAAGTGCGCTGTTTGACCTGCGCGACAGCCACCGGATCTATGAAACACAAGGTGTCGAGGCCTATCGCCAATACCAGATCGAGCATGAAGACGAGATCCTCGCCCCCGGTGACGCCTTTCCCCTGGTGGAAAAACTGCTGGCGTTGAACAGCACGCTGCAGCAACAACACGTCGAGGTGATTCTGGTGTCGCGCAACAGTGCCGATACCGGCCTGCGCGCCTTCAACTCGATCCAGCATTACGGCTTGGGCATCTCCCGCGCCGCATTTGTCGGCGGTCGCAGCCCTGATCCTTATTTGGCGGCCTTTGGTTGCCATCTATTTCTCTCCACCCATGCGCAAGATGTGCGCAGCGCGCTGGCCGCCGGTTTTGGCGCAGCGACCATCTTGTCGGGTGGCGCGCGCCGGGCAGCGAGCAATGAATTGCGCATTGCCTTCGACGGTGACGCTGTGCTGTTTTCCGATGAATCCGAGCGGGTTTATCAGCAAGCGGGGCTGGAAGCCTTCCAGAGCCATGAGCGTCAGTCGGCCCGTGAACTGCTCGGTGGCGGGCCCTTTAAGCCCTTCCTCGCCGCCCTGCACCGCCTGCAACAGGAGTTTCCCGAGGAGCAGTGCCCGATTCGCACCGCGCTGGTCACCGCCCGCTCGGCACCGGCCCATGAACGGGTGATTCGCACACTGCGCAAGTGGAATATTCGCCTGGATGAATCGTTCTTCCTCGGCGGTTTGGAGAAGGCCGCGATTCTGGAAACCTTCGGTGCCGATGTGTTTTTTGATGACCAGGCCGGTCACTGCGAAAAGGCCCGCGAAGTGGTCGCCACCGGGCATGTGCCGCATGGCATCAGCAATGAAGTAAAGCGCTGACGGGAGCCTCTATTCAGCCCATCTATGAGCCATGATCTTAAAAGAACGGCTTTTTTGCTTTATCGGTGACGCTGCTAAGATGACGTGAGGCCCGCCAGTCAGGCAGTCAAGGAGGCCTCATGATTCGCTCTATTCTTTACGCCACTGATCTTGGCCTTTACGCCCCTTATATTCTGCAACATGCCCTCGCGCTAACCCGCTCGTTCAACGCCAGCCTGTATGTGGTGCACGCCGTTGAACCCATGGGCCTGTTTGCCGAATCTGTGTTGCAAACCTACCTGGATGAAGAACGGCTCAAGGACCTGCGCACAAATGGCCTGAGCACGGTGATGGCCAGCATCGAACAACGGGTTTTAGAAGGTTTTCGCGACGAGATCGGTGACGCTCAGCACGATCTTGACCTGATCAAGGCCGTGCGCGTGGTTCAGGGTGACCCGCCCCTGGTGATTCTGGATGAAGCACAGCATCTCGGCGTGGATCTGCTGGTCCTAGGCAGTCACAGCCATGGCACAGACATGGACATCCCGCTGGGGCGCACCGCCTCACGGCTGGTGCAGTTGTCCGAAGTACCGGTGTATCTGGTACCCATGCTGCAGCACCGCAGCCGGGGTGAGTTTTGAAACAGCGCGGCACTTTTTAGTTTTTGGTCTAGATTTAATGCTTCAATCATCAATATGGTTATATAAAAGGCCGGTGACCTGAACGGCTGACTTTTTGTTTGAGGGATTTTTATGAAGCTGCAACAACTGCGCTACATCTGGGAAGTCGCGCATCACGACCTCAACGTATCGGCCACGGCGCAAAGCCTCTACACCTCACAGCCGGGCATCAGCAAACAAATTCGCCTGCTTGAAGATGAACTGGGGGTTGAAGTCTTCACCCGCAGCGGCAAGCACCTGACGCGCATCACCCCAGCGGGCGAGCGCATCATCAACACCGCCGGTGAAATCCTGCGCAAGGTTGAAAGCATCAAACAGATTGCCCAGGAATTCTCCAACGAGAAGAAAGGCACCCTGACCATTGCCACCACCCATACCCAGGCGCGTTATGCCCTGCCGCCGGTGATCAGCGCCTTTATCAAGCAATACCCGGATGTGTCCCTGCATATGCATCAAGGCACGCCCATGCAGATCGCCGAGATGGCAGCCGATGGCACGGTGGACTTTGCCATCGCCACCGAAGGGCTTGAACTGTTCAACGACCTGATCATGATGCCCTGCTACCGCTGGAACCGCTGTGTAGTCGTGCCCCAGGGTCATCCGCTGACTAAGCTGCCCAAGCTGACGCTGGAGGCCCTGGCCGAGTACTCCATCGTGACCTATGTGTTTGGCTTCACCGGTCGTTCCAAGCTGGACGAAGCCTTCAGCCATCGCGGCCTGACACCCAAAGTGGTGTTCACCGCCGCCGACGCCGACGTGATCAAAACCTATGTGCGCCTGGGCTTGGGCGTGGGCATCGTGGCCAAAATGGCGGTGGATGCCAAACTCGATCCCGATCTGGTGGTGCTGGATGCCAGCGAGTTATTTGAGTCCAGCGTGACCAAAATCGGCTTTCGCCGTGGCACTTTTATGCGCGGCTTTATGTGCGACTTTATCGAGAAGTTCGCCCCGCATCTGACCCGCGACATGATGGCCAAAGCCGTGCAATGCCACAGCAAAACCGAGCTGGAAGAGTTATTCGCCAACGTTGAACTGCCTGTGCATTGATTGACGCACAGCATCACGCAAAAAGCCGGTCCTCTCAGACCGGCTTTTTCATGTTATCCCCTGCCCACGCTATTCCCCGCGGCGCAGTTCCTGGCCATGGGCAAAGTTTACCCACCAACCAAACGCTGCAGCGGTAAAGAACATGATGATGCTGTAAATCGCCGCTGGAATGGACATGGTGGCGTTGTTCAGCAGCATCGGGCTCAGCGCCAAGGCGATGGCCAAGGTGCCGTTATGAATGCCGATTTCCATGCCGATGGCAATCGACTGGCGCAGGCTCAGCTTGCACAGGCGCGGTACCCAATAGCCCACTGCCAGGCTGATGAGGTTAAACGCCAACGCCGCGCCGCCGACCAGCGGGGCGTAATCGACAAAGGTTTGCCAGTCTTTAACCACCGCCAGAATGATGATAACCAGCAAGAACAACGCCGAGACAATCTTCACCGGCTTTTCCATGCGCAAGGCAAAACCGGGGAAACGGCTGCGGATCCACAGACCAATGGCCACCGGCCCCAGGACGATGATGAACACCTGCACCACCTTGGTGAACTGCAGGGGCAGCGCTTGATCACCTTCCATGAAATAGGCCAGCGACAGGTTGACGATCAGCGGCATGGTCAGCACCGCCACCACGGAATTCACCGCCGTCAGGGTGATATTCAGGGCTACGTCGCCATGGGCCAGGTGACTGTAGAGATTGGCCGTTGTGCCGCCTGGAGAGGCTGCCAGCAACATCAACCCCACCGCCAGCGCCGGGGCCAGACCAAATGCCTTGGCCAGAAAGAAACACACGATAGGCAGCAAGACCAACTGGCACCCCAGGCCGATCAACACCGGCTTGGGGAACTTGGCCACGCGGGCAAAGTCCGCCAGCGTTAGCGATAAACCCAGGCCGAGCATGATGATGCCAAGAGCGATGGGTAGGAAAAGGGTCAGTAAGGGATCAGCGGTCATGGTTACTCTACTCCGGGATCGGGACGGCGCAGCGATTCTGGCGATTGCCCACAGGCATTCGCAGTGACTTTAGCGGCCAATCGCCCGACCCGAGCGCTTGATATGTAAAAAGGTGCCACCAGGGCACCTTTGATAGGACGGGCCGCTATGGCCGCCAGTCTGCGAACTGTCGCAGCGCGACGCGCCAATCAGATCGCCGTAGCACCGCCGTCAACCGCCAGGGAATGCCCGGTGGTGAATCCTGCGTTGTCGCAGCACAGGTACAGAACAGCGCTGGCGACCTCTTGCACCATACCGATGCGCCCGACCGGGTGCATGGCGGCGGCGAACTCGCCCTTCTTCGGATCAGCTTAATACGCGCGGCGGAACATATCGGTGTCGATCACCGCCGGACACACCGCGTTCACCCGCACCTTCTTCCGCGCATACTCAACCGCAGCGGACTTGGTCAGGCCGATTACCGCGTGCTTAGAAGCGCTGTAAATACTCATCTTCGGGGCTCCACCCAAGCCAGCTACCGAGGCTGTATTGACGATGGCACCACCGCCCTGCGCCAGCATCAGGGGGATCTGGTGCTTCATGCACAACCACACGCCTTTAACGTTGACGCCCATGATGGCGTCGAACTCAGCTTCGCTGCCTTCCGCCAGCTTGCCCTTCTCGATTTCAATGCTGGCATTATTGAAGGCGTAATCCAGACGACCAAAGGCACCCAGCGTACGCTCCATCAACACCTTAACCTCGGCGTCACGAGTCACGTCACAACGCACAAACAAAGCTTCGCCACCGGCATCGCGAATCATCGCGGCGGTGCCTTCACCCCCGGCAACATCCACATCCGACACCACCACCTGCAAGCCGGCATTGGCGAACGCCAGGGCCGTCGCACGACCAATGCCTGCAGCACCACCGGTAACCAAGGCAACTCGGCCGGAAAAGCTAAAGCTCATCTGCGTACCCTCAACATGAATAAGATCGCTCGATTTTAGTCAGCCACTGAGTAAGGCGGCAGCACTATCAAACTGAGAGTGAAGTCTTCATCCATATCAGTGATTAAACCTAAAAGTTGCCATAAGCCTGATGGATTAGACTGCATTCGTACTGAGAGCAATTCTTGCCTGCTGCGCACGGGCAGGCTATCAACGCCCTTTCACTAAAAAGAGTGCACGCCATAACTGCCCTGCTCAATCGCCAATTTCTGCTCGCCCAACGCCCCGTGGGCTTACCCAGCCGCGACACCTTCAGCTTTGTTAAAACCAGTGTGGGCGAACCTGCCGCTGGCCAGATTCTGGTGAAAAACGCCTACCTGTCATTGGACCCGGCCATGCGCGGCTGGATGAACGATGCCAAGTCCTATATCCCGCCAGTCGGTCTGGGCGAGGTCGTGCGCGCCCTGGGTGTGGGTGAAGTCATCGCCTCGCAGCACCCGGATTTTGCCGTGGGCGATTTCGTTAACGGCGCGCTCGGCGTGCAGGACTACTTTCTCGGCGAGCCAGGCGGCTTTTACAAGGTCGATCCGAAACGCACCCCGCTGCCGCTTTACCTCTCCGCACTGGGCATGACCGGCATGACCGCCTACTTCGCCCTGCTCGATGTCGGCGCACCGAAAGCCGGCGAAACCGTGGTGATTTCCGGCGCGGCAGGTGCTGTGGGCAGCGTGGCCGGGCAGATTGGCAAGCTCAAGGGCTGCCGCGTGGTCGGGATTGCCGGCGGCGCAGACAAGTGCAAATTTCTGATTGATGAATTGGGCTTCGACGGCGCCATCGACTACAAGAACGAAGACGTGATCGCCGGCCTCAAGCGTGAATGCCCGAAAGGCGTGAACGTGTATTTCGATAACGTCGGTGGCGACATTCTTGATGCCGTTCTCACCCGCCTGGCTTTTAAAGCGCGGGTGGTGATCTGTGGGGCCATCAGCCAATACAACAACAAGCAGGCGATCAAGGGCCCGGCCAACTACCTCAACCTGCTGGTAAACAGTGCGCGCATGGAAGGCATGGTAGTGATGACCTACGCCCCGCGCTTCGCCGAAGCCGCTGCGGAGATGGGCGGCTGGCTGGCCAGCGGCCAGTTGACGTCTAAGAAAGACATCGTCAGCGGACTGCAGACCTTCCCGGAAACCCTGCTGAAACTGTTCAGCGGTGAAAACTTCGGCAAGCTGGTGCTGAAAGTCGAGTGATACCTGTGGGAGGGGCTTTAGCCGCGACATTGCAGTCGTCGCGGCTAAAGCGGAATGCCGCCCAGCCCCTCCCACCGGCTCAGTCTGAAGCCCGGAAGCAATCCGGGGAAATCTATGGCCTGCCACACCGCTCCCGGATTACATCCGGGCTACGCCGCAGCAACCTCTAACGCTTCCTGCCTTATTGGCTGCCAACGGCGCAGCAGCATGTACAGGGTCGGAATAACAAACAGGGTGAAAAAGGTGCCCACCAACAGGCCACCGACAATCACCCAGCCAATCTGCTGTCGGCTTTCGGCCCCCGCACCCGTGGCGATCGCCAAGGGCACCGAGCCGAGCACCATCGCCCCGGTGGTCATCAGAATCGGCCGTAGACGCTGCACCGATGCCTCAATCACGGCCGAACGCAATTCAACACCCTGGCGCAGCAACACGTTGGCAAACTCAACAATGAGAATGCCGTGCTTGGTGATCAAACCAATCAGCGTGACCAGACCAATCTGCGAATAGATATTCAGGGTGCCGCCAAACAGCGTCAGCGCCAGCAACGCACCGGCCATCGACAACGGCACACTGAACAGAATGATCAGCGGGTCGGTAAAGCTCTCAAACTGCGCCGCCAACACCAGAAAGATAAAGGCCAGCGCCAGGGCAAAAATCAACGCGATGCCCGAGCTGGACGCTTTAAAGTCTCGCGAGGTGCCGGTGTAGTCGTACTGGGTTTCCGCCGGGAACACCATGCGCGCTGTGTTTTCCAAGTGCGTTAACGCCTCACCCAAGGTGTAGCCCGCCCCCACGTTGGCACTCACGGTTACCGCGCGCAGTTGGTTGAAGTGATTCAGCTCGCGCGGCGCTACGGTTTCGCGCACCTCGATCAGGTTGGACAGTTGCACCATGCTGTCATCGCGGCCGCGCACATAGACCCGGTCCAGGTCCTGCGGGTTGCTGCGGTCCACGCCCTGCAACTGCACCAGCACATCATATTGCTCGCCGTTTTGTTTAAAGCGCGTCACCTGACGGCTACCGAACAGGCTCTCCAGGCTGCGGCCAATGGTGGCCACGTCGCTGCCCACCGCCACTGCCTGTTCACGGTTGACCGCCACTTTAAGCTGCGGTGAATTCAATTTCAGGTCGCTGTCCAGGCTTTCCAAACCGGGGTAATCACGCAACTCGGCCATGAGCTGATCCACATACCCCTGCAGCTCGCTGTACTCCATTGAGGAGCGAATGACGAAGTTAACCGGCTGGTAACGCGCGCTTTGCCCAAGCGGCGGACGGTTGACCGGAAAGGCACGCACGCCGGCAATGTCCTGCATTTTCGGCAGCAACTCGTTGCGAATTTCAAACTGACTGCGCGAGCGATCCGCCCAGTCCTCAAGTTTCATAAACGAAATGCCCTGTGCCACCGTGGGGAAACCGGCAATCACCAGGTAACGGTTGGTTTCTTCGATGCTGGCATAAGCCGCCTCCAGCTCCTGGGCGTAACGCCCGGTGTAATTCAGGGTTGAGCCATCCGGGCCGCTGAATACGCCAATGATGGTGCCGGTATCTTCGGTGGGCGCCAACTCGGACTTCAAACACATAAACAGCACAGCGCACGCCACGATGGTCAGCACCAGCAGCCCCACCATCAGCACCCACATACTGAGCGCCTTGGCCAGCAGGTGCTTATAGCGGTAGGTCAAACCGTTGAGAAAGCTTTCAATCAGGTTATACAGCCCGTTATGCCGTTCACCGGCCTGATGCGGCTTGAGCAACAGAGCGCACATCATCGGCGTCAACGTCAGGGCAACAAAACCCGACACCAGCACCGCACCGGCCAGCGTCCAGGCGAACTCGGTAAACAGTTTGCCGGTGGTGCCCTGCATAAAGCCGATGGGCGCGAACACGGCTGCCAACGTGAGGGTCATGGCGATAACCGCGAACGCAATCTCTCGACTGCCCTTAAAAGCGGCCTGCATGGGCGACATGCCGTCCTCGATATGCCGGTGAATGTTCTCCAGCATGACGATGGCATCGTCCACCACCAAGCCGATGGCCAACACCATCGCCAACAGCGTCAGGGTATTGATGGTAAAGCCCATCAAGGCCATCAGGGCGAAGGCACCAATCAGCGAAACCGGAATGGTCACCAGCGGAATCAAGGTGGCACGCAACGAACGCAGAAAGATAAAGATGATCAGGATGACCAGCGCCACCGCTTCCCAGATGGTGACAAATACGTTGTTGATCGACTCGCGCATAAACTGCGAGTTGTCATTGGCCACGGCGATTTCCATACCGTCGGGCAACAGTGCGCGGATATCCGGCATGGCGGCCTCAAGCCCGTCGGAGATGTCCAGCGGGTTGGCCGTGGCCTGTTTGATCATGCCCATCGACACGGCGGGTTGGCCTTTGAAGCGCACGATGCTGCGCTCATCGCGCGCGCCAATTTCGGCATAGCCGACGTCGTTCAAACGCAGTTGGTAGCCACGCGAATCATCCAGAATCAGCTGGTTAAACTGCTCTGCGGTGTTCATGTCGGTTTCTGACAACACGGTAAATTCGCGCTGCTGCGACTCAATCCGCCCGGCCGGAATCTCCACATTCTGTCGGCGCAAAGCGTCTTCCACGTCCTGCACGGTGAGGTTGTGTGCGGCGAGTTTTTCCGGGTCCAGCCAGATGCGCATGGCAAAGGTACGCCCACCGCGTATCTGCACTTCAGACACGCCGGGAATGGTCTGCAGGCGATCCTTGATCACCCGCTCCAGCACGTCGGTGATCTCCATGGCGCTGTAGCGTTCACTGTAAAACGCCAGCCAGATCACCGGCTGCGCATCGGCCTCGACCTTTTGCACAATCGGCTCGGAGATTTCATCCGGCAACAAACCGCGCACCCGGCCCAGACGATCACGGACATCGTTGGCCGCCTCATCGGAATTGCTGCCCAGACGAAACTGCGCGGTGATCTGGGTGTTTTCTGAACGGCTGATCGAGGTGACAAAATCCAGCCCCTCAATGCCCGACAACACATCTTCAATCGGCTGGGCGACCTGCGATTCCATGATCTCCGGGCTGGCACCGGGATAGGTGACGTTCACCGTGACAATCGGCACATCGATATTCGGGTACTCACGCACCGAAAGGCGGTCGTAGGCCATCAGCCCGAGCAGCACCACAATCAACGACAGCACCGTGGCAAACACCGGCCGGCGGATACAGATGTCAGACAAAGTCATGGACGCGGCTCCACCACCTTGGTGCGCACAGGTGAACCGGCGCGGACTTTTTGCCAGCCTGCGCTGATCAGGGTTTCATCGCCCTGCAGCCCATCAACCACTTCAACTTTTCCCGCCTCGCGCTTGCCCAGGCGCACCTCACGCAGCTCAACCTTGCCGTCCACCACCAGGTTGACCAACAAGCGATTGCCTACCGGCATCACCGCCTCCTCGGGAATCACCCAGGCGTTGGGGCGTTCGGCCAGAATCACCGACACCCGGACAAACTGCCCAGGGCTCAAGCGCCCTTCACGGTTGCTGATATGCGCACGAATCGCCTGACTGCGGCCGGCTTCGTCCAGACGCGGATTGATGGCGAATACCTCGCCACTGAAACGTTCGCCGGGATAAGCATCCAGGCTGACTTCAATCTGCTGTTTGAGGCGAATCTGGCTGACGGCTTTTTGCGGAATACGGAAATCCACTTTCAGTGGGTCAAGTACTTCGAGGTTGACGATGTCCTGCCCTTCGCTGAGGTACGCGCCGGGGCTGACCTGACGCAAACCCAGTACGCCGTCATAGGGGGCAACAATACGGGTTTTGTCCAAGCGCGCCTGTGATAACGCCAGGCTGGCACGCGACGCTTGCTGCTGGGCACTGGCTTCATCCAGCGCTTGGGCGTTACTGGCACCGCGCTTGAAGAGCATCTGCGCGCGCTCGAAGTTCTTTTGCGCCAGGTTCAGATTAGCCTGCGCCAGCGCAAGTTCTGCACGGGCGATGGCATCGTCCAGGCTCACCAGCAAAGCACCGGCTGCCACCCGCTGGCCCTCGCGGAAATGCAATTGCGCCACCCGACCGGCTATTTCCGGGCGGATCATCAGCGACTCATCAGGGGTCAGCGAGCCGAACGTCACCAGCTCATCACGCACCAACTGCTGCAAAGGTTTAACCACCTCAACCAGCGGCCCAGGGTTGGCGTGAACCAGCGCACTGGCCCCTAAGGAGAACAGCATAACGGCGCTCAGCATCGCAGCAGTGCGGGCAAACATACACAACCTCTGATTTTTTTTGTAGAAGCTCAGTCTAACGGCGCGATGTGGACGATCCGCCGCTAAACATGTGTCCCGATGTTAGACACGGCCGTCGTTTAGCCCGGACGTGCATCACCAGCCTGCAGAGCATCGGCGTTACTGGCGCATCCCCCGGCCGCTGATCAGCAAACGAATGCACACGCCGTAGAGCAGGGCTGTCGCCACCAACATAAACCCGATGGCCACACCGATACGGATATCTGATACACCCAAAATGCCGTAACGAAAGGCGTTAACCATGTGCAGCACCGGGTTAGCCATCGACACCGTTTGCCAAAAAGGTGGCAGCAGGCTGATCGAATAAAACACCCCGCCTAGGTTCTGTTGACGTATCAGCGGAGCCACAACAGGGTTGCAGCGAAGGCCAGCATAGACTTGAAATGACTGGCCTTTTTCTCAAAACGCGTAGCAATCCGCCGGTAATGCTTCAGTTTGCCGAACAGGCACTCCACGACGTGGCG
>CAMCJM010000003.1 GCA_945874835.1 Pseudomonas synxantha | reverse complement strand
CACGTCGTGGAGTGCCTGTTCGGCAAACTGAAGCATTACCGGCGGATTGCTACGCGTTTTGAGAAAAAGGCCAGTCATTTCAAGTCTATGCTGGCCTTCGCTGCAACCCTGTTGTGGCTCCGCTGATACGTCAACAGAACCTAGGTTCTAGCGCCCCAGATAAACCTCAATCACCCGCTCATCGTTCTGCACCTGTTCCAGCGAGCCTTCGGCCAGCACGCTGCCTTGGTGCAGTACGGTGACGTGGTCGGCAATGCTGCCGACAAAGCCCATGTCGTGCTCGACCACCATCAGTGAGTGTTTGCGTGCCAGTGACTTGAACAGCTCGGCGGTGAACTCGGTTTCGGCGTCGGTCATGCCTGCCACCGGCTCATCGAGCAGCAGCAGTTGCGGGTCTTGCACCAGCAGCATGCCGATCTCGAGAAACTGCTTCTGCCCGTGCGACAGCAGCCCGGCGGGGCGTGAGCGCGAGCTGTCGAGTTTGATCGTCTGCAGCACTTCATCAATACGGTCACGCTGTTCGCCGGTCAGTTTGGCGCGCAGGCTGGCCCACACCGATTTGTTGGTCTTCTGCGCCAGTTCGAGGTTTTCGAACACGCTAAGCGCTTCGAACACCGTCGGCTTCTGGAACTTGCGGCCGATGCCGGACTGAGCGATTTGCACCTCGCTCATTTTGGTCAGGTCGAGGGTTTCACCGAAGTAGGCCACACCATTGTCGGGGCGGGTTTTGCCGGTGATCACATCCATCATGGTGGTCTTGCCGGCACCGTTGGGGCCGATGATGCAGCGCAGTTCACCGACGCCGATGTACAGCGTCAGGTTGGTCAGGGCTTTGAAGCCATCGAAGCTGACGTTGATGTCTTCCAGGGTCAGGATGGTGCCGTGGCGCACGTTCAGGCCTTTGTGCGCCAAGGTGCTGGTGCCGATCGGGTCGCGGCCTCTGCCGGCGGGGTCATAGGCAGGTTCGAGCATTATTTCGGGGGCTGGCGTAGCGCGCATTATTGCTCTCCCTTTTTACGCAGTAGGCCGATCACACCTTTGGGTAAGAACAAGGTCACGACGATAAATAGAAAGCCCAGAGCGAACAGCCAGTACTCGGGGAAGGCCACGGTAAACCAGCTCTTCATGCCGTTGACCAAACCGGCGCCGAGCAGCGGGCCGATCAGCGTGCCACGCCCGCCGAGGGCGACCCACACGGCGGCTTCAATGGAGTTGGTCGGCGACATTTCGCTGGGGTTGATGATGCCCACTTGCGGCACATACAACGCACCCGCAAGCCCACAGAGCACGGCGCTGAGCACCCAGATGAACAGCTTGTAGCCGCGCGGGTCATAACCGCAGAACATCAAACGGTTTTCCGCATCACGCAGCGCGGTGAGCACGCGGCCGAACTTGCTGCGCGCCAGTCGCCAGCCCAGGTACAGGCTGGCCACCAGCAGCACCACGGTGGCGAAGAACAGCGTGGCGCGGGTGTGTGCGGCGGTGATGTCGAAACCGAGAATGGTGCGGAAGTTGGTAAAACCGTTGTTGCCGCCAAAGCCGGTTTCGTTGCGGAAGAACAGCAACATGCCAGCGAAGGTCAGCGCCTGGGTCATGATCGAGAAGTACACGCCTTTGATCCGCGAGCGGAAGGCGAAGAAGCCGAACACCAGTGCCAGCAAACCGGGGGCCAGCACCACCAGGCACATGGCCCAGAGGAAGCTGTCGGTGCCGTACCAATACCAGGGCAGCTCGGTCCAAGCGAGGAAGCTCATAAACGCCGGCAGGCCGTCACCCGCTGCTTCGCGCATCAGGTACATGCCCATGGCGTAACCGCCGAGGGCAAAGAACAGGCCGTGACCGAGCGACAACAGCCCGGCATAACCCCAGGCCAAGTCGAGCGCCAGGGCGACGATGCAATAGCAGAGGATTTTGCCGACCAGGGTCAGGGTGTAAGCCGACACATGCAGGGCGTTGTCCGCGGGTAGCAGGTGCAGCAGCGGCATGGCCAGCAATACGGCCAGTACCAGCAGGCCGATGGCCATGGACGCTTGCGGGCCAAGCTTGGCGCTGGCGCGGGCTAATAACGTTTGATTCAGGGGCATAGTCATCAGTCGATCACCCGTCCTTTCAAAGCAAACAGACCTTGCGGGCGTTTCTGAATAAACAGAATGATCAGCGCGAGGATAAGGATCTTGCCGAGCACGGCACCGATCTGCGGTTCGAGAATCTTGTTGGCGATGCCAAGGCCAAAGGCGGCCATCACACTACCGGCCAGTTGACCAACGCCGCCGAGCACCACCACCAGGAACGAGTCGATGATGTAGCTCTGGCCGAGGTCCGGGCCGACGTTGCCGATCTGGCTCAGGGCCACACCGCCAAGGCCGGCGATACCGGAGCCGAGGCCGAAGGCGAGCATGTCCACCCGACCGGTGGGCACGCCGCAGCAAGCGGCCATGTTGCGGTTCTGCGTGACGGCGCGCACGTTCAGGCCAAGGCGGGTTTTGTTCAGCAGCAGCCAGGTCAGCAGCACCACAAACAGGGCGAAGCCGATGATGACGATGCGGTTGTACGGCAGCACCAAGTTGGGCAGCACTTGGATGCCGCCCGACAGCCAGGCCGGGTTGGCCACTTCAACGTTTTGCGCGCCGAAGATCACCCGCACCAGCTGGATCAGAATCAGGCTAATGCCCCAGGTGGCGAGCAGAGTTTCCAGTGGGCGACCGTAGAGGTGGCGAATCACCGTGCGCTCCAGGGCCATGCCGATGGCGGCGGTGACGAAGAAGGCCGCCGGCAGCGCCACCAGCGGATACAGCGCCAGGGCTTCTGGGGCGAAACGCTGGAACATGACCTGCACCATGTAGGTGGAATAGGCCCCGAGCATTAGCATCTCGCCGTGGGCCATGTTGATCACCCCGAGCAAGCCGAAGGTGATGGCCAAGCCGAGTGCGGCGAGCAGCAGGATTGAACCGAGCGACAGGCCGCTGAACGCCTGGCCGAGCAGTTCGCCGATCAGAAGTTTGCGTTTGACCTGAGCCAGGCTGGTTTCGGCTGCGGTGCGTACACCGGCATCGATTTCCACGGCTGGGTCGAGCAGGGTTTCCAAGCGGGTGCGGGCCAGTGGGTCGCCGGTTTCACCCAGTAGGCGCACGGCTGCCAGGCGCACGGCCGGGTCGCTATCAACCAGTTGCAGGTTGGCCAGGGCCAGCGTCAGAGCGTCGCGCACACCATCGTCGGTTTCGCTGGCGACTTGGGCGTTGAGCAGTTGCAGTTGCGCCGGTTTGGCACTCTTCTGCAGTTGCTTGGCAGCGGCCAAGCGCAGTGCAGGGTCTTCGCCGAGTAGTTGGTGGCTGGCCAGTGCGGTGGCGGTCAGGCCGCGCAGGCGGTTGTTCAGGCGCAGCTTCTTGGGTGTTTCGACAGGCTGCACGTCGCCTTCGGCAGGCTGATACGCGCCATCGATTTCAATAAAGGCGTTTTTCGCGCTGTCTGCTGCAACGCGGCCTTGTTGCAGGGCTTCAATCAGCGGCAGGCGCGCCGCATCGGGCGCAGCGGACCAGCGTTCGAGCAGGCTGGCCTGCTTGGCTGGGTTAGCGGCGACAAAGTCTTGGGCATCACCGGCGTGCGCGGCCAGGGGCAGCAGCAACAGCAGGCTCAGCAGAATTCGGGTAAGGGCAGTGGACATGGGAGTTCCTTGGCGTAGCCCGGATGCAATCCGGGAGCGGTCTTCCCGGATTGCATCCGGGCTACAGCGACCTTCCCCCCTTCACGAGTCGCCCACGACCTCTCCCGCTGCGGGAGAGGGGCGGTAAACGCGCGCTGCGCTATCAGCACATTCAGGGGGGAGGGTTTTTGCCTTAGTTCGACTTCACCGCGTAATCCGGCTTCTTGTCGTTGCCTTCGATGTACGGGCTCCATGGCTGTGCACGGACTGGCCCTTCTGTCTGCCAGACCACCGAGAACTGACCGTCTTCTTGCACTTCAGCAATCATTACGGGCTTGTGCAGGTGGTGGTTGGTTTTATCCATGGTCAGGGTGAAGCCACTTGGCGCGGCGAAGGTCTGCCCGTACATGGCTTCACGCACCTTGTCGACATCGGTGGTGCCGGCTTTTTCAACGGCCTGCGCCCACATGTGGATGCCTACGTAAGTGGCTTCCATCGGGTCATTGGTGACCACGGTATCGGCGTTCGGCAGGCTCTTGGCCTTGGCGTAGGCTTTCCAGTCGGCAACGAACTTGGTGTTGGCCGGGTTCTCGACCGACTGGAAGTAGTTCCAGGCGGCCAGTTGGCCAACCAGCGGCTTGGTGTCGATACCGCGCAGTTCTTCTTCACCGACCGAGAAGGCTACAACCGGGATGTCGGTGGCTTCGATGCCCTGGTTGGCCAGTTCTTTGTAGAACGGCACGTTGGAGTCGCCGTTGACGGTGGAGATCACTGCGGTTTTGCCGCCAGCGGAGAACTTCTTGATGTTGGCGACGATGGTTTGGTAATCGCTATGGCCGAACGGGGTGTAGACCTCTTCGATGTCTTTATCGGCCACGCCTTTGCTGATCAGGAAGGCGCGCAGGATCTTGTTGGTGGTGCGCGGGTAAACGTAGTCAGTGCCGAGCAGGAAGTAGCGCTTGGCACCGCCGCCGTCTTCGCTCATCAGGTACTCGACCGCCGGGATGGCTTGCTGGTTTGGCGCTGCACCGGTGTAGAACACGTTTGGCGACATCTCTTCGCCTTCGTACTGCACGGGGTAGAACAGCAGGCCGTTGAGTTCTTCATAGACCGGCAGTACGGATTTGCGCGACACCGAGGTCCAGCAGCCGAAGGTCACGGCGACTTTGTCCTGGGTCAGCAACTGACGACCACGTTCGGCGAACAGCGGCCAGTTGGACGCCGGGTCAACCACAACGGCTTCAAGTTGCTTGCCGAGCACGCCGCCTTTGGCGTTGATCTCGTCAATGGTCATCAGGGCCATGTCTTTCAGCGAGGTTTCCGAGATGGCCATGGTGCCAGACAGCGAATGCAGCACGCCCACCTTGATGGTTTCAGCGGCGTGCAGGGTCCAGCTCATGCCCATGGCGGCGATGGAAGCGGACAGGGTAAAGGCCTTGATCAGATTGCGACGTTGCATGGTGCGATCTCCATTCACGAACTTAAGTGTTTGAGCTGCTGGTTTTTAGTTTTTTGTCTGGCAGTTAAAACAGGCGCTAGCCCTAGGGTGTTCACCTCAGGTCGTGACCTCTGCCGTCTGAACAGTGCGCTGACGTGCGCTGTGCAGCATGTGCAGGGTGATTTTGCGCACTTCGGCTTTGCTGACCTCTATATGGGTCTTGAGCAATAGCTGTGCCTCTTTGCACCGGCGCGACAAAATCGCCGCGAGTATTTGTCCGTGTTCGTCGTAAGTGGCAGTCACGCGTGGGCTCTGGGTGAAGTCCAAGCGACGGATAATGCGGATCTTCTCGCTCACTTCGGCGTGCAGGCGGGCCATTTCGCGGTTGCCCGCCGCCTCCACCAGCAAGCAATGAAAACGCTCATCCAGGCGCGAAACCTCGCGGCCATCCTGCAAACGCTGCTCTGTTTGCACCAACCAGGTGCGCTTGAGTTGTTCCAGTGCGGCCGACTGCTCATCGACAGGGCGTTCGCATAAACGCCGCACAGCCTCCAATTCGAGGACGATGCGCACCTCGTACAATTCCTCGAAATGGGCGAAGTCGAACGGCTTGACCTGCCAGCCGCTGCGGAAATACACCTGCAGATAGCCTTCCCGTTCCAATCGATACAGAGCCTGGCGCACGGGCGTGCGGCTGACCGCCATGCGTGCGGCGATCTCGCCTTCGGAGAAGCGATCACCGGGCAGCAGGCGAAACTCAAAGATGTCGTCTTTGAGCTGCTGGTAGATGCGCTCGGCGAAATTCTCCGGGCGTTCCTTACCGCTGCTGGGCGCGCCGCTCAGTTGCATGGAGTCAGCCCTGCTGCTGGCTGGCGATAAACGCGCGCCAGCCGCCAAAGCTGGTGATATCGCGCGCGCCGTGCAGGGCATACGGCTCGCAGATAAAGCCTTTGACCCAGCGGCCATCGGCCAGTTGCAGGTTGCCGATGCCCAGCGGTGCGGGAATCTCTGCGACAAACTCGCCAAAGCGTGCCTGGGGGATGTCCCACAGCTCGACGATGATCGCGGCACCGTCTTCGGCCACACGCGCCAGACCCGGTTTCGGCGGCACGGTGCCAGGCAGTGCATAAAGGCGATAGGTGGCGGCGCTGGTGGTTTGCTCGACCAGCACGGCGTTGCGGCGGGTGAGCTGGAAATTCAGCGGCATGCCGGTCAGATGCGCGCCCACTACGGCGACGCGCACGCTGCCGGGCGCGGGTGTGTGGCGCGGCAGCGCTTCCGGTAAGGGTTGCTCGGTCGCGCCAAGTGGCAACTTGAGCGCTTGCTGCCAGCGTTGACCGAAGGCAGCCAGGGCTTGGTCGTGCCAGGCTGGGGCGATCAGGGTGATGCCAGCGGGCAAACCATCGGCGCGAAAACCGGCGGGCAGGGCCAGGGCGGACAAATCGGCGAGGTTGGTGAAGTTGGTGTAGGTGCCGAACTGGCTGTTGAAAAGCACCGGTTCGGCCTCCATCTCGGCCAGGGTGCGCAGGGTCGGCGAGGTCGGCACCACTAGGGCATCGAAACCGGCCAAGATGTCGTTGATCGTGCGGCTCAGTTCGGCGCGGATGTATTCAGCCTTGTAAGCATCGCAGGCGCTGTATTGATGGCCGTTCTCGATGATGCCGCGCACCACCGGGTTGATGTGCTCAGGATTGACGCCTTCCAGCGCCACCGTGCGTTCGGCCACCCAGCTGCCGTAATAGAGCTGTTCGGCCAGTTGCTGGAAGGGGGCAAAGTCGATCTCGACCAACTGCATACCCAGCTCGCGCAGTTTGCCCAGCGCTTGCTCAAACACTGCCTGGTTTTGTGTGTCGCCAAAGAACTCGGGTTTACTCGGCACGGCCAGGCGCGGTTTGGTCGGCATGCCGACTGGGGCTGTGCAGGGGTTGTGACGGCTATACGGATCGCTCGCGTCATAGCCGCCGGCAACCAGCGCCACCACCAATGCATCGGCCACGGTCAGGGCAAATACCGAGATGCAGTCCAGTGTTTTACAGGCGGGCACCAGTCCGGTGTTCGGCAGCCAGCCTTTGCTCGGTTTGAGCCCGACAATATTGTTAAACCCGGCCGGTACGCGCCCGGATCCGGCGGTGTCGGTGCCGAGCGAGAAGGGCACCAAACCGCGCGCCACCACGCTGGCCGAACCGGAGCTGGAGCCGCCGCTGACGTAATCCGGGTTGAAACTGTTGCACACCGCGCCATGGGGTGAGCGGGTGCCGACCAGCCCCGTGGCAAACTGATCGAGGTTGGTCTTGCCGATCAGAATGGCACCGGCTGCCCGCAGACGCGCCACGACCGTGGCATCCGCCTCGGCGGTGTAGGCGAATGCCGGACAGGCTGCTGTGGTGGGCCAGCCAGCCGCGTCGATGTTGTCTTTGATCGCAAAGGGCCGCCGTACAGCGGCAGCTTGCTTAGCTCGCCGTTGGCAGCGTCGAGCAGCGCTGACAAAGCATCGAGTTGGCTGTTGAGTTGGGCTTCGCTGGCCAGAGCAATCCAGGCGTTATCTTCGGTGCTCAGGGCCAAGCGCAGGCTATGCAGCAGTTCGGCGGGCGATTGACCGTCGCGGTAGGTCTGTTGCCAGTGGGTGAGGGTGAAGGCGATAGGTGCGTTGGCCATGCGCTGAAATTCCATCTTGTATCCAAGTGATGGAGTGTCTAGAGCAATGTCGGTGCCAGTTCTATTAAGCGCTTTATTTTCAAACGGTTAGGTGATTTTTAAAGCGTGGCGTGAAGGTTCTGAACGCCGTTATGCACCGCAGTAGGGCTGTACTGCATGCCGATGGTGCGCGCCTGTGGCTCGGATGCGGTCCGTGATTTACCGTGCTGGCGGCATAAACCGCTCCCGGATTTCATCCGGGCTACAGCCTCACTTTATGGACGGCAGCGCTCGGTAATAGCAGGCGTCATGGTGGGCGAAAACGGCGTCGTCCACCCTAGGTGGTCAGTCAGGGGGTTACCTAGTCGTAGCCTGGATTAGCCGCAGGCGTAATCCGGGGTTCGCCTATTTAATGGACGGCAGCGTTCGGCAGTCGCAGCTGTCACGGTGGACGAAAACAGCGCCGTCCACCCTACGTGGTCAGTCAGGTTTTGCGCAGTTGTAGCCTGTAATCCGGGTTTCGCCGCAGGGTCGTATCGGGCTTTACCAATCCAGCCTTGGACATTACAGCGCGAGGTAGTTCTTCACCCCGGTAAAGATGATTTGCGCGGCCAGCGCGCAGACAAACAGGCCCATCAGGCGGCTGACAATCTGCAAGCCCTGATCGCCGAGCAGGCGCTCAAACTGGTTGGATAAATACAGCACCACACCCACGGTGAAACTGGCCAGGGCGATGGCCAGCACGGCCACGGCCTTGTCACTCCACTCTGGCTGGCTGGCACCCATCAGCAGCAGTGCGCCGATGGTGCCGGGGCCGACAGTGAGGGGGATGGTCAGCGGCACGATGGTCACGTCCTGCTGCACGTTATCGCTCTGCACCGCCGATTTACCTTGAGCCATGCCAAGGGCTGAAATAAACAGCACGCTGCCAGCCCCGATGCGGAAGGCATCAATGGTGATGCCGAACAGGGTAAAGATGTGCTTGCCGAACAGGTACAGCAGCACGCTGGCGATCAGCACGCCGAGGGCGACCTTCCAGGCCAGGCGCTTGCGCACTTTAACCGTGTAACCACGGCTCAGACCGATAAAACACGACAGCACGAAAAACGGGCTATAGAGCACCAACAGTTTCAAATACAGGCTGAACAGCGCGGACGCCATGGACAGGACTCGTTTCGATAAAGAAAGGTGGAAGGGTAAGCGTGTAGAGGCTGTCGGGCAATCCGGGCCGTATCGTCAGGATGGCATCGCGTCGCGTTGACGGCGGATTTCTCGTTCGGCGACCCAGTGCTCGATCAGCTCGCGCAGTTGCGACATTTCCACCGGTTTGGACATGTGCCCATCCATGCCGGCCAAGCGTGCGCGCTCTTTGTGCTCGGTGAGAATGTGCGCGGTGAGCGCCACCACCGGCGTGCGCGGACGCTGTTCGGCAGCCTCCCAGGCCCGCAGTTGCTCGGTGGCGGAGAAGCCGTCAAGCACCGGCATTTCACAGTCCATCAGTACCAGATCATAGGCTTGCGCCTTTATCGCGCTGAGGGCTTCTTCGCCGTTGCTGGCGGTGTCGGGCTGCAGGTTGAGTTTACCGAGCATGCCGCGAATCACTTTGGTGGAGATGGTGTTGTCTTCGGCCACCAGAATGCGGAAGTCGCTTGGCACATTCAGTGGGGTGCTCGGCGGTGCCGGGTTGAACATCGGCGAGTCACCCTTACCGCGCTGGGCCAGTTCATCAGCTAGGGTAGTTTTCAGGGTGTAGCCGGCCACCGGTTTGGCCAGGATACGTTTGATTCCGGCGTTGCGCGCGATGATCTTGCTCGGCGCATTGCTGATGCCGGTGAGCATGATCACCAGAATGTCGTGGTTGAGGTTGGCGTCTTCTTTTATCCGTGCGGCCAGTTGCATGCCGGTCATGCCGGGCATGTCCTGATCGAGCAGCACAGCATCGAAATATTCGCGCAAATGCGCTTTTGTGCGCAGCAGGGCCATGGCCTCTTTGCCCGAGGGCACGGCGCTGACTTGCATGCCCCAGGCGCTGCATTGCTGCACCAGTACTTTGCGGCAGGTGTCGTTGTCGTCCACCACCAGCAGGCGTGCGCCCTGCAATGAGGCATCGAGGTCGGCGGTGGGTTGCTCAAGACGCGAGGCGTCCAGCGGCAGCGTCAGCCATAGAGTTGATCCCTGGCTGCCACCGCTTTGAATGCCGAACTCGCCCTCCATCAGGCGCACCAGTTGCCGGGCAATGATCAGGCCCAGGCGCGCGCCCAGCGTGGTGGCAGCGAGGAAGTCTTTGTTGTGCAGTTCGGCATTGAGCAACGCGTCACGCTCGCTGGCATCCAACGGCTTGCCGCTGTCTTGTACGGCGATGCGCAGGCGCGGTTGCTCGCTGCTGGTGTCGAGGGCAACGACCAAGAGGATTTCGCCTTCGTCAGTCTGCTTGAAGGCGTTATCCAGCAGGCTGAGCAAGGTTTGCCGTAGGCGCGTGGGGTCGCCACTGATCACCCGTGGCACCTGCGGCTGCATAAAGCTGATTAGCTCGACTTTTTGCTGTTCGGCCTTGGCGCGGAAGATATCCAGGCAGTCTTCGATCAGCGCATTGAGGTCAAACTGCACGTCATCCAGCTCGATCTGCCCGGATTCCAGCTTGGAGATATCGAGAATTTCGTTAATCAGTGTCAGCAGTTCATTGCCCGAACTGTGGATGGTTTGTACGTAGTCGCGCTGTTTGGCCGAGAGCGGGGTGCCGAGCAACAGCTCGGTCATGCCCAAGACGCCATTCATCGGTGTGCGGATTTCATGGCTGATTTTCGCCAGAAACTCGGCCTTGGCCTTGAGTTCAGCGGAGCTGGCCGCCAGGGCGCGGCTGGTGCTGAACTGGCTCTGCATGATGCGGCGTTGGCGCTCACTCAAGGCCATGCTGAGCATAAAGCCGCTGATCGTGCTGACCGCAATCAAGCCATAGACCAGCCATTCTGATTGCACCGCCCAGTAGCCAAACAGCACCGGCAAGGCAAAAACAAAGGCAATACAGAACACCAGAATGGCCAGGCTGAACAAGCGTGCTGGCGGATAGCCGTGTCGCCAGTGGGTCAGTGAGACCATCAGGATGCTGATCGCCACAACGACATTGAGCAGGTAAACCAATTGGTTGAACTGCAGGTTGGTCGCCACCAGCAAGGCGACACACACCAGCGCGAGGATGGTGATCTCGGCGCTCAGCAGATGATTGAGGGGTGTGCTGGGGCAAACATTACGGAAGAAACTAGCGGTAAAAAACAGGGCGAAAATGCCGGTGAGCAGCATCGACAGGTTGGCGATTTGTGGTTGAAAGCTATGCCATTCGTTCAGCCAAGAGGTACTGATGCCGAGCAGGCTGACCACTGCGGTCAATTGGCAGACCTGCGTCGCCGCCAGCCACAAGCCACTGACTGCGCGGGTGTAGAAAAAGCGCACAAAGTTGTAGGTCACCATCATGCCCAGGCAACCAAGCAACAGGCCAAACAGCAGCGGCCGGTTATCGTCTGCGGCCATCAGCTGTGCGCTTTGCAGGGTAATGCTGGGGCGTAGGGCCTGTTCGGAGGCCAGGCGCATGTAGATGTCCAGCGGTTGTTCGGCACTCGGCAGGGGCAGCAGGTAGTCGCGGCTCGCCAGCGGCCGTGTAGCGAAAGGTAGGCTGCTGCCAGTATGCGTCTGGTCAATCAGCTCATCACCGCGCAATACAAAGAGATCGAGATATGCCAGGTAGGGCGCGAAGATACGCAGCATTTGCGGGTCACTACTGGCGGGGATGCGGTAATGCAGCCACAGCGCGTGGGTGCCGCCAGGGGGGTACAACTGTTTGAGGTCTGTCGGCTGGAATGCTGCGCGCCGCTCAGGGTTCAGCACATCATCCAGTTGCAGCGTGGCCGACGGGTCGACAAAACCTGACCAGCCTGCGTCAGCTTCGGCCTGGGCGGTGCCCAGTGCAAGCATTAGCAGCGTACTGAGTAGCAGGTGAATGGCGATCCTCAGCCGGGGCACAGTGAAATCCCTTCCTAAATAAGTGCTCGGATTATAGCCAAGCTATTTGCATGGTTAATATGACAAAGGTGGCCAAATGGCCACCCTTGTCGTTTTTACCTTTTATTTCTTGTCACTTATCCCCGCGTTCGCGGGCAATGGCGCGGTAGCCAATGTCATGGCGGTAGAAACTACCGTCCCAGCGAATCTTTTCGGCCAGTCGATACGCCTGTTGTTGCGCTTCTTCCACGGTGCGACCGATGGCGGTGGCGCACAACACGCGACCGCCCGCCGTGACGATCTGGCCATCTTTCAGGGCCGTGCCCGCGTGGAACACTTTACCTTCCAGTTGCGCAGCGGCGTCCAAGCCCTCGATCACATCACCTTTGGCGTAATCGGCCGGGTAACCGCCAGCGGCGATCACCACGCCGACTGTCGGGCGCGAGTCCCAGGTGGCTTCGACTTTATCCAGCGCTTTGGCCAGTGCGGCCTCAACCAGCAGCACCAGAGAGGACTCCAGGCGGCACATGATCGGCTGGGTTTCCGGGTCGCCGAAGCGGCAGTTGAACTCAATCACCTTCGGCTTGCCTGCAGTGTCGATCATCAGGCCAGCGTAGAGGAAGCCGGTGTAGACGTTGCCTTCAGCCGCCATGCCGCGCACGGTTGGGTAAATCACTTCGTCCATCACCCGCTGATGCACCTCAGCGGTCACCACCGGTGCTGGCGAATAGGCGCCCATGCCGCCGGTATTGGGGCCGGTGTCGCCATCGCCGACGCGTTTGTGGTCCTGGCTGGTGGCCATCGGCAGCACGTTTTCACCATCAACCATGACGATAAACGAGGCTTCTTCGCCGTCGAGAAATTCCTCGATCACTACGCGCGAACCCGCTTCGCCAAAAGCGTTGCCGGCGAGCATGTCGCGGACGGCGTCTTCCGCTTCCTGCAGGGTCATGGCGACGATCACGCCTTTGCCGGCGGCCAGGCCGTCGGCCTTGATCACGATTGGCGCGCCGACCTTTTGCAGGTAAGCCAGCGCCGGCTCGACTTCGGTGAAGTTCTGGTAGTCGGCGGTGGGGATCGCGTGGCGGGCGAGGAAGTCTTTGGTAAAGGCTTTGGAACCTTCCAGCTGTGCGGCCGCAGCCGTGGGGCCGAAGATATCCAGCTTGCGCGTGCGGAACAGATCGACCACGCCTTTAACCAACGGCGCTTCCGGGCCGACAATGGTCAGTTGCACATTCTTCTCGGCGAAGTCGGCAAGCTGCTCAATGGCCAGCACGTCGATGGCGACGTTCTCGCACTTGGGCTCAACGGCGGTGCCGGCGTTGCCGGGTGCGACAAAAACTTTAGTGACGCGAGTGTCTTGCGCCACTTTCCAGGCCAGGGCGTGTTCACGACCGCCGCTGCCGATGATCAATACGTTCATGGGGTATCTCCTGACCGTAGCCCGGATACAATCCGGGGCTTTTGAGTGGGGTGTTCCCGGATTTCATCCGGGCTACGACTGCTGGTGGATAAGAAAAGCGTTATCCACCCTACGAAAAGCTGCATTCGAGGCGATGTAGGGTGGATGGCCGAAGCCATCCACCAATCAATGGCGGAAATGGCGCATGCCGGTGAACACCATGGCAATCCCGGCTTCGTCGGCGGCGGCAATCACTTCCGCATCGCGCATCGAACCGCCCGGCTGGATCACTGCAGTGATGCCATTGGCCGCCGCGTTATCCAAGCCGTCACGGAACGGGAAGAAGGCGTCGCTGGCCATGACCGAACCGGCAACCTGCAAGCCGGCGTGCTCAGCTTTGATCGCGGCGATGCGCGCGGAGTTAACGCGGCTCATTTGGCCTGCGCCGACGCCGATGGTCTGGCGATTCTTCGCGTAGACAATGGCGTTGGACTTAACGAACTTGGCCACTTTCCAGGCGAAGATCAGGTCGTGAATTTCCTGCTCGCTCGGTGCGCGCTGGGTGACGATCTTCAGGTCGGCGGCGGCAATCATGCCGGTGTCGCGGCTCTGTACCAGCAGGCCGCCGTTGACGCGTTTGAAGTCCCAGCCGCTGGAGCGCTCAGCTGTCCATTCGCCGCATTCGAGCAGGCGTACGTTGGCTTTGGCGGCGACGATGGTGCGGGCTTCAGCGCTGATTTTCGGCGCGATGATCACTTCGACAAACTGACGCTCGACAATAGCTTGAGCGGTGGCTGCGTCCAGCTCGCGGTTGAAGGCGATGATGCCGCCGAAGGCTGATTCGGTGTCGGTGGCATAGGCCAGCTCGTACGCCTGGCGGATGCCGCCTTCTTCGTCGGTGGCCACGGCCACGCCGCACGGGTTGGCATGCTTGACGATGACGCAAGCCGGTTTAACGAAGCTCTTCACACATTCCAGCGCAGCGTCAGTGTCGGCGACGTTATTGAACGACAGTTCCTTACCCTGCAATTGCACGGAGGTGGAGACGCTGGCCTCGCCTTTTTCTGCTTCTACGTAGAACGCCGCGCTCTGGTGCGGGTTCTCGCCGTAGCGCATTTCTTGCGCCTTGATGAATTGGCTGTTGAAGGTGCGCGGGAACACGCCGCGTTCTTCGGTGCTCAGGGTGTCGCGGCTCTGGTCGATGGTACCCAGATAGTTGGCGATCATGCCGTCGTAGGCTGCAGTGTGTTCGAAGGCTTTCAGAGCCAGGTCGAAGCGCTGGGCGTAGCTCAGGCCACCGGCTTTCAGCGACTCGACGATGCCGGCGTAGTCGCCAGCATTAACCACGATGGCCACGTCTTTGTGGTTCTTCGCCGCAGAACGGACCATGGTCGGACCGCCGATGTCGATGTTCTCGATGGCGTCGGCCAGGTCACAG
This sequence comes from Pseudomonas synxantha, assembly GCA_945874835.1. GTDB lineage: Bacteria > Pseudomonadota > Gammaproteobacteria > Pseudomonadales > Pseudomonadaceae > Aquipseudomonas > Aquipseudomonas synxantha_B. The sequence goes on along the minus strand of CAMCJM010000003.1, from coordinate 27,911 downwards.
CCAGGCTTGGCTACAGTGGCGGCGAACGGGTAGAGGTTGACCGCTACCAGGTCGATTGGCTTGATGCCGTGCGCGTCCATGACCGCGCCATCAATGGCGCGACGGCCAAGGATGCCGCCGTGGATTTTCGGGTGCAGGGTCTTGACGCGACCGTCCATCATTTCCGGGAAGCCGGTGTAATCGGCCACTTCCACGGCAGCAATGCCGTTGTCCTTGAGCAGCTTGTAAGTACCGCCCGTGGAGAGGATTTCCACGTTGAGGGCGACGAGCTCGCGGGCAAACTCAAGGATGCCAGTCTTGTCAGAAACACTGATCAAGGCACGGCGAACGGGGAGGCGGGTGGTCTGGTCGGTCATTTCAGAGTCCATCAGGGCGGAAGTATCAGCAAAAAGGGCGGCTCATGTGGGCCGCCCTTTTCGGGAGTTCGGAGTTACAGCAGGTCGTACTGCTTGAGCTTTTTGCGCAGGGTGCCGCGATTCAGGCCGAGCAGCTCGGAGGCCTTGGTCTGGTTGCCCTTGACGTAGTTCATTACGGTTTCCAGCAGCGGCGCTTCCACTTCGGTAAGCACCAGGTTGTAGACGTCGCTGACGTCTGCGCCTTCAAGGTGGGCGAAGTAGTTGTGCAAGGCTTTCTCAACACTGCCGCGCAGGGTTTGGCCCTCTTCGCTTGGCGTGTTGAGGTGCTGCTTCAAGCTGCTGTTGTCACTTATGGGAGCCATGTCACTTCCTAAAGTCTCGGTCAACATCGTCATGCGGCCACCCCTTCTCCATTATTATTACGCTCGCTGAAAAAGCCGCGAACGTTGGCGCATTGCGCGTCCGTACTGTCCAGACGATTAAATTGGGCGCGAAAATCCTTGGCGCCCGGCAAGGTTGCGAGATACCAACTGACGTGTTTGCGGGCAATCCGCACGCCCATCACATCGCCATAGAAGGCGTGCAGGGCTGTCAGGTGTTCAAGCAGAATTTGTTCCACTTCACTGAGTGTGGGTGCGGGCAGTTGCTCGCCAGTGCGCAGGTAATGTTCAATTTCGCGAAAGATCCACGGCCTTCCTTGTGCCGCGCGGCCGATCAGCAGGCCATCGGCCCCCGTAGCTGCCAGTACGGCTTTGGCTTTTTCTGGCGAGTTGATGTCGCCATTGGCCAGCACCGGAATCGACACGGCCTGCTTGATGGCGGCGATGGTCTCGTACTCGGCGTCACCGGTGTATAGATCGGCGCGGGTGCGGCCGTGTACCGCCAGGGCGACAATGCCGGCGTCTTCGGCGATCTTCGCCACGCTGATGCCGTTTTTGTTTGAGCGGTCCCAGCCGGTACGGATTTTTAGCGTCACCGGTACATTCACGGCGGCGACCACAGCCTGAAGAATCTCGCGAACTAACACTTCGTCTTTCAATAGCGCAGAACCGGCGGCCTTGTTGCAGACCTTTTTGGCCGGGCAGCCCATGTTGATGTCGATGATCTGCGCGCCCATCTCAACATTACGTCGCGCGGCTTCGGCGAGCATGTCGGGATCACCGCCGGCGATCTGCACCGAGCGGGGCTCAGGATCACCGCTGTGCATCATGCGCAGGCTCGACTTGCGGGTGTTCCACAGACGCACATCGCTGGTGACCATTTCCGATACCACTAAGCCCGCGCCCATACGCTTGCACAGCTGTCGAAACGGCTGATCAGTGACGCCCGCCATGGGGGCGAGGATCAGCGAGTTTGGCAATGTGTAGGGGCCGATGCGTAGCGCCGACATAGGGCTTCCCTGCTCAAGAGACGTGCTGTTGAGCGCATAGGAGAGTGCGAAAAAGGGTGGGCATGATACCCGCTCTGGGTGTCGGGAGAAAGGTCGTTTTGAACAAATTCTGAACAGTTGTTGGCTTATCGCGAAGGGTTTGGTTGGGCGTGCTTTGCCAAGCAATTCGCCGCTTGCGGGTTATTCCGGCGAGTGGAAGCTGAGGCTGTAGTTGATCGCCTGGGTGCCCGGATCAAGGATGTCCAGGGAGATGTGAATCGGCGTCTGCGGCGGCATTTCAGCATTGCCAGCCAGCTCACCGGCGAGGTATTCGCTGGGCTTGAAGCGGCGACTGGCAAGCAGTTGGCCGTTGATGTCGGCGAAGCGCATTTCCAGCAACGGGAAGGGTTGAGAGAAGGGCGCGCGGTTGTAGAGGATGGCGTCGACCACCAAGGCACCGCTGAACTCGGGGTGGCTGCGCACCACCAGGTTACTGCTTTTAACCTGGGCGATATCAACCTTGGACGGCAGTTGGCAGCCGATGGCAGGACACGCTTGCTCAAACCAGGGGCGGTACTGATCTTGCCGTGCCAGTTGGTCAAAGTGGTACATCACGTATTGGCCTGCCAGCGCTGCAGCGGCCAGCAGGTTCAGCAGGCCCCAGCTGAGCCAGCGTCCCCATGGTTTACTGGGTTTTTGCCAGCCCAGCTGCAGGGGCTCATCGTCCAGTTCAAACAGGCGCTCGTCGCGCATCGCCGGCTCGCGTCGTGCGGGCTTGGTTGTGTGGGGCGGTTCATCGTCCGCATCGTCTGTCAGCGCCGAGAAAGGTTTGCGCTCGGCGTGCAGTTCAATGTGTTCGATTTCAGGTTCTGGTGTCTCGCTGCGGCGGTCGACGATACCGAGGTCTAGCGGCGGCTCGACGCTGACTGTGGCGTGAGTGTCGAGTGCGCGGGCTTTTACTTCTGGCTCGCGTGCGGGGAGCGGGCGAGCTGGGCTGGCTGAGCGCGCATCAACGGGTGCTGCCGGTTTGGCACTGGGTTTGGCCGGCTCGTCTTGCAGCAGTGCTTCAGCCCAGCGCTCATCCAGTGGGTCACGTTTGTCGGGTTCGGCCAGAAGAAATCCGTCGCGCTGCTGGGGCGCGCGCTCAATCGCCAAAAACTGCTTGGACAGTTGCTGCTCCTGCGCTTCGAGCTTGGCCAGTTCTTCGTCCAGATCAAGGCTGTCGAGATCCAGATCGTCATGGATCCACAGCGTTTCGCCGCCAGTCGGCTTATTGACTTGAGGCTGAGCAGGTAAGGCTTGACCGCCCGCAGTGGCGGCCAGAATGTTGGGTGCAGGTGCAGGTGCAGGTGCAGGTGCAGGTGCAGGTGCAGGTGCAGGTGCAGGTGCAGGTGCAGGTGCAGGTGCAGGTGCAGGTCTGGCCGGTACGGCGGCAGCGGTTTTGCTTGCCGTAACCTGCGCAGCAGGTAGCGTATGACCCTGTTCACGCAGCTGTTGTGCGGCGTTGAACACGTTGAGGCAAGCTCCGCAGCGCACCGCACCATGCGCGGCACCCAGCTGCGTGATGTTCACGCGAAAGCTGGTGCGGCAATGCGGGCACTGGGTGACGAAGCTCTGGGTCATGCGGCGGTCCGGCTGAACAAGGCGGCTAGTCTAACGCAACTGCTTGTGATTGCAGCATCGCTGGCGTTCAGCGGCGTACACCGCTGATGCGCACCCAGCCATCTTTGTCGGCAGTGGGGTCGAGGATAAAGGCGTCGTTATAGGCGGCGCGTACCTCTTCGGCCTGCTCAGCCAGGATGCCCGACAGCGCTAGGCGCCCGCCGGGTTTAACCAGGCCAGTGATTTGCGCGGCCAGCGCCACCAGCGGGCTGGCGAGGATATTGGCCACCACCACGTCGGCGGGTTGTTGTGGCATGTCTTCAGGCAGATAAAGCGGGAAGCGCGCGTCGTCGATGCCATTGCGCTGGGCATTGTCGCGCGAGGCATCGATGGCCTGAATATCGATATCGGTGCCGACGGCCTGAGGTGCGCCCAGCAGCAGGGCGGCAATCGCCAGAATGCCCGAGCCACAGCCGAAGTCGATCACGCTGCAATCCTGCAGGTTCTGACCGTCCAGCCACTCCAGGCACAGTGCTGTGGTGGGGTGAGTACCGGTGCCAAAGGCCAGGCCCGGATCGAGCAGCAGGTTGACGGCGTCCGGCTCGGGTGCGGCGTGCCAGCTCGGCACAATCCACAGGCGCTGGCCGAAACGCATCGGCTGGAAACCATCCATCCAACTGCGTTCCCAGTCCTGATCGGCGATCACTTCGGCGTGATGCTCCGGCAATTCGGCGCCGGTCAGCAACTGCAGGTGGGCAAATACGGCGTTTTCGTCAGTATCGGCTTCGAGCAGTGCCAGCAGGTGGGTGTGCGACCAGAGCGGCGTGGTGCCGAGGTCCGGCTCGAAAATCGGCTGGTCTTCAGCGTCCATAAAGGTCACCGAAACGGCACCGACTTCCAGCAGCGCATCTTCGTAGGTTTCCGCCTGCTCCGGGGTAATGGCGAGACGGACTTGTAACCAGGGCATGGGGAAACCTCGTAAACACTGTGGCAAGACGCTGCAAATTGGCGCGCAGCTTACTTGAAGCGGTGGGGCGGCTGCCACCGCCGGTAGGTCGGAAACGACAAAGGCTGCCGAATGGCAGCCTTTGTTTGGCACTTCTGTCATGACCTCGCGAGCTAGAGCGAGGCCGTTTTTAACGCAGTATCGCCGACGCGCAGCAGGTCATTAAGCTTAGTGCTTATCCATACCCAGTTTCTTTTCTAGATAGTGGATATTCACGCCGCCTTTGCAGAAGCCTTTGTCGCGGACCAGATCGCGGTGCAGTGGCACGTTGGTCTTGATGCCGTCGACGACGATCTCGTCCAGGGCGTTGCGCATACGGGCCAGGGCCTCGTCGCGGTCTTTGCCGTAGGTGATGACCTTGCCGATCAACGAGTCGTAGTGCGGTGGCACGGTGTAGCCGCTGTACAGGTGCGAGTCGACGCGTACGCCGAAGCCGCCTGGGGCGTGGAAGTGCTTGACCTTGCCGGGGCAGGGCATGAAGTTGTCCGGGTCTTCAGCGTTGATCCGGCACTCCAAGGCGTGGCCGAGTAGCTTCACGTCTTCCTGCTTGTACGACAGCGTGTTGCCAGCGGCGATGCTGAGCATCTCCTTGACGATGTCGATGCCGGTAACCATCTCGGTGACCGGGTGTTCGACCTGCACACGCGTGTTCATCTCGATGAAGTAAAAGTGGCCGTCTTCATAAAGGAACTCGAAGGTGCCTGCGCCACGGTAGCCAATCTCGATGCAGGCATCGACGCAGCGTTGCAGCACTTCGGCGCGGGCCTTAGGGTCGATCTGCGGGGCCGGAGCTTCTTCCAATACCTTCTGGTGGCGGCGCTGCAGCGAGCAATCGCGGTCATACAGATGGATGGCGTTGCCCTGACCGTCGGAGAGTACCTGGACTTCCACGTGACGCGGATTGCCGAGGAATTTCTCCAGGTAGACCATCGGGTTACCGAACACTGAACCGGCTTCACTGCGGGTCAGTTTGGCCGACTTGATCAGGTCTTCTTCCTTGTACACCACGCGCATGCCGCGACCACCGCCGCCGCCAGCGGCTTTGATGATCACGGGGTAACCCACTTCGCGAGCGATTTGCAGGGCGGTTTCTTCGTCTTCCGGCAGTGGGCCGTCGGAGCCAGGCACCACCGGCACGCCGGCTTTGATCATGGCCTGCTTAGCCGAGACCTTGTCGCCCATCAGGCGAATGGTATCGGCTTTCGGGCCGATAAAGGCGAAACCAGAGTTCTCCACTTGCTCGGCGAAATCAGCATTTTCCGCGAGGAAGCCGTAGCCCGGGTGAATAGCCGTGGCGCCGGTGACTTCAGCGGCGCTGATGATCGCCGGGATATTCAGGTACGACAGTGCGCCGGCCGCCGGGCCGATACACACCGATTCGTCGGCCAGGCCCAGGTGCATCAGTTCACGGTCGGCGGTGGAATGCACCGCGACGGTCTTGATGCCCAGCTCTTTGCACGCGCGCAAGACGCGCAGGGCAATCTCGCCGCGGTTGGCAATCAGCACTTTTTCCAACATCGCAGGCTCTCCGTGGATCAAACGATGGTGAAAAGAGGTTGATCGTATTCCACCGGCTGGCCGTTTTCGCCCAGGATGGATTCGATCACGCCGCTGGTCTCGGCCTCGATGTGGTTCATCATCTTCATCGCTTCAACGATGCAGAGGATGTCGCCTTTCTTCACGCTCGAACCCACTTCAACGAAGTTGCCCGACGTTGGGCCGGAGGCGCGGTAGAAGGTGCCGACCATCGGCGAGCGGACCACCGTGCCATTCAGCTTGGCAGCAGCCGGTGCGGCGGCTTCAGCAGCTGGTGCGGCCGCAACTGGTGCAGCAGCCGGCGCTGGCGCTTGGGCGTAGATCGGCTGTTGCATAAAGGCCGGCTGCTTGCTGTGGCGGCTGATGCGCACTGACTCTTCGCCTTCGCGAATTTCCAGCTCGTCGATGCCGGATTCTTCCAGCAGCTCGATCAGTTTTTTGACTTTACGAATATCCATAGTGGTTCAACTCCCGGTGAGGTCAGGGGCGCTTAAGTTCAAGTTGTGCAAGTTGTTCGATTGCAGCCTCCAGGGCCAGCCGATAACCGCTGGCGCCAAGGCCGCAGATCACTCCCACCGCTACATCGGAAAAGTAGGAGTGATGGCGGAAAGCTTCGCGTTTGTGCACGTTGGACAAGTGCACTTCGATGAATGGGATGCTCACTGCCAGCAATGCGTCACGTAATGCGACGCTGGTGTGAGTAAAAGCGGCAGGATTGATCAGAATAAAGTCGATGCCTTCGTCTTTCGCCGCATGAATGCGGTCGATCAACTCGTATTCGGCATTGCTTTGCAGGTGCTGCAAGTGGTGGCCGGCTTCACGGGCGCGGCGCTCCAGGTCGAGGTTGATCTGTTCCAGGGTGACAGCCCCGTAAACCCCCGGCTCGCGGGTGCCGAGCAAGTTGAGATTGGGGCCGTGCAGTACCAGAAAGGTCGCCATGATCCATGTTCCTTATTTTTCACTGCGCAGGACTATGCCGCGACAGCGCGGGGCTGTCCAGTTATCGGCAGTAGTCGACACGATGAGCGCTGTTTGCGGAAAATGTATGACTCAGGTGGTTAGAAGCGTTCCCTTGCGGCACTCAGGCGGGCCGCAAAGGTTGCTGCGTCCACTTCGCCGACGACTCGCAGGTCCAGCCATTCTTCGCCCTTGCCATCAAACAACTGGATAGCGGGCGGGCCGAACAATTGGTAGCGGTCGAGCAGGGCGCGTTGCGCTGCATTGCTTTCGGTGATGTCGAACCGCACCAGTTGATAGTCGCCCAGCTGACGGGTCACCTGTGGCGCGCTGAGCACTTCGCGCTCAATGACTTTGCAGCTGATGCACCAGTCGGCGTACCAGTCGAGCAGCAGGGGTGTGCCGTTGTTCTGCGCATTACGCAGGGCGGCATCCAGTTCGCCGGGGGTGCTGACGGTTAGCCACTGGCTGGATTTCACGGATGTGGCTTGGGCGTGGCTAACGATTTGGCCGAGTGGTCGCGTGGGGTCTTCATGGCCCTGCAAGGCACCGACCCAAGCCACCAGTGCGTAGACCAGCAGCGGCAGGCCGAGCAGTTGCGCGAGTTTTTGATGGTGGGTTTTCGGCGTTAGCTCCAGTGCCCCTAGCCACAGCGCCACACCGGCGGCCAACAGCCCCCATAGCGCGAGGCTAACCGGGCCGGGTACGACGCGCTCCAGCAGCCAGATGGCCACACCCATCAGCAGTGCGCCGAACAGATTACGCACGGTGAGCATCCATGGGCCGGATTTCGGCAGCAGCGCGCCGCCGCCCACCGCAAACAGCACCAGCGGTGTACCCATGCCTAGGCCCAAGGCCAAGAGTTTGAGGCCGCCGCCCCAGGCATCGCCACTGGCGCTGATGTATAACAACGCACCGGCCAATGGTGCGGAAACGCAGGGTGAAACCAGCACGCTGGACAGCACGCCCAAGGCCGCGGCGCTGAAAATCGTGCCGCCATGCAGGCGCTGGGTCAGGCGTTGTAAGCGGTCGTCGAGGGCGGCGGGTAGGCGCAGTTCAAGAAAGCCCAAGCTGGCTGCGCCAAACAGGGCGAAGAAGATCGCAAAGGGCACCAGTACCCACGGTGATTGCAGGCGTGCTTGCAGGTTCAGTTCGGCGCCGAACAGGCCCATCAGTGCGCCGAGTGTGGCGAAGCTCAGGGCCATCGGCAGCACGTAGGCCAGCGACAGCACCAGGCTACGCAGCCCGCCCGGCTGGCCACGCAGCACCACGCCGCTGAGAATCGGCAGCATGGGCAGCACGCAAGGGGTGAAGGTCAGCGCCAGGCCGCCGAGAAAGAACAGCGCCAGATCGCTCCAGCTCCAGGCTGTTGCCGCATTAGCAGCGGCGTCGCTGGCAGCTGCGCCGCCGCCAATGGCCAGCACCTCGGTTTCCGGTGGGTAGCACAGGCCTTTATCGGCGCAGCCCTGGTAGTTGACGCTGAGGTTGAAGGGGCGATTGTCCGGGTTGTCGACCGGCACTTCGACATCCAGCACCTCGTAGTACACCTCGACATCGCCGAAGTACTCATCATGTTTAGCCTGGCCGGTTGGCAGCACGGCCTGGCCCAGGCGGATATCGGCCGGCTCGCTGCTGAAGCTGAAGCGGTGCCGATACAGGTAATAACCTTCGGCGGCGACAAAGCGCAGTTTCACCGACTCGCTAGAGCTGCTGATCAGGCTCAGCTTGAACGCCTCGCGCACCGGCAGGAAGTCCGCGCTGTTGTTTAGCGGCGCGCCAAACTGGGTTGGCGCGGGCGGCTTGTCGAACAGGCTGGCGCTGGTCGGCAGCGCAACTAGTAGCAGAAGCAGGCAGAGTAAACGGTGCATGGCGGGCTCGTAATACGGGTGTCGGCGCATCATAGCGGAGGCCTGAGGCCTCGCACATGCCTTAGCCTGTAAGCGGTCTTGTCAGCAGGCCCGATGGTGCGCGGCAGATTGCCGCGCAGCGCAATGCTCAGACGCGAAACGCCTGCACGGCCGTATGCAGTTGGCCACCCAGCTCCAGCAACTGCTCGCCCTGCTTACGGCCTTCACCGATGTGCAGCAGGTTGTCGCCGCCGAGCCCGTGGATGCGCTCGCTGTGCCCGCGAATCTCGCTGACGGCACCGCTTTGCTGGGCGGTGGCATCCGCAATGCGCTCGGCCATGCTGGCAATGGTGCGGATGGCGGCAACAATTTCGACCAGTGCGCCATCGGCTGCTTCGGCTTGGCTGGCAGTGGCTTCGGCGTGTTCCACTTGCGTGCGCATGGCCTGCACCGATTGCAGTGCGGCTTGCTGCAGGCGGCCAATCAGCTCTTGGATTTGTGCGGTGGCACCGCTGGTGCGCTGTGACAGCGAGCGCACTTCATCCGCTACCACGGCAAAACCGCGGCCTAACTCACCGGCGCGGGCGGCTTCGATGGCCGCGTTGAGGGCCAGCAGGTTGGTCTGTTCGGCGATGCCACGAATCACGGTGAGAACATTGCCGATGGTGGCGGTTTCTTCGGCCAGGCGCTCAATGACTTGGGAATTGTTTTGCACTTTATCAACCAGTTCATGCAGGCCGGTCAGGCTGTGTCCGATCACCTGTTGGCCGTGCTCAACCGCGCGGTTGGCGTCACGGCTGGCGTCGGCGGCCTGGCTGGCATCGCCGGCCACTTGCTGGATGGTGGCTTGCAACTCACCCAGCGCGTCGCGGATCTGCGCGGTGTCACCCACTTGGCGCTCCGCGCCGCTATGCAGCCCGCTACTCAGATCCGCTAGGGTTCGGCTGGAGCCGACTACCTGTTCGGCGTGCTGGCGAATGGTGCCGACCAGATCGACCAAGTAAGCGCGCAGTCGATTGAGCGACTCTTCGATGTCTCGCAGTTCGCGCGTGCGCGAGTTAAGTCGGATATCTGCTGCAAAGTCACCCTTTGCCCAGGTTGAGAGCGCCGGTGCAAGCTCGCTAAGTACCCGCGTCAGGCGGCGCTGCAGGGTGTCGATGATCAGGGCAATCAGCAGAATCAAGCCAATCATCAGGCCCAGAATTAGTTGCACTTCTGTCTGGATGCGCCCGTGCTCGGCGCGCACCAGTGGCTCCAGTGCAGCCAGAGCTTGCTGCACTTGATCGACTTGTTCGCGCGTGCTGCTGGCCAGTGCGCTGCGCTGCTCGATCAGGCCTCGGGTGCGTTGCAGCTCAGCGGGGTAGCGGCTGATCAGGTTGCTCAGATCACGCTTGAGGGCGATGCCTTTGTCTTCTGCCTGGTTGGTTTCGTTGCTGGCATCCAGGCCCAAAAGGTCGGCAAAGGCGTTGGCGGATGAAGCACTGGCGTCGGCCACCCCCAGCAGTGGCAAGTCGTTGAGCGTTTGCGCTTGCTTATTTAGGGCGGCCAGTTCGCGTTCCACTTCGCTGGCCAGCTCGCTCCGTCCGCTGCGCACCAGCTTGTCGCGGGCGTGGGCTAGGCGCGTCAGGTGTCTTGCGGCATTGAATAGTGGGCGACGATAGCTTTCTGCGCCGCTGCCTTGCCCCGTGTCGGCGTACTGCGCCAGCTGCTCAAGGGCGGCATCCATTTCGCGCTCGGCCTGTAACAGCAAGCCTTGCGGGTCGCCCGACAGCTTGCCGGCAGCCAGCAGTTCATTGGCCGTAAATGCACTGAGCTGCAACACGCTGGGTCGCAGATTAGTTGCCAGTTGCTCGGGCAGTTCGCTCAGCGCCTGCTCCAGGCTGCTCAGCGATTGCAGGGCAGCGCTATGGCGCAGGGCGTCACCGCTGTCGAGGTACGCGCCGATGTTGGTGGCCGCATTGCTTTGGAACTGCTGCGACAGATTCAGGTACTGGGTCATTACCTGATAAGGGCGCTCGAGGGCGCGTTGCGACCACCAGAGGGTGGCGGCCAGCGCCACGCAGACGGTCACCAGCAGCAAGGTATTGAGGTTGGTGATGAATTTCAGGCGCATAAGACTCAACCGGCAGAGAAACGGTGTGGGCCGCCGAGCGATTGCGGTGCGACCACTGAGTCTAAGAATTTATTGCTCTTTCATGACGTTAATGTGACGGCGTGGCGTGCGTCACATTTTTTTGCTGAACGGTCAGGTTATTCGTCTTGGTATATGGCCACTTGGTTGCGCCCGCCATGCTTGGCCACGTACAGCGCCTGATCGGCCTGTTGCGAGAGGAGCTTGCCGTCAAGGTGCGGCGCAAGCTGGGCAATGCCGCAACTGAACGTGCACGACAGGTCATGCGGTTGGGCTGAAAACTGGGTTTCAGCAAAGCGCTGACGAATGTCATCGAGCACGCGACTGGCAGCTGTCGCGTCGGTGTTGGGCATGACCACGGCAAACTCTTCGCCGCCGTAACGCCCAACATGATCACTCTTGCGCAGCCGCTGCTTGAGGAACAGCGCCAGGCTTTTGATGACGCGGTCGCCCATGGGGTGGCCATAGGTGTCGTTGACCTTCTTGAAAAAGTCGATGTCGATCATGGCAAAGCTCAGCGGTTGCTCATCGCGCTCGGCGCGAAAGCGGGCATCTTCCAGCAGTTGCAGGGTGTGGGTGTGGTTGTACAGACCGGTCAGGCTGTCGCGCACCATGCGCGCACGCAGGCTGCGGGCACGGACGGCACGGTTGCGCACGGTGGCAATTAAATGGCGTGGCTTGATCGGTTTGGTGAGGAAGTCATCGCCGCCTTCGCTCATGGCATCAAGCTGTTTGTCCAAGTCATCTTCAGCGGACAGGTAAATGATCGGTACGCTGACATAGCGGTCGTTGTGACGGATCACCTGCGCTAGCTCCGGGCCATTGCACTCGGGCATGTACATGTCGAGGATGATTAAATCTGGCTGGAAGTCCGCCAGGTGGTTCATGGCCTCAATCGGCTCAATAAGGGTGCGCGTGACGATGCCTGCACTATTAAGCACGCGCTCGGTGTGCATGGCTTGGGCGCGCGAATCGTCGATGATCAGTGCTTTGTAAGGCTCGTATTGGGCGATATTGGCCAGCACCTCGATACGCTCAAACAGATTGGATGCATCCAGGCTACCGCTGAAAAACTCACGTCCCCCGGCCCTTACGGCGGCCAGGCGGGTCATGGTGTCGGTTTCTTCGGCGCTAAAGAACAACAGCGGAATTTTATGCTCCAGGCCTTCCTGCACGCTGTGCGCCAATTGCAGGCCGCAACCGGGGCCGGAAAAGTCGACCTCCATGACAATCGCGGCCGGGTGGCGCTGCTGGATGGCGTGGCGGAAGGCGTTGGCGGTGTCTAAGGCAATGGCGTTCATGCCAAAGAACTCCAGGCGCTGCACCAGTTGCTCGGCGCGCTCCAGATGTTGCAACGCCAGGTAAACCGGCTTGCGCAGGGGCGGCAGCAGCGTCTGCTCAAATTTGTCGCCATGCCGCAGGCCTGTGCGCGACAGCCGTTGCAGCAACTGATTGAGCTGGTTAATCAGCTCGCTATTGAGGCGGCCACGGTTATCAGCCACCCGCTGCAGGCACTCATCAATCTGTGTGGCCAGTTGGCTGTGTTCGGCTTGCTCGAAGCGTTCGGCGTAGCGCTGAAGCATTTGCGTAGCTTCACGCAGCTCGCCCATGCCGGCTTCGTTCCACTCACTGCGTTGCAGGCGTTGCCAAACTTCCAGCACCTGACGCGCCTGATTGATTACGCGCTGGGCGAAGTGTTGTTTGAGGCGGTCGCGGCTGGGATCTTCGTGCTCGGTCATGGCCTGGGTCCGGTTGGCGTGGGTGCTGACAGATAATGGCGTAATGCTGGCAATGCTAACACTGGCGGAGGTCGCTACGTTCACCGTCGATCTATTGGCGTCGGCCTTTTGTCGAGGCTTTCACACAAACGGTAGCAGTAAAACCATCGCTTAGTTGGCCCCCCGGCGCTGCGCAGTGGCCGGTGCATCCCTTATAGTGCAAAGCAATTCGTGCAACCTCATTTGCAGGTTGTGGTCGAACGTTTCGTTAAAGGCCGTGCGGTGAGTTAAGCGCGTGCTGAACTGCTTCGCCATTTGAGTGAAAGGACAACGCCATGCTGGATTGGAAAAATCGTACTGCCGGGGCGCGTGATGGCGCGGCAGATTCAGTGGATAACGCACGCAGCTACTTTGCTGGCGGTTGGGCGGTGCGCGTATTCGGCGGGCTGCTGGGGTTGTATTTGTTTGCAGCCTTGTTGGTGGGCTGGTACTGGAACCAGGAGCCGGAACAGTTTTCCGTGCAACAGCGCGCCGAAGCGGCGGCTCAGGCGCGTGGGCACAAGCTGGTTAACGGCTACACCACCGTGGAAACGCTCAAACAAGTGGCCGGTACCTTGCTCGACAAGCCGGGCGGTTACCTGTCCAACGACCTCGCGCCGCCAGGCCTGTGGTTGGACAACATGCCGAGCTGGGAGTTTGGCGTGCTGGTGCAGGTGCGTGATATGTCGCGCGCGCTGCGCAAGGACTTTACCCGTTCGCAGTCGCAATCCACCGAAGACCCTGATCTGTCCAAAGCCGAGCCGCGCTTCCACTTTGATAACAAAAGCTGGGCGCTGCCAGCCTCCGAGGCCGAATACGGCGAGGGCATCAAGTCGCTCAACCGCTACCTCAATCGCTTGGCTGATCCGGCCCGTTCCGATGCGCAGTTCTACACCCGTGCTGACAACCTGAACAACTGGCTGGGCGATGCTGCCACACGTCTGGGTTCGCTTTCGCAGCGTTTGTCAGCCAGCGTCGGGCAAGTGCGCTTGAACACCGCCGTGGTCGATCCAGCTCTGGCAGGCAGCGTGGCGCAGGCCGACTTTATCGAGGGCGTGAACTACGAAACGCCGTGGCTGCAAATCGACAACGTGTTCTACGAGGCCCGTGGCCAGGCGTGGGCATTGGCTCACCTGCTGCGCGCCATCGAGGTGGACTTCGCCGATGTGCTGGCGAAGAAGAACGCCACCGTCAGCGTGCGGCAGATCATTCGTGAGCTGGAAGCCGCGCAGGAAACCCTGTGGAGCCCGATGATCCTCAACGGCAGCGGTTATGGTCTGCTGGCCAACCATTCGCTGGTGATGGCCAACTACATTTCGCGCGCCAATGCTGGTTTGATTGATTTGCGCCAACTGCTGTCGCAGGGTTGATCGGTGCCTTGGTCTGATGCCGAGGTGGCGCACCGCGCCGCCTCAGATGCCGAGCGTATTGCCTGGGTCGATGAGCAGGATCAACCGCTGGGCGGGGTGCTGCGCAGCGCGTTGCGCGCGCAGCATTTGATTGGTCGCTGCACCTACATTCTGCTGTTCAACAGCGCGGGCGAGTTGTGCGTGCACCGGCGCACCCTGAGCAAGGCGTTGTATCCCGGTTATTGGGACATGGCTGCAGGCGGCATGGTGCTGGACGGCGAAGGCTATGCCGACTCCGCCGCGCGCGAGTTGGCCGAAGAACTGGGCGTTCGTGATGTGCCGCTGGTTGAGCATGCCCACTTCTTTTACGACGCTCCGGAAAGCCGGTTGTGGTGCAGGGTGTATTCGGCGGTGTCCGATGCACCGCTGACGTTGCAGCCCGAGGAAGTGCTGGAGGCGCGCTTTATCAGCCTCGATCAGGCGCTGGCCGAGACCGAGCATGTGCCCTATTGCCCAGACTCGCTGATTGCGTTGCGGCAGTACCTGGCGGCGACCCAATAAGCGGATGCCGATGGCGTCATCTGCCGTCGCTCAATGCCGCTTAGGTATCGCGTTGTTAAACCCTGTGGTGCCTGTGCCTGTGCCGCTAAAACCAGCGCCAGGGCTGGGTTTGTGCAGGATACCGGGGCGTTTTGTTCGGCATCTCGAACGGCGTCGCCAATCCACCGATTAATGGCGCATTTTTACACTTAGCAGGTGCGCTTTTTGCCGTTACACTGCGCGGCCTTCAAGCCCAGGCCCTGCTGCCTGGGTGCGCTGCCCCTGCCAGAGTGGGGCTTCGCGGTCGACGTGTTTTGCACTTGTCGACCAGTCGCTATCCTGACCCCTTCGAGGACAAGCCGGTGGTCAAGAAAGCCTCTTCATTCGCCGCCCTCAGCGGCTTGGTGTATTCCACTGACAGCGGTCGGCATTGCCCTGACTGCAGCCAGCCGGTGGCCGCCTGCATCTGCAAGCAGACCCTAATCCCCGAAGGTGACGGCATCGCCCGCGTGCGCCGTGAAACCAAAGGCCGTGGCGGTAAAACCGTCACCACCATCAGCGGTGTGCCCTTGGCTGAAGAGCCGCTCAAGGACCTCGCCAGCGCCCTGAAAAAGCGCTGCGGTTGCGGCGGTTCGCTCAAGGATGGAGTGATTGAGATCCAGGGCGACCACGTCGAACTGTTGCTCGCCGAGCTGATCAAACAGGGCTTCAAAGCCAAGAAGTCCGGCGGCTGATCCCGTCGTTTTCATGTCCTCGGCGGCCCTTTGGGGCCTTGCCGAGCAATCGTCATTTCCAGACTTTATTCTGTACCCGTCTTGGCTGTGCCAAGGCCATTACCGCCAGCAAGGGAGACTTCGATGTCTGCACGACGCACACGCAAAGATGACGGCAGCCAATGGACCGTAGCCGATAGCCGCAGTGTCTATGGCATTCGCCATTGGGGCGCGGGTTACTTCGCGATCAATGATGCTGGCCGGGTTGACGTGCGCCCCAAAGGCCCTGAAAGCCAGCCGATTGATCTGTATGACCAGGTCGATGAGCTGCGTCAGAGCGGGCTCTCACTGCCGCTGCTGGTGCGTTTCCCGGATATTTTGCAGGACCGCGTGCGCCGCCTGACCGGCGCGTTCGACGCCAGCATCGAGCGCCTGGAATACCAGAGCCGCTACACCGCGCTGTACCCGATCAAGGTCAACCAGCAGGAGGCGGTGGTGGAAAACATCATCGCCACGCAGGACGTGTCCATCGGCCTGGAAGCCGGTTCCAAACCCGAGTTGATGGCCGTGCTGGCGCTGGCCCCCAAGGGCGGCACCATCGTTTGCAATGGTTACAAAGACCGCGAGTTTATCCGCCTGGCCCTGATGGGGCAGAAGCTCGGGCACAACGTTTTTATCGTCATCGAGAAAGAATCTGAAGTGCAGTTGGTGATCGAGGAGGCGGCCGAGCTTAAAGTCGCCCCGCAAATCGGCCTGCGCGTGCGCTTGTCGTCGCTGGCGTCGAGCAAGTGGGCGGACACGGGCGGTGAAAAGTCCAAGTTCGGTTTGTCTGCTGCGCAGATTTTGCAGGTGGTCGAGCGCTTCAAGGCTGCCGGGCTGGATCAGGGCATCCGGCTGCTGCACTTTCACATGGGCTCGCAGATCGCCAACATCGCCGATTACCGCAAGGGCTTCCGCGAGGCCATTCGCTACTACGGCGAACTGCGCGCGTTGGGCCTGCCGGTCGATCACATCGACGTGGGCGGTGGCCTGGGGGTCGATTACGACGGCACCCACTCACGCAACGCCAGCTCGATCAACTATGACATGCAGGACTACGCCGACGCGGTGGTCGACATGCTCAAGGAATTCTGCGACCGCCAGGAAATTCCGCACCCGCACATCTTCTCCGAAAGTGGCCGGGCGATGACCGCGCACCATGCGGTATTGCTGGTGCAGGTGACCGACGTGGAGCGGCACAACGAAAAAGTGCCACAGATCGACGCCTCGGTTGAGCAGCCCGAAGTGCTGCAGGTGCTGATCGATCTGCTGGAAGACAGCGATCCGGAAATGGTCGCCGAAACCTACTGGCGCGCCACCCACTACATCGAAGAAGTGGCCGCGCAGTACTCGGCTGGCAAGCTCGGTCTGGCGCAAAAAGCCCTGGCTGAGCAGTGCTACTTCGCCATCTGCCGTCGCCTGCACAACCAGCTCAAGGCCCGTCAGCGTTCGCACCGCGCCGTGTTGGACGAACTCAACGACAAGCTGGCCGACAAGTACATCTGTAACTTCTCGGTGTTCCAGAGCCTGCCGGACACCTGGGCGATTGGCCAGATCCTGCCGATTCTGCCGCTGTCGCGTCTGGACGAAGAGCCGCTGCGCCGCGCCGTGTTGCAAGACCTGACCTGCGACTCCGACGGCAAGATTCGCCAGTACGTGGACGAGCAGTCGATTGAAACTAGCCTGCCGGTTCATGAACTGCGCGACGGTGAAGACTATGTGCTGGGCATTTTCCTGGTTGGCGCGTACCAGGAAATTCTCGGCGACATGCACAACCTGTTCGGTGACACCGACTCGGTGAACATCTACCAGAACGCCGACGGCAGCGTGTACCACGCCGGTATCGAGACCCACGACACCATCGAAGACATGCTGCGCTACGTGCACCTGTCGCCGGAGGAGTTGATGAATCATTACCGCGACAAAGTAGCCAGCGCCAAAATCAGCCCGCGCGAACGCACGCAGTTCCTCGATGCGTTGCGGTTGGGCCTGACTCGTTCGTCTTATTTGTCCTCATAAGCTCACTGCTAAATGCAAAAGGCCCCGCATGTCGGGGCCTTTTGCTGTGTGCAAACACGTATCAAGCGCTGTCGGGTGGTGCAGGCCGTAGCCCGGATGTAATCCGGGAAGGATTTTGACGGCAATACAGCGCCCCGGATTGCATCCGGGCTTCTTCTGTAGGTGTAGGGTGTGGATGACGCTCTTTTCATCCACCTTCAGGGGGTAATTGGTGGATGGGGGAAGCGTCATCCCCCTACAACAGCGCGTCTTATGCGCCGAGCAGGCTCTGGCCGCAGACGCGCAACACCTGTGCGGTGGCCGCGCCGGAGCCGGGCTGGGCAAACCAGGCCACTGCTTCGGCGACGTCCTGCGGCAGGCCGCCCTGGCCCATGGAATTCATCCGGCGGCCGGCTTCGCGGATGGTCAGCGGGATGGCGGCGGTCATCTGGGTTTCGATAAAACCGGGTGCCACCGCGTTGATACTGATGCCGCGTTTGGTCAGTGTCGGTGCCCAGGCTTGTGCCAGACCGATCACGCCCGCCTTGCTAACTGCGTAGTTGGTTTGGCCCAGGTTGCCGGCGATGCCGCTTATTGAGGCGATCAGCACCACGCGGCCATTGTCGTGGAGCTTGCCGGCGTCGAGCAGGGCTTGGGTCAGCACTTGCGGGGCGCTGAGGTTGACGTTGATCACTGAGTTCCAGAATGCATCGGTCATCTTGGCTAGGGTCTTGTCGCGGGTGATACCGGCGTTGTGCACGACGATATCGACGCCGTCTGGCAGCGCCGCGATCAGCTGGGCGGCCGCATCTTCGGCGCAGATGTCCAGCGCCAGGCCACGGCCACCCAAGCGTGCGGCCAGGGCGTCCAAGGCATCCTTGGCCGGTGGCACGTCCAACAGCACCACCTCGGAGCCGTCGCGGGCCAGGGTTTCGGCGATGGCCGCACCGATGCCGCGTGACGCGCCGGTGACCAGCGCCTTCTTGCCGGCCAGTGGGCGGGTCCAATCCTTAACGTGCTCGCTGCAGGCGTTCAAGCGCAGCACCTGACCCGACACATAGGCGCTTTTCGGCGAGAGGAAGAAGCGCAGCGCGCCTTCCAACTGCGTCTCGCCGCCCTTGCCGACGTAGATCAACTGTACGTTGCCGCCACGGCGGATTTCTTTGCCCAGCGAGCGGGTGAAACCTTCCAGCGAGCGCTGCACGCTGGCGGCTATCGGGTCTTTCAGCGATTCCGGAGCGCGGCCGAGGATCACCACACGCGGGCATTTATCCAGGCCTTTGAAGGCCGGCTGGAAGAAGTCGCGCAGCTCGATCAGTTGCTCGAAGCGGGTCAGCCCGCTGGCATCAAACACCAGCGCCTTGAGCTTGGGGCCGTGCTCGGCGGTCCAGCGCGGCAGCTCGAACTGGCCTTCGCGGGGGGCATACAGGGCATCGGTCAGTTTGTGCGCAAAGGGCCGTACCGCGCTGGCCAAGCTGCCTTCACCGCCCAGCAGCAGGGCACCGTACACCGGCCGACTGCGTCCAGCCCTCCAGCGCTCCAGCAGCAGCGGTGCGGGCAAGCCGAGCGCACTGACCAGGCGGCGACCGGACGTAGAGTTGGCAAAGGCGAGATAACGGTCGGACATGGAGCGGCTCCTGCGCATGGATCAAAAGTGCGCCCACTCTACGCAGCGCGCAGAAATGCGCAATTGACCGCATCCGCCTGCTGTGCCGGCAAGGCGGCCAATGCCACACTGCCGCGACAGGTTAGCCTGTGCGCCATTCATTAGAACCCGCTCAAAGTCTGCTGCGCGTCGGCCCTGCGGCGTTAAAACAAGCTCGGAAAGCCGCTTATGGCTAACGCACTTTAGTGCGGCCCCGAAGGGGCGAGCGAAGCGAGTAATGCTCATTTACATCAGTAAACTCCGCTTCCTCGCCTGTTTTTGCCTTGCAGGTCTCTAGCTCGCGAGACTTTGAACAGATTCTCAGCGCCATCAATTTCAGCCTAGGAGTCGTCCATGACCCAGCCGCGCCGTGTCGCCATTGTTGGTGGCAACCGTATTCCGTTCGCCCGCTCCAACACCGTCTATGCCACGACGAGCAACCAGGAGATGCTGACCAGTGCACTGGATGGCCTGGTCGAGCGCTTCAACTTGCACGGCGAACGCCTGGGTGAGGTGGTGGCCGGTGCGGTGCTTAAGCATTCGCGCGACTTCAACCTGACCCGCGAATGCGTGCTCGGCTCGCGTTTGGCCCCGCAAACCCCGGCCTATGACCTGCAGCAGGCCTGCGGCACGGGTCTGGAAGCAGCGCTGTTGGTGGCCAACAAGATCGCCCTTGGGCAGATCGAGTGCGGCATCGCCGGTGGCGTTGACACCACCTCGGATGCGCCGATCGGTGTAAACGAAGGGCTGCGCAAGATCCTGCTGCAGGCCAACCGTGGCAAGAGCACGGGCGAGAAGATCAAAAGCCTGCTGCAGATTCGTCCGCGCCACCTGGCCCCGGACCTTCCGCGTAACGGCGAGCCGCGCACTGGCCTGTCGATGGGCGAGCACTGCGAGCTGATGGCGCAAACCTGGGCCATTCCGCGTGACGAGCAGGACCAACTGGCCGTGGCCAGCCACCAGAAACTCGCTGCCGCCTATGCCGAAGGCTGGCATGACGACCTGCTCACGCCGTTCCGTGGCTTGACCCGCGACCAGAACCTGCTCGCCGATATCAGCCTGGAAAAGCTCGCCACCCTCAAGCCCTGCTTTGAGCGCAGCCCGCGCGGCACCCTGACCACCGCCAACTCCACGCCGCTGACCGATGGCGCGTCCCTGGTGCTGCTGGCCAGTGAAGAGTGGGCCAAGGCCCGTGGTTTGCCGATTCTGGCCTACTGGAAGGACGGCGAAGCGGCGGAGGTGGATTTTGTCGGCACGGGCAAGGAAGGCCTGCTGATGGCCCCGGCCTACGCGGTGCCGCGCCTGCTGGCGCGCAATAAGCTGAGTCTGCAGGACTTTGATTACTACGAAATCCACGAAGCCTTTGCTGCGCAGGTGCTGTGCACCCTCAGGGCTTGGGAAGACGTCGACTACTGCAAGAACCGCCTGGGGCTCGATGCGCCGCTGGGCTCTATCGACCGCAGCAAAATGAACGTCAAGGGCAGTTCGCTGGCCGCGGGTCATCCGTTTGCCGCCACCGGTGGGCGTATCGTCGCCAATCTGGCCAAGCTGCTGTCGGTGGCGCAGGAAGGGCGTGGCTTGATCTCAATTTGCGCGGCGGGCGGTCAAGGTGTGACTGCGATCCTGGAAAAGTAATCAAACAGCAGTCCCCGTACTCTGTGCAGGGGCTGATGTATGCAACTCCTTGATTTAGAGCGGCCCACCGACGGTGGTGCCGCTCTTTTTTTATCTCAGCACTCGATGGCACACGCGTTCCGTGGGAGGGGCTTAAGCCGCGACAGATCTTGGGGGCGCTACAAGTCGCGGCTAAAGCCCCTCCCACCCAAGCCTTCCACTCAAGGCTGGCATTCAACCGAGCGTTAAGGCGGCGCGATTATTGTGCCTGCGCATCGGCTTCGCCCTTCAGCAGCGCAGCCTTGCGTTGCAATCCCCAGCGGTAGCCGCTGAGCGCGCCGGTACGGGCGATCACTCGATGGCAAGGCACTAACAAACCCAGCGGGTTGCTGGCGCAGGCGCTGGCCACTGCGCGTGGGTGGGTGCCCAATTGCGTAGCCAGTTCGCTGTAATTACGCGTCTGCCCTAAGGGGATTT
This sequence comes from Pseudomonas synxantha, assembly GCA_945874835.1. Classification (GTDB taxonomy): domain Bacteria; phylum Pseudomonadota; class Gammaproteobacteria; order Pseudomonadales; family Pseudomonadaceae; genus Aquipseudomonas; species Aquipseudomonas synxantha_B. The sequence continues at coordinate 6,975 of CAMCJM010000003.1, read as the reverse complement.
GCTGCAGGGCACGCCAGACCCGTTGCTGGAACGCCGTACCGCGAATATCCAAGGGCAGTTGGGCGGGGTGCTGTGCATCGTTGAGTTGGCTCACGACCTGCTGCACGTCGTCGTTTAGCCCCGCGTCATCGACCTGCAATGCGGCCTCGGCAAAGCGTTGCCGTAACTCAGCGAGCAGGGGTTCTGGCGCATCGCCCATCAGCAAGGCGCACGCCCCCTTGGCGCTTACCGCTAACAACAGATAGCCGAGCGGGCAGGGTGCGATGCTGTAGCGCAGCCCTTCAACGCGCGGGCGTGAGCGCTTTAGTGCTGGCGTCTCGGTCGGGTTGGCTGAGCGGTTATCAGTGGCAGGCATGCGTCAGGCTCCTTGAGATGAGTCGATTGTCGGCTGCTGGCGCGAGGTTGCCAATGACCCTGTGCGCGCATCAGCTTTTGTAAGCAGCCTGTGCACAAGGGTGGGCGCTTAGCGCGGATTGCCGTATAACGGGCGGCAGAGACGATTTAGGCCACACAGGACCCCTGATTAAAGCTGATGAAGACGCCAAAACGTATTGAGCCGCTGGTTGAGGCCGGGCTGGTCGATGAAGTGGTACGGCCGCTGATGAGTGGCAAAGAGGCTGCTGTCTATGTGGTGCGCTGTGGCGATGAGTTGCGCGTCGCCAAGGTCTACAAAGAGGCCAACAAACGCAGCTTCCGTCAGGCCGCCGAGTACCAGGAAGGCCGCAAGGTGCGTAATAGCCGTGATGCCCGGGCCATGGCCAAAGGCTCGAAGTACGGCCGCAAGGGCCAGGAAGACGCCTGGCAGAATGCTGAAGTGGCCGCGCTGTTCCGTCTGGCCAGTGCCGGGGTGCGGGTGCCCAAGCCGTATGACTTCCTTGAAGGCGTATTGCTGATGGAGCTAGTCGATGACGGCGAGGGCGATGCCGCTCCGCGCCTCAATGATGTCGACCTGCACCCGGACGATGCCCGTGAATTCCACACCTTTATGATTCGTGAAGTGGTGAAAATGCTGTGCGCTGGCCTGGTGCATGGTGACCTGTCGGAATTCAACGTGCTGCTTGATCCCGGTGGCCCGGTGATCATCGACCTGCCACAGGCGGTGGACGCGGCCGGCAACAACCATGCGTTCAAAATGCTTGAGCGTGATGTCGGCAATATGTCCGCCTACTTCGGGCAATTTGCCCCGGAATTGAAATTCACCAAGTACGCAAAGGAAATGTGGGCGCTGTACGAGGCCGGTGAACTGACTCCGGACAGCCCGCTGACCGGTGAATTCGATGACCCAGAAGAAGCCGATATCGATGCAGTGATGCGCGAGATCAAGGCTGCACTGGCCGACGAGGCGCGGCGTCAGGCGTTGCTCAATGCTGAAGACGAGCCCAAGGGCGAAGAACCGCCGCCGCCTTGGGCGCAATAGGCAGAGGGTGCTGCTGAAAAAATGCCGCTCACCTGATCAGGTGAGCGGCATTTTTTATTTCAGTTATCCATGACCGCCAGCGTTCAGTCTGTAGGGGGATGCCGCTTTATTCATCCACCCCACGGGGACCGCGCTGGTCTATGAGCTTGGGGCTGCGGCTAAAGTTGCGTCGCCTTGAAGGTATCGCAGTGACCGACATCGCCACCGTCGAAACCGGTCTTGAACCAGCGCACGCGCTGTGCAGAGGTGCCGTGGGTGAAAGAGTCCGGGACTACCTGGCCGCGGGCCTGCTTCTGCAAGCGGTCATCGCCGATGGCGTTGGCGGCGTTCAGTGCCTCTTCGATATCCCCTGGCTCCAGCCAGTCATGTCGACGCTGGCCATGGAAGGCCCACACGCCCGCCAGGCAGTCGGCCTGCAGTTCCTGACGCACCAGTAGGCCAGTGGCGCCCTCCATCCGCTCACCACGCTGGCGGGCGGCGTGAACCTTGGCCGAGATGCCGAGCAGGGTTTGCACGTGGTGGCCGACTTCATGGGCAATTACATAGGCCTGAGCAAAGTCGCCGGCCGCGCCAAAGCGATGCTCCAGCTCGCGGAAGAACGCCAGGTCGATATACACCCGCTGATCGCCAGGGCAATAGAATGGCCCAACCGCCGAGTTGGCGAAGCCGCAGGCGGAATTGACCCCGTCACGGAACAGCACCAGCGTCGGGTCCTTGTACTGCCGGTTGGCCCCTTGGAAGATTTCCCGCCAGGTATCCTCGGTATCGCCGAGCACGGCGCGTACGAACGCCGACTGCTCGTCATTGGCGGTTGGCGCGGAGTCTTGCGGCGTGCTGACCGCGCCGCCCTGCATCGCTTGCCCCGCCAGTTGGCCGAGAATCTGCATCGGGTCCTGGCCACTGAGTAGGCCGATGATTACCACGATGGCCACCCCGCTCAGGGTCAGTCCCTTGCCGCCGCCCATGCGCGAGCCGCTACCGCGTGCATCCACCACGTTGTCACTGCGTCTTCCGCGTTTCCAGCGCATTGCTATCGTCCTGTGTGTAGGCCGAGCTTGAGTGTCGAACGTCGGCGTGAGCTATGCCCGTTTAGTCATCATTCATTCAATAGCGGGGTATTCGCTGATCACCTGCTCTGCGCCTTGCTTATCCAGGCCAATGACTTGATAGGCGTCGCGCACATTGCCGTATTCCATGCCCGGCGAGCCGGTGGGCATGCCCGGTACGGCTACGCCGAGTAGATCAGGTTGCTGACGCAGTTTGAGAATGTCGGCGGCCGGCACATGGCCTTCGACAAATTTCCCGTCTATGACCCCGGTATGGCATGACGCCAGACGTGGCGGTACGCCCAAGCGCAGCTTGACCGCCGTCATGTCGGTCTCCACATGGTCGTTTACCTTAAAACCGTTGTCTTGTAGGTGGCTGATCCAGGCCGTGCAACAGCCGCAATTGGCGTCGCGGTGTACATCAATGGTCAACGGCTCGGCGGCGTGGCTCAGGCTGCTGAACAGCAAGGCGCTGATGGCAATAAACGGGCGCATGGTGAGCCTCTTGGCAAATTCAGTGCGTAGCTTAACGCCCGCAAGCGCAGGCTCACTATGGGTGGTTTGCGAAACGCGCTGAGCGGCTTATGCTGCGCCTTCGATTTCGCCGTTTAGAGGTGCTTCATGCTGTTTGCACGTGTGGTCTTGGTGATTCAGTTGCTGGCCTTGGGCGGTCTTGGGCTGGCGTATTTTGTGCGCCCCCATGAGATGGCCAACCTCAGCGGCATGCTGTTGATGTCGGCAGCGGCGGCCACGGATGTACGTGCGTATTTCGGCGGCCTGCAATTAGGGTTGGCGGCGTTTATCGGCATGGCCTTAACCCGTCTGGAGCTGACCCGCTCCGGCCTGACCTTGCTGGTGCTGCTCTACAGCGCCCTGGCCTTGGCCCGCATCGGCGGCTTGTGGCTCGATGGCGGTGCGCAGCAGACCTTCAACCTTTACGCTTTGCTGCTTGAAGTGGTCTCTGCGGGCCTGTGTTTCTCGGCGCTGCGCGGTTTGCAGCGGGCCTGAGTCAACGGGCATCGGGGAAGTCGGCAAACAGCCTGACCACGCCACGGGTGAAGTTTTCCTGGCTCATGTCCGGGTTGTGCAGTTGCCGGTTGATTTGCGCCTGAAATAACACCGCTTGCGTCTGGCTGTCGAGAATGCGCAGGGCCAGGCGGGCGCGTTCGTCCTCGGTGGCGCGGGTTTGCGTGTAAACCGTGCCCGCCACGGCCACCGGGGCTAATTCAATACTGCGTTCATGGTGCATGCCCAAGGCGTAGATCACCTGCATGTCCGCACCGCTTTCCCGGTAGCGATATCCCTTGGTACTTAGTGCCGTCTGCACTGCTTGATTAAAACGCTCTTCGAGATCCAGGCGATGGCCGCTGGCCCGCACCGCGCGCACGCTAAAGGTCTGATAGGCCTTGTCTGAGGCCTGATCCAACACCTGAACCGGCGCTGGCGGCGCGCTGGCGCAGGCACTCAGCAGCGGAAAAAGAACAGCAAGCAGGTAGCGGCGCATGGGCGACTCCGTGGCGCATGGGTGCGTTCACCCGGATTCGCCCAGTCTAGTCGCGCTACCGATACCCTGCGCCCATCCACCGATGGGTCTGGTGCTGGCGCGTGTGTATGGCCGTAACCTTAACGGCGCTCCAGCAGTACACCCGACTCCATGTGATGGGTGTAAGGGAACTGGTCGAACAACGCGCAGCGCGTGACTTTATGCGTGTCGTTGAGCTGAGCGATGTTAGCGGCGAGGGTTTCCGGGTTGCAGGAGATATACAGGATGCGCTCGAAGCGCCGGGTCAGCTCGCAGGTGTCTGGGTCCATGCCCGCGCGTGGCGGATCGACGAACACGCAGCCGAAGTCATAGCTTTTCAGGTCGATCCCGGCCAGGCGGCGGAAGGGTCGCACCTCATTCAGCGCTTCGGTCAGTTCTTCCGCCGAGAGGCGAACCAGGCTGACGTTGTCCACGCCGTTTTCCGCCAGGTTGGCCAGTGCCGCGTTGACTGAGGATTTGCTGATCTCGGTGGCCAGCACTTTGCGTACGCGGGTGGCCAGCGGCAGGGTGAAGTTGCCGTTGCCGCAATACAGTTCCAGCAGGTCGTCGCTGCGCTCGCCAAGTGCGTCATAGGCCCAGGCGAGCATCTTCTGGTTCACCTCGCCGTTGGGCTGGGTGAAGGCACCTTCCGGTTGGCGGTAGCTGAAGGTGCGGCCAGCGACCTGCAGTTTTTCTTCGACATAGTCCTTGCCGATGACGATGCGCTTGCCCTTGGAGCGACCGATGATGCTCACCTGCAATTCAGCCGCGAGCTTCTCTGCTTCGGCCTGCCAGGCAGCATCCAGCGGGCGGTGATAGCAGAGGGTGATCAAGCCGTCGCCTGCCAGCGTGGTGAGGAACTCGACCTGAAACAGTTTGAAACTCAGGGCGCTACTGGCTTGCCACGCCGCCTTCAAGCGCGGCATCAGCGCATTGATCTGCGCGCTGGCGATGGGGAAGTCGTCGAAGAAGATCGGGTTGAGGTTATCGCCAGCCTCGAACATCGCGTAATGGCGCTCGTCACCTTCGCGCCACAAGCGGAACTCAGCGCGCAGGCGATAGTGCTCACGCGGCGACTCGAATACCTCAGGAGGCGGTGCGTCGAACGGTGTCAACAGCTCTATCAAGCGCTGCTGCTTGTCAGCCAATTGGGCGGCGTAATGGGCGGGATCGAACGGGGAACGGCTCATGGCGGACTCGCAAAGCGGGCGGACGGGTGTCCAGCGTTGAAAGGGGTGCAAGCGGTGTGGCGAGCAACTGGCTGGCGATCAACATGAGCGGATCGCCAGCCAGTACCTGCAGTTTACGGCGTGATTACGCGAACCAGGCGAGCTTAACCACAAACAGTGCCGAGAGAATCACCAGCGCCGGGTTGAGTTCGCTCCAGCGCCCGGCCAGCAGCTTGATCAGCGTCCAGGCGATAAAGCCGAAGGCGATGCCGTTGGCAATTGAGAAGGTCAGTGGCATGGCAAGCGCGGCAACTACCACCGGGGCGGCGACGGTCAGGTCTTCCCAGTCGATTTGCGCCAGGCTGCTCATCATCAACACGGCGACAAATAGCAGTGCCGGAGCGGTGGCGTAAGCCGGTACGGCTCCGGCCAGCGGGGCGAAGAACAACGCCAGCAAGAACAGCCCGGCGACGACGCAAGCGGTCAAACCCGTGCGGCCGCCGGCACTGATGCCCGCCGCGGATTCGATATAGCTGGTGGTGGTCGAGGTGCCCAGTGCCGCACCGGCCATGGTCGCGGTACTGTCGGCCAGCAGGGCGCGGCCGAGTTTCGGCATCTTGCCGTCTTTATCCAGCAGGTTGGCTTTTTGTGCCACGCCGACCAGGGTGCCAGAGGTGTCGAACATGTCTACGAAGAGGAAGGCGAAGATTACGCTGATCAGGCCAATATCCAGCGCGCCCATGATGTCCAGTTGCATCAGGGTTGGCATCACCGAAGGCGGCATGGACACCACGCCATTCAGCTTGGACAGGCCGAACAGAATCGACAGACCGGTGACCAGCAGAATGCCGATCATCACCGAGCCCGTCACGCGGCGTTGCGCCAGTGCCGCGATGACAAAGAAGCCCAGGCAGGCCAGCAGTGGGCCGCCTTGAGACAAGTCGCCGAGGGTCACCAGAGTGGCAGGGTGATCGACCACGATGCCGGCATTTTTCAGCGCGATAATCGCCAGAAACAGACCAATGCCCGCCGCGATACCCGCACGCAGGGCCAGTGGAATGCTGTTGATGATCCACTCGCGGATCTTGAAGATCGACAGCAGAAAGAAGATCACCCCGGAGAGAAACACTGCGCCCAATGCCACTTGCCAGGTGTGGCCCATGGTCATCACTACGGTGTAGGTGAAGAAGGCGTTGAGCCCCATGCCGGGCGCCAAAGCAATCGGGTAGTTGGCGACAAGGCCCATAATCAGCGAGCCAATCGCCGCCGCCAGGCACGTGGCGACGAACACCGCGCCATGGTCCATGCCGGTCTTGGCCAGCATCTCCGGGTTGACGAAGAGGATGTAGGCCATAGTCAGAAAGGTGGTTAGGCCTGCCAGCAGCTCGGTGCGCACCGTGGTGTTATGGGCTTTGAGTTGGAACAATCTTTCCAGCATGGGGAGCTCTCCGAGACGGCGGCGTGCCGTGTTTATGCAAACCGAAAGCAAAGCACATCCAAGCGCGTGTGCATGTTTTTGCTGGCGATCTGGAAAAAGGCGCGCATCATATCAGCTAGGCTGCGGAGGGTGAATTTATGACCAGTCGGACAGTTTATGGTCGGCCAGAAAAAGGAATAAATGCATGACGACACGAGCCCTGATCAGTGTGGCGGATGGTGTTGAAGACCTGGAGTGCGTATTTCGGCCCACCGTGACCGGCTGTTTCGGTAGATCGTGACCGGTCATTTCGCTAACGCGTGACCGCTCATTTCGCTATCAGCGTGACCGATTTCCAGCCTGCTCCGAAACAGGCGGTCACGACTTACCGAAATGGCCGGTCA
>CAMCJM010000002.1 GCA_945874835.1 Pseudomonas synxantha | reverse complement strand
AGGGCAGTGACTTCAGTGCGCTGACGGTGGAAAGCGTGAATCGGGTCGTTGCGAAGATCAATTTACGACCACGCAAACGCTTGGGCTGGAAGACACCGTACGAAGTGTATGCAGGGGTGAGCGTTGCACTTATGAGTTGAATTCAGGCTATAAAAACAAACTACCTAATACTCAAAAAGCACAACGCCCGCTTTCGCAGACGCTGGATCATAACGATCAGTGCGCCTCATCCCAGTTATCACCCACACCCACTTCGACCAAGAGCGGCACATCCAGGGCGGCGGCGTTGCCCATCAGCGGCTTGATCTGCTCGGTGACTTGCTCGACCAACTCTTCGCGCACCTCCATCACCAATTCGTCGTGCACCTGCAGGATGACCCGCGCATCCAGGCCCGACTCACTCAACCAGTTGTCTACCGTGACCATGGCGCGCTTGATGATGTCTGCGGCTGTGCCCTGCATCGGTGCGTTGATTGCCGTGCGCTCGGCGCCTTTGCGCAGCGCCGGGTTCTTCGCGTGGATATCCGGCAGGTACAGACGACGGCCGAACAGGGTTTCGACATAGCCTTGCTCCGAGGCCTGCTCGCGGGTGCGCTCCATATAAGCCAGCACGCCGGGATAGCGGTGGAAATATACGTCGATATAAGCCTGCGCCTGCTTGCGGTCGCAACCAATCTGTTTAGCTAGGCCGAAGGCGCTCATGCCGTAAATCAAACCGAAGTTGATCGCCTTGGCGCTGCGGCGTTGATCGGTGGTGACAGCCTCCAACGGCACGCCAAATACTTCAGCAGCGGTGGCTTTGTGCACGTCGCGGCCATGGCGGAAGGCGTCCAGCAAGCTTTCATCCTGGGCCAGGTGCGCCATGATGCGCAGTTCGATTTGCGAGTAGTCCGCCGCCAGCAGTTTGTAGCCCTTGGGGGCGACGAACGCTTGACGAATACGCCGGCCTTCGGCGGTGCGAATCGGGATGTTTTGCAGGTTCGGGTCGGAAGAAGACAAACGCCCAGTTGCAGTGACGGCCTGATGGTAGCTGGTGTGAATGCGCCCGGTGCGTGGGTTGATCTGCTCCGGCAAGCGATCGGTGTAGGTGCTTTTCAGCTTGCTTAAGCTGCGGTACTGCATCAGCACTTTGGGCAGTTCAAAATCCTGTTCGGCCAATTCGGCCAGCACCGCTTCTGCCGTGGAAGCCTGCCCTTTGGCGGTTTTGCTGATCACCGGCAGCCCGAGCTTCTCGTACAGAATCACCCCAAGCTGTTTGGGTGAAGCCAGGTTGAATTCTTCACCGGCGATCTCAAACGCCTGACGCTCCAGCGCCACCAGCTTCTCGCCCAACTCGTTGCTTTGCAAACCCAGCAGCTTGGCATCCACCAGCGCACCTTGACGCTCAATACGCGCCAGCACCGGCACCAGCGGCATTTCGATTTCTTGCAGCACCTTGGCCAAGCTCGCTTCAGCCGACAGCTTGGCCCATAGGTGTTGATGCAAACGCAGGGTCACATCGGCATCTTCGGCAGCATAAGGCGCGGCCTGAGCCAGATCGATCTGGTCAAAGGTCAGCTGCTTGGCACCCTTACCGGCGATGTCTTCGAAACGGATGTTGCTGTGATCCAGGTACTTGAGCGCCAGGCTGTCCATGTCGTGACGGGTGGCAGTGGAGTCCAGCACGTAGGATTCAAGCATGGTGTCGAACGCTACGCCCTGCACGTGGATCGGCGTTGAGGCATTGGCGAGGATGTTGATGTCGTACTTGGCGTGCTGCCCGACCTTGGACTTCTTCGGGTCTTCAAGGATCGGTTTGAGCGCCTTGAGCACCGCATCAAGATCCAACTGCGTCGGCACGCCCATGTAGCTGTGCGCCACCGGGATATAGGCCGCTTCACCCGCTTTGACCGCAAACGACAGGCCGACCAATTGGGCCTTTTGAGCATCCAGGCCGGTGGTTTCGGTGTCGAAGGCGATCAGCTCGGCGTTGCGCAGCTTCTCCAGCCATTCATCGAACTGCGCCTGCGTCAGAACGCACTGGTAATCACCCAAGGCTGCCACTGCGGGCAACTCGCCAACCGCCGCATCAGCGGTTGGTGCCTCAGCAACGGCTGGAACTGGCACGACTGCAGGGGCGGCACTGGCGCTTGGGGCAAGGGCAAACAGGTCATCGGCAGGCGCTGCGACCGGGGCTTTGACGGCCCGGGCCGGGTTGCTGCGCAGCAACTCATCACGCCAGGTTTTGAACTCAAGCTCAGCGTACAACTCGACCAGTGCAGGTACATCCATCTCGCCTGGGTGCAGCGACTCGATGGCGATATTCAGCGGCACATCCAGCTTGATGGTGGCCAGCTGATAAGACAGGTAGGCCATGTCCTTGTGTTCGATGAGTTTGGCCGGCAGGTTCTTGGCCCCGCGAATCGGCAGCTCCGGCACTTTTTCGAGGTTGGCGTACAACACATCGAGGCCACCGCCGATACCGACCAGCAAACCCAGCGCGGTTTTTTCACCGACGCCCGGCACACCGGGAATATTGTCGACCTTGTCGCCCATCAGCGCCAAGTAGTCGATGATCAGCTCAGGACCGACACCGAATTTCGCTTTTACGCCATCAATGTCGTAGACGCTTCCGGTCATGGTGTTGACCAGCGTAACGTGCGGGCAAACCAGCTGGGCCATGTCCTTGTCGCCGGTGGAGATGATCACGTCGCGGCCTTCAGCGGCGCATTGGCGGGCCAGGGTGCCGATCACGTCATCGGCTTCGACGCCTTCGACACACAGCAACGGATAACCCATGGCGCGGACGCTGGCATGCAGCGGTTCGACCTGCACGCGCAGGTCATCGGGCATCGACGGGCGATTGGCTTTGTAATCGGCAAACAACTCGTCGCGAAAGGTCCCGCCTTTGGCATCGAACACCACGGCAAACGGGCTTTTCGGGTACTGCTTGCGCAGGCTCTTGAGCATGTTCAGCACACCCTTGACCGCGCCGGTTGGCAGGCCTTTGGAGGTGGTCAACGGCGGCAGGGCATGGAAGGCGCGGTACAGGTAAGACGAACCGTCAACCAGAACGAGAGGGGCTTGGCTCATGAGCAGGATCAACCTTTTCAGCAGGGGCAGCGGTAGAATGGCTGCACCATAGCAATCAAAGGGACAAGGTTATCATGCGCACACTCAATCGCCTGTTGTTGGCCACTCTGCTGGCATTCACCACCTTGGCCGCCCACGCCGAAGACCCGGTGACGGCCGACCCGGATGTGACCATTCGCCAGGATGGCGACCGCACCATCACCGAATACCGGCAGAACGGCTTTCTCTACGCGATCAAGATCACCCCGAAAAAGGGCAAACCCTACTTCCTGGTGCGCGCCGATGGCAGTGAAGGCAACTTTATCCGCTCCGACCAGCCCGACATGCTGATTCCGCAGTGGGAAATCTTTAAGTGGTAAGGCGTTAATCCATGTCTGTGTTTACCCCGCTTGAGCGACCTGAGCTTGAGGCGTTTCTCGCCCCGTATGAACTGGGTCGCCTGCGCGACTTTCAGGGCATTGCCGCAGGCAGTGAGAACAGCAACTTCTTCGTCAGCCTAGAACGGGGTGAATACGTATTGACCCTGATCGAGCGGGGGCCGAGCGGTGATCTGCCGTTCTTTATCGACCTGCTTGATGTACTGCACGGCGCGGGCCTGCCTGTGCCCTATGCCTTACGTACAACAACGGGCGAGGCGCTGCGCAGCCTGGCCGGTAAACCGGCGCTGCTGCAGCCGCGTTTGGCCGGTAAGCATGTGCACGATGCCAATGCGCATCATTGCCAGGAAGTCGGCGCACTGTTGGCACGCATTCACCTGGCGACACGGGCGCAACCGCTGCCGCGCAAAAGTGACCGGGGATTGGACTGGATGCTGGCCGAAGGGCCGAGTCTGGCTTTACAGCTACCCGATGACCAGCTGCCGTTGCTGCGTGATGCCTTGACCGAAATCCACACGCTCAAGCCACGCCTGCTCGCCTTGCCACAAGCCAACCTGCATGCCGACCTGTTCCGCGATAACGTGCTGTTTGATGGCAACCATCTGGCCGGGGTGATTGATTTCTACAACGCCTGCTCAGGGCCGATGCTCTACGACCTGGCGATTGCCCTGAACGATTGGTGCTCACACGAGGATGGCAGCCTCGACCCCAAACGCGCGCAAGCGCTGCTGGGTGCCTACGCTGGGTTGCGGGCATTCACGGCGGCGGAAGCCGAGTTGTGGCCAGCCATGCTGCGCATCGCTTGTGTGCGCTTCTGGCTGTCGCGCCTGATCGCCGCGCAATCCTTTGCGGGCCAGGAAGTACTGATCCACGACCCAGACGAATTTCGGCGTCGTCTGGCGCAGCGCCAACACGTTGAGCTGGCGTTGCCGTTTGCCTTCTAAATCCACCTCCGATGAACGTCTATTGGACATGACTACGCATACATCAAAGCGTGTCCATTAGCGTGAGGTATATTCTTCGAGGCCCGGGGAATGCCATAAAAGACAAAGCCGATAGAAGTGAAGCGGATTGCCGAAGGTTTGTCTTTTATGAGCTGCTCGGTTTCAGCTGGCCTGCCCAGTTAACCAATAACGTCGCCAGCGCACCTCACCCTCGCGGCGAACCTGCTTCTGCTCAATCAATTCATCCAATGCGCGCTTAACAGTACGGTTAGAGATTTCACCACCGATGCGCGCGTTGATTTCGCTGGAGGATGAGCCAGGATAGCGCTGAAGATCTTCCAAAATCAGCGCGCGCAACCGATGCGGCTCGATGCGGGTAAGGGTGGTTTTTCCCTCAAGACCGCTGCCACGTAGCCATTCAGGTGCGACGAAATAGCGGGTTGCCTTGGTGCGCCCACTTTCACTCACCAATTGCCAATCACGCAGGCGACCGAACCAAGGTTTTAGCTCATCGGTTGAGCTGAGTTCTAGGGCGGATGCCAACTCGCTGGCGGTCATGCCTTCGTGTTGGGCGAGTAGCCCAAGGGTGATTCGCTCGCGGCGAGTGGGCTGGAAGCGCTCATCTACGGTTTTCAACAAACCGATCATTTCCGGGCGCACGATGCGGCGCCTGATAGTGACGCGAACTGAATCTGGTCCTTCGCTAGTCTCAGGGGCGGGACGGCCCTGGGATAGCTGCACGTCGTACATCAAGTCGAAACCTGTACCTTCCTTCTCCATCATTTTCAAATCGTGGAAAAGTGCTGCCATCCGATCATTACGGCGGCGGCTGGCGTGCAGGATATTGCCGGGCGTAACACCAAAGGGCAGGCGGCCAGGATTTACCACCTCAAGCCGATCTGGGTGCAGGTTCAGGTAGATGTCACCGCGCTGGGTATACGGGCGGTGTACCAGAGCACTCACCAACAATTCACGTACCACCCGCTCATCGAAGGCGGGGATATGTTGGCGATAGAGGCCGTCGGGCAGTTCGTAGCTTTCGCGAAAATCCGCCACCTCGCGCCAGATGGCATCCACCAGTTCGATAGGCGACTGCTGGTAGTCATCCCACAGCCACTTATTCACCTTGTCGCCCTGCTCGTCGTACTTCAGCGCTTGCACCATTGGCGCGGTGCCGAGGCGGGCACGATCACGGACGGTACCAAGGATCAGCACGCCGAGATTGGTCAGCCATTCACCATCGACCAAGCCGTAGTGGTCGAGCAGCTCGGGATCGCTCTTTTCCTTAGTGTTTGTCTTGACCCGATCCGAGGCGCGCAAGCGCTGCAGTAACTCAGCCTGCTTGCCTGCGTCGACAGCTGCGCGGGGCACCTGCAGGTTACTCAACGCTTCCCAAGGCGCGCCAGGGCGCTCGTTAAGAAGGCGCATTACGTCATCACCCAGCACCGGCTGGCAGCTGTCGCCCACGCGTAGGAAATAGCGGCCATCGGAGGTGGAGGCCACACCAAACGCCTTGGCAACCGTGAGCTCGACATACTGGCCGCCGTTCTCGGCCGTTACCAAGCGCGGAGCGACAATAACGTTGACCGTGAGCTCTTGCACACGGCGGCGCAGAATATCCAGCAACCCCGGTTCTATTCGCTGCTCGGCCGGCGGCAGCTCGCTAGCGTCTTCGATACCGATCAACAGTTGACCGCCTGCGCTGTTGGCGAAACAGACGCAATCTGAGGCCAGCTCCTGCCAGTTAGCAGTTTTGCCGGTCACCTTACGCAGGGACTTACGGTCGAGATGCTGGTTTTCCAGGGTCATACGGCAAGCTCACTGTCATTCGCTACCGCCTTCAACCTTGCAGGCTTTTTAGCGGCTGGCTTACTGGCCGCCAAGCGCTGGCTGTAGCTCAAGTACAGGTCGAAGAGAAAAGCCACGCGCTCGGCTTCGCTGTTGAAGCGGGTTTTGCCGTAGGCCGCGTCTACCGCTTTATCGAGGCTTTGATGGGCCTTGAGCAAGGCTGGCGGCATGCTTAGCGGGTCGTACAGATCGGCCAAGGTCGCCTCGGGAAATTGCGCGCGGGCGGCCAGCACCGCCTCGGCGGCGGTTTCGATGGCGGCGCGCAGTTTAATGGCGCGCAAACTCTCGGCGCTGGCCGGCGCATCGGCTTGCGGGGTGGGCAAGTCGGGCCAGGGGTAGTTGTTGTAGACGATGCCCGCGGAGTAGCGGTAATCACTTTTAAGTCGACCGCAAACTGCTCGTACCCACGACATGTGCATCACGGAAGAAAGAACACCGAGCATGAAGAGACTACCGTCTGCAACGGTAAAAATTTCCGTACTGGCAATAGTGTCTTTGGATACCAGCCCCATCGGGATGTAAGCCCGCTTTTCCGATGAAGTCTTAGGGATCGCGATGTAGTCAGATTGCGGCTGACGAATCTCGCCAAACAGCGAAGGTGTCCCCGCTAACTTTTGAGTCGCCGCTCTTGAACTACCAAGACGACACTCTTTGACCTTGGCCACTCTGCCCATAACCAAGGGCATAGACTTGAGAGCTGTCGGCTGGGCATCAACAAGCCAGAGACACCAGCGGTCTATGCTATTGATAAACTCCTCAGAGCCGATGAAGCGTTTGATGTAGGCGTCAGCCTGATGTTCTTTAGCGACAAATAGTGCCTTCTCTGCGTCATCAAATAAGAGATGGCCTCCATCGTTCGGCATGTTGCCGAACACTAGCTCCTGAGGAGCGGATAACGGCGTTCTACGTTTATCCAGCGTCAGATCCAGAGCATCCACAAGATACGGGTTGATATTGCTGGCCTTGAGCGCCTGCGCCTCACCCTTGATATCGGCGTATTCAAACAGCCACTTCTCCGCCACATCGCCCAGGCCAAAACCGATGATCACGCAATGCACGGCGGCCTTACCGCGTGCCTCGCTGTTCCACTGAAAAGTGCGGTGGGCAAAATGGATTTTAACCCCTTGCGCCAGCATCCAACTCCAAAGCACGCCAACCTGCTCGCCTTGGCTGATCGAGTTAGTTGAGACAAACGCGCAGCGAATGCTCGGCTTAGCGGCCATATACATAGCAGCCTTGACGTACCAAGCGGCGACAAAATCCAGTAGGCCGGCGTTTTTGATCCCGGCAAATACGGTCGCGACATCGCTACGCTGGCCATCATCCAGCAGCTTGGCTCCGACAAACGGTGGATTACCCAGCAGATAACTCAAACCCTGCGCCGCGATTAAATCGTTCCAGTCCATTTGCAGCGCATTGGCGCAGACGATATGGGCGGTGGCGGCCAAGGGAATCCGGGCGAAGTACAGGCCAAACTCCTGTGACACTTGCAGGTTCATCTGGTGATCCATCAGCCACATGGCCACTTGGGCGATTTGCGCGGGGAACTCCTCGATCTCTATGCCGTAGAACTGGTCCACATCGAGGCGCACTAGGGTGGCGATGTTTTCCGTCTGGCCCGATTGCTGCGCTTGCAGGTGCAACTGGCGCAACACCTCCAGCTCCAGCAGGCGCAGCTCACGGTAGGTAATTACCAAAAAATTGCCGCAGCCGCAGGCCGGGTCGAGAAAGGTCAGGCTGCGCAGCTTATTGTGAAACTCGAAGAGCTTGTTGCGGTTGCTTTTGGCCTTGTGGAACTCGGCCCAAAGCTCGTCGAGAAACAACGGTTTGAGCAACTTGAGAATGTTCTTTTCGCTGGTGTAGTGCGCACCCAAATTGCGTCGCGCCTGCTTGTCCATGATCGACTGAAACAGCGAGCCAAAAATCGCCGGGGAAATCCGCGACCAGTCCAGCGCGCAGCAGTCGAGCAAACTCTGCCGCATGGCGGCATCAAACGCCGCTGGCGGCAGTTGCTCGGCAAACAATTTGCCATTGATATAAGGGAAGGCGGCCAACTGTTCGTCGAGGTTTTTCAGGCGTTTGCCGGGCGGGCTGTTGAGGTTGTGGAACAGGCTGGCGAGGCGATCGCCAAGGTCGCTGCCGTCCTCGCTGGTGCGCTGTTCGAGGTAGTCCTGCAACTGCTGACGCTCGAAAATCCCGGTGTCTTCGGCAAACAAACAAAACAACAGGCGCACCAGATACAACTCCAGCGGATGGCCGTCGTAACCGACCGCCTGCAACTGGTCGTGCCGCTTGCCCATGCGCTCGGCAGCCTTGATATTGACCGGGTCTTGCTCTTGGATAACGTGGGTTTGGTAGCCGGAAATAAAGCCGAACAGGCGCACGTATTTGTGCAAATCGGCGAGAGCAAAATCGTGCTGCGTGCCGTCGTCGAGGTCATACAAACGGAAACGCGCGAAGTCGGAAACGATCGGGTACTTAGGCAGTTCGCGCTCTTTCAAGCCGGGAAAATAATCCAGCGCTTGGCTGTAGGCACGGTCGAGGTCTTTGCCACGCGACTTGTGCTCGATCAGCAGCATGCCCTTCCAGAGCAGGTCGATGTAGCCGTCCTTGCCATCAATTTTTTTAACCCGCGACTCAAAGCTGGCCACCCGGCGACGACTCACGCCAAAGACATTAAAAAAGTCATTCCAGAACGGTTTGGCTTCGGCGTCTTCGCTGGTTTCGTCAGCCCATTCGCGGGAGAACGCCAAGGCGCGGCTTTTGATTTCGTTCCAGCTTAAGGGCATAACAGGTCATCCCTGAACAAAGTCAGCATGTGAGGAGAATGGCTCGCAGCTTACAGCAGAGGGACTACCCGAATAAAACCAGGGTCGATGTTGTCCCCGCGTAAAGTTCTCGGATTACATCTGCATGTACGCGCAAGGAATTACAACGCCTCCAGACACCCCGCCAACTCACCAGCCAGGTTTTCCAGCAAGACCTCATAGCCGCTGGCTTCGGCTGCCAGGTTGCCGCCCATGGCATCCAGCTCCGCTAGGGTGACGGGCAATCCAGCGGTCAGGGTTTGTGCCAAACGCGGGCGAAACGGCGGCTCACTGAACACACAGCTGGGGCCAGCCTGTTGCAGGCGCTCGCGCATGGCAGCGACGTGCTGAGCGCCCGGCTGCACTTCGCCCAGTACGCTGAAGACACCCGCATGCTTGAGGCCGTAGGCGGCCTCAAAATAGTCGTAGGCTTCGTGGAAGACGAAGTAAGGCTTACCGGCCAAGCCGCTCAAGCGGCTTTTCAAGCGCTGATCCAGCGCATCCAGTCGCTGAGCAAAAGCCTCGGCATTGGCCTGATACCGCGCGGCATTGGCCGGATCGAGTTGCGCCAAATCAGCAGCCATTTTGTGGGCGATCACCCGGCCATTGGCGGGCAGCAACCACAGGTGCGCGTCTAGGCTGCCGGGACGATGATCGTGGTCATGCTGATCCGCAGGCTGGCCATGGTCGGCATGGTGATGCTCGGATTTTTCAGCGTGGCTATCGCCAAAATGCCGCAGGGTCATACCGGGCACGTCTTGCACCGCCACGTTTGGCTTGCTGCGGCCTTCCAATACGCGCGGCAGGAAGCTCTCCAGATCAGGGCCGATCCAGTAGAGCAGGTCGGCCTCACGCACCCGGCGCACGTCCGAGGGACGCAGCGCGTAATGATGCGGCGAGGCGCCCGGCGGCAGCAGCACCTCGGGCTGGCCGACGCCATCCTGCACGGCGGCGGCGATCAGTTGCAGCGGTTTGATGCTGGTCAGCACGCGCGGCTGAACCTGCGCCTGTACCGACACACTCATGACAAAAGTAAGCAACAGCAGGCCTAAGGCCGGAAAAAGACGCAACACGGGAAGCACTCAAGCAAGAAGGAACGGGTAATATAATAACGTCCCCCACCTGATTCGTCGTTGCCCATGACTCAAGCACCGCTGGCCTCACGCCCCCATGACCATTCCCGCTGCGTTAGCCATGCCCTGGCTGAGGCCGAAAGCATCTGCGCGCGCCAGGGTTTGCGCCTGACGGCACTGCGCAAGCGCGTACTGGAGCTGGTTTGGGCCAGCCATAAACCGCTCGGCGCTTACGACATTCTGGGCGTGCTGAGTGAGGAAGACGGCCGCCGCGCCGCGCCGCCAACGGTGTACCGAGCGCTAGATTTTCTTTTGGAAAACGGCCTGGTGCATCGCATTGCCTCGCTGAACGCCTTTGTCGGCTGCAGCCATCCGGAACACGCTCACCAGGGTCAATTTCTGATTTGCCGGGGCTGCCATGCGGCCATTGAGCTGGAGCAACCGCTGATCAGCCAGGCCATTGTCAACGCCGCCAACGGGGTCGGCTTTGCCGTGGAAGGGCAAACCGTGGAAGTGGTCGGCCTCTGTGCAGGCTGCCGGACACCGTCATGAGTGATGCGCTGATCCGCCTGAGCGGTGTGGGCGTGACCTTCGCCGGGCAACGCGTGCTGGATGATGTGCAGCTGAGCGTAAAGCCCGGCGAGATCGTCACCCTGATTGGCCCCAACGGTGCAGGCAAAACCACCTTGGTGCGGGCCGTGCTCGGCCTGCTCAAACCCGATACCGGCAGCGTCTGGCGTAAAGCCAAACTGCGCGTGGGCTACATGCCGCAAAAGCTGCACGTGGATGCCACGCTGCCCCTCTCCGTGCTGCGCTTTCTGCGCTTGGTGCCGGGCGTGACACGCACGGATGTGCAAGCGGCGCTGGCCGAAGTGGGTGCCGAGCAGGTGATCGACAGCCCGCTGCAAAGCATCTCCGGCGGCGAGTTGCAGCGCGTGCTGCTGGCCCGCGCGCTGCTGCGCAAGCCGGAACTGTTGGTGCTGGATGAGCCGGTGCAAGGCGTCGATGTTGCCGGTCAGGCCGAGCTCTATCGGCTGATCACGCAACTGCGCGACCGCCACGGCTGCGGGGTGCTGATGGTGTCGCACGACCTGCATCTGGTGATGAGCACCACTGATCAGGTGGTCTGCCTGAACCGTCACGTGTGCTGCTCCGGGCACCCCGAACAAGTCAGCTTCGACCCGGCCTTTGTCGAGTTATTTGGCGAAGATGCCAAGAGCCTGGCCATCTATACCCATCGCCATGATCACGCCCACGACCTGCACGGTGCAGTGGTCAACGACCCTGCCAGCGGCCTGAGCATCAAAGGCCCAGTCAAACCACATATTCACGGAGATGGCTGCACGCATGGCTGATTTTCTACTGAATGCCTTGCTTGCCGGTCTGGCGCTGGCACTGGTTGCCGGCCCGCTGGGTTCCTTTGTTGTGTGGCGACGCATGGCCTATTTCGGCGACACCCTGTCGCATGCCGCGCTGCTCGGCGTGGCCTTGGGGCTGATGCTCGACGTTAGCCCGACCCTGGCCGTCACCGTGGGCTGCGTGCTGCTGGCCGTGTTGCTAGTCACCCTGCAAAGCCGCCAACCGCTGGCCTCCGACACCCTGCTCGGCATCCTCGCGCACAGCACCTTGTCGCTGGGCCTGGTGGTACTGAGTTTTATGCGCGATGTGCGTATCGACCTGATGGGTTATCTGTTCGGTGATTTGCTCGCCGTCGGCCCTACAGATCTGGCCTGGATCATCGGCGGCAGCGCGCTGGTTTTAGTGCTGCTGGCCTTGCTCTGGCGACCGCTGCTGGCGATCACCGTGCACGAAGAACTGGCGCGGGTGGAGGGGCTGCCCGTGGCGGCAATTCGCCTGAGCCTGATGCTGCTGATCGCCGTGGTGATCGCCGTGGCGATGAAAATTGTCGGCGTGCTGCTGATCACCTCCCTGCTGATCATTCCGGCCGCCGCCGCCCAGCGCCATTCGCGCACGCCGGAACAAATGGCCTTCGGTGCCAGCCTAGTGGGGATTGCCGCCGTGTGTGGCGGGCTGAGCCTGTCGTGGTTTCAGGACACCCCCGCCGGGCCGTCGATTGTGGTGACCGCCGCCGCCCTGTTTTTGCTGAGCTTCGCCCTGCCACGGCGCACGGCCTGAAACCAAGGCTTAAACGGTTTCTCGTAGCGTGGGTTAGGCGCTTGTTGAACGCTGAATGGTCTGTGCGATTTTCCGTTGCGCCGTAACCCACCATCGACGCAACACGCAGATTGCCTGGTGGGTTACGCGACGCGCCAAAGAGGCGGTGCCCGTAAGTAAGGAGCATGGCGTCGCTAACCCACCCTACGGTGAGCCTGCCACGGCGCACGGCCTAAGCGGTTGGTGAAGGCCTTGGCGCAGTGTAGACTTGCGCGTTTTTTGCACAATCCGAGACGCGCAGTAATGAAATCGTTCGTTTTTCGTGGATTTCCCTTGATCCTGGTTCTGCTGCTGGCCGGCTGTCAAAGCTCGCCACAGCAGCCCGCCAACCTGCAGGTCGATGACTTGGTCAGTGCCTTTCGCCAGCTCGACCAGAGCCTCGCCAGCGGCGACCTGAGCGGTGCCGAAAGCCAGCTCGGTAGCCTGCAACAACGCGCCGCCGGGGATACACGCCTGGAGCAGTACCAACGCCAGTTAAGCGAAGCCCATCTGCGGCAGGGGCGAAAAGCCCTGCAAGCCGGTGATCTGGATAGCGCCACCCAAGCCCTGAGCCGCGCGCGCGGCCTGATGCCACAAGCACCGGCACTGACCCAAGGCCTCGACACGGCCATCGCCAATGCCCGCGAAGCTGAACTCGCCGCCACTGAACAACAGCGCCGCGCCGAAGTGGACGCCGCGGCCCTCGCCGAGCGCGAACGCCTTGAACAAGCGCGCCAACTGCGCTTGGCGGCTGAACGTCAGGCCGCCGCCCTGCAAGCCACTGCATTAGCCAATGCGCCGGTCGTCGAAGATCCCGCCCCGGCAAAGCCGCAAGCGCGCTTGATCGACCCCAGCGCCGCACGCAGTATGATTGCCCTGCCTATGCTGGACATTCAGGACAACGCCCGCCTGCGCAGCCTGCTCGATGCAGTGGCCGCCGATGTGGTGACCTTTCGCTGCGCGGTGCGCATCGAAGTACGCGAAGCCAAGGATTTCCCCTGGGTCGCTTCACTGCTCAATGCCCGCATCAAACGTCTTGATCCCACGTTTAGCGCGCGCCTGAGCCATGTGGTCAACCCGGACAAAGCGCCGCAACTGGTCCTCAGCCCACAGCCTTAAGGATCTGCAGGCCACTCGAGCGGACGTTGCGGTCATTTGCCTGCAAGCCGACACACCCCGTCGGAAGCGGCACTCAATAATGCAATTTAGCTATAACCATAGGTCTACAAAGATTTTTGCGGCCTAAACAGCGCCGGGTAGACTAGCCGCCCGATTCGGCCTACCCGGCAACTCCAGAAACCCAAAAGGTTTAACGCGTGATCAATTTTCATCAGGTCCATAAGGCGTATCGCGTCAATGGCCAGGATATCCCCGCCCTGCAACCGAGCGACCTGCACATTGCCCGTGGCGAAGTGTTCGGCATCATCGGCCACTCCGGCGCGGGTAAAAGTACCCTGCTGCGCCTAATCAACCGCTTGGAAGAGCCGTCCGGCGGGCGCATTGAAATCGACGCGGAAGATGTCACCGCGCTCGACGCTTCGGGACTGCGGCGCTTCCGCCAGCAAGTTGGGATGATCTTCCAGCACTTCAACCTGCTGTCCTCCAAGACCGTTGCCGACAATGTGGCCCTGCCGCTCAAGCTGGCCGGCGAACTGCCGCGCAGCGCGATCAACGCCCGCGTGACCGAGTTGCTAGCCCGCGTCGGCCTGCAGGATCACGCCCACAAATACCCGGCGCAGCTCTCCGGCGGTCAGAAACAGCGTGTCGGCATTGCCCGCGCCCTGGCCACCGAGCCGAAAATTCTGCTGTGTGACGAGGCCACCAGCGCCCTCGACCCGCAAACCACCGCCTCGGTGCTGCAACTGCTTACCGAGATTAACCGTGAGCTGAACCTGACTATCGTGCTGATCACCCATGAGATGGATGTAATCCGCCGCGTCTGTGATCGCGTGGCCGTGATGGATGCCGGGGTGATCGTCGAATCCGGCCCGGTGGCTGAGGTGTTTCTGCACCCGCAACACGCCACCACCAAGCGCTTCGTGCAGGAAGCCGAGCAGGTTAACGAAAACGAACAGCACGATGATTTTGCCCATGTGCCGGGCCGCATTCTGCGCCTGACCTTTCAGGGTGAAGCCACTTACGCGCCACTGCTGGGCACCATCGCGCGCGAAACCGGGGTGGATTACAGCATCCTCGCTGGCCGCATCGACCGCATCAAAAACACCCCCTACGGCCAACTCACCCTGGCCCTGACCGGCGGCGACATCGACGCCGCGCTGGCGCGCTTTAATGCCGCCGATGTGCATCTGGAGGTGCTGCGCTGATGGACGCCTTATTGACCCGCCTGTTACCCAACGTTGACTGGACAGAAATCGGTTACGCCAGCCTCGACACCCTCAGCATGCTCGGCGGTTCCATGCTGTTTACCGTCCTGCTCGGCCTGCCGCTGGGCGTGCTGCTGTTTCTCACCAGCCCACGGCAGATGTTCGAACAAAAAGCCTTTTACGGCCTGCTGTCGCTGCTGGTGAACATCCTGCGCTCGGTGCCGTTCGTGATTTTGCTGATCGTGATGATCCCCTTCACGGTGATCGTCACCGGCACCTCGCTCGGCGTTGCCGGGGCCATCCCACCGCTGGTGGTCGGGGCCACGCCGTTCTTCGCTCGCCTGGTGGAGACCGCACTGCGCGAAGTCGACCGCGGCATCATCGAAGCCACGCAGGCTATGGGCGCAACCACCCGACAAATCGTGGTCAATGCCCTGCTGCCCGAGGCGCTGCCGGGCATCATTGCCGCCATCACCGTCACGGCCATCACCCTGGTGTCCTACACCGCCATGAGCGGCCTGATTGGCGGCGGCGGCCTCGGCGATTTGGCCGTGCGCTATGGCTATCAGCGCTACCAGCCGGATGTCATGGCCGTCACCGTGATTCTGCTGCTGGTGCTGGTGCAAGTGCTGCAGACCGTCGGTGACAAGCTGGTGGTGCACTTCTCACGTAAATAAATTCGCGCCCGGTGCCAGCCGGCTGGCACCGACGCTGACCTCTTGCGGCCACCCGCCGCACCAAGCGATCCCACAAGGAGTTTCACCATGAAAAAACTGCTCGCTGCTGTCGCGGCACTGGCTGCCTTCTCGGCCCAGGCCGAAAGCCTGAACATCGCCGCCACCGCCGTACCCCACGCGGAAATCCTCGAATTCGTTAAACCGACCCTGGCTGCCGAAGGGGTTGAGCTGAACATCAAGGTGTTCACCGACTACGTGCAGCCCAACGTGCAAGTGGCGGAAAAGCGCCTGGACGCCAACTTCTTCCAGCACCAGCCATACCTCGATGAATTCAACAAAAGCCGTGGCACCGAGCTGGTCAGCATTGCCGGTGTGCACGTTGAGCCCTTTGGTGCGTACTCGAGCAAACACAAAAGCCTGAACGACTTGCCGCAAGGCGCCAACGTGGTGATCCCCAACGATGCCACCAACGGCGGCCGCGCGCTGCTGCTGCTGCAAAAGGCCGGGGTAATTACCCTGAAGCCGGAAGCCAGCATCCTCGCTACGCCGAAAGACATCGTTGAGAACGCCAAAGCCATCAAGGTGCGTGAGCTGGAAGCCGCCACCCTGCCGCGCGTGCTGACTCAGGTTGACCTGGCGCTGATCAACACCAACTACGCCCTGGAAGCCAAGCTCAACCCAACCAAAGACGCGCTGGCCATCGAAGGCAGCGACTCGCCGTACGTCAACATTCTGGTGGCCCGTGCCGACAACAAAGACAACGCTGGCCTGCAGAAACTGGCCAAGGCGCTGAACAGCGACGCGGTTAAAGCCTTTATCGCCGAGAAGTACCAAGGTGCAGTGGTGCCGGCGTTCTAAGACGTCGCGCAGGCGTTCATAACGCCAAACCCCGCCCGAAAAAAATGCCGTTCACCCACAGGGGTGAACGGCATTTTTTTGTTGGCAGTACGCTCAACAGCGCAAGGCAAGTAGATCAGGGGCGGCCCAGCAAGCCCGGCAACTGTGCGACCAGTTTGGCATTGTTGATCGGCGCACGGATAAAGCCACGCTGCTTGCCATCCGGCCCGAGCAGCACCAGGTTGCCGCTGTGGTCGACGGTGTAATTCTCTTTGCTGGTATCAGCCGGAATAAACGGAATACTTACGCCATTGGCCAATTTCTGGATGGTGGCTTGCTCACCGGTCAGGCCGATAAAGCCAGCATCGAAATAATCCAAATACTTCTTCAACTGCTCCGGCGTGTCGCGGTGCGGATCCACCGTGACCATGATGATGCGCAACTTACTCAGCGTCGCCGGCGGTAATTGACCTTGCAACTGGCGCAACTGGGCGAGGGTGGCCGGACAGATGTCCGGGCAGAAGGTGTAGCCAAAGAACAACAGGCTCCATTGATCCTTGAGTTGGTCGACGGCCACCGTCTGGCCATCCTGATTGGTCAGGCTCAGTTCCGGCAGGCTGCGGCTCTGCGGCAGCAGCACAATACCGGCATCCAGCAACACAGTCGGATCACCCTGTCCTTTGCTGTTCAACACCTTGTTAACGGTCAACCCCAGCACCAGCGCAACGAGGGTGACAAGGACAAATACGGTGGTCTGGGTTCGAGTCATGGGGCCTCAGAGATTGAGCAGCAGGTAGTGATCCACCAGCAGGGCGATAAACAGCGCGAAAAGATACCAGATGCTGTATTTGAAGGTGTTGATCGCCGCATGCGGCCGGCTGTCACGGTACAGCACGCTGGCCCAATAGAGGAACCGCCCACCCAGCAGCACCGCGCAGGCCAGATAGAGCAGGCCGCTCATGTGAATGGCGTAGGGCAGCAGGGTCACGGCAAACATGACCAGGGTGTAAAGCAGAATGTGCACCTTGGTGTAGTGCTCGCCATGGGTCACCGGCAGCATGGGGATATCGGCCTTGGCGTACTCCTCCTTGCGGTGAATGGCCAGCGCCCAGAAGTGCGGCGGTGTCCAGGCGAAGATGATCAGCACCAACAGCAACGGCTCGGCGCTGATGTGCCCGGTTACAGCTACCCAGCCGAGCAACGGTGGCGCAGCCCCGGCCAGACCACCAATAACAATGTTCTGCGGCGTAGCCCGCTTGAGAAAACCGGTGTAGAGCACCGCATAGCCCAGCAGGGACGCGAGGGTCAGCCAGGCCGCCAGCTCGTTGGTGAAGGTCAGTAGCAGCGCCATCCCGGCTACGGCCAAGAGCAGGGCGAAACCCAACGCGGCGCTGGGCGAGATGCGCCCGGCGGTCACAGGGCGTTTGAGGGTGCGCGCCATGATCGAGTCAATGCGCCGATCAACCACATGGTTCACCGCCGCCGCCGCACCGGCACACAAGCCAATGCCGAGGTTGCCGAAGATCAGAATCTGCCAGGAAACCCCCGCTCGGGTGGCGAGGAACATGCCAACCAGCGAGGTGATCAGCATCAGCACCACGACCTTGGGTTTGGTCAGTTCCAGGTAATCACGCCAGCCGGCATGAGCCTGTTGTTCGCGCGCAAGAGTAGCCATAGGGTCTCTCCTTTTATTGTTGTTATTTGCTCGGTATCGCGACAAAGCCGCGAGGCGCATCAGAAACGGTAGCGCGCTGCCAGAGGCGGCTGCGCAATCGATAGTTGATCAATACCACGGTTAGCAGCAGCGCCGCACCGCCGAGGTTATGTGCCACCGCCACCAGCAGCGGCAGGTGCAGCACTACGTTGCTGATGCCCAGGCTGATCTGCAGCACCAGGGCCGCTACCAGCAATGCGGCCAAGCGCGGCTGGGCATGGCGCTTGAGCTGCCACGCCAATGCCAACAGCACCAAGGTGACCAGCACAGCACCGATACGGTGACTCATATGAATGGCGGTGCGCGCGTCACTGTCGAGCTGGCCGCCGAGATAATTCGGGCCGATCTGCTGGGTCAGGTGAAATCCGTTGGCGAAATCCATCGCAGGCCACCACTCGCCATGGCAAGTGGGCAAATCGACACAGGCCACGGCGGCATAATTACTGCTAACCCAGCCGCCCAGCGCAATCTGGCCCACCACCACTAGCAGTGCGGTGGCAGCCAACGCGCGCAGGCGCGGTGTGGCATTTAGTGGAGGGAAGCGTCCGGAGAGGCGCAGGGTGAGTAGGAACACCAAGCTGAGGGTGGCAAAACCGCCCAGCAGGTGCGCCGTGACCACTTGCGGCCAGAGTTTGAGGGTCACCGTCCACATACCAAAGGCCGCCTGCAGCGTCACCAGCGCCAGCAGCGCCAAAGGCAGCTTCAACGGTTGTTCAACGTTGCTGCGGCGACGCAGCGCATGCACGGCTAAACCCAGAATGACAAAGCCCAATGCGCCAGCAAAATAACGGTGGATCATCTCGTACCAGCCCTTGGCCACTTCCACGGGGGCATCGGGAAAGCGCGCTTCAGCGATGGCCTGCTTGTGCTCACTCATGGGCACGCCGATAAACCCATAACAGCCCGGCCAATCTGGGCAGCCCAGACCGGCATGGGTCAGGCGCGTGTATACCCCCAACAGCACCACCAGCAACGTTAGGGCCGTGGCGAAAAGAGCAAAACGGTATCCGGGTTTAGCCATCTGGAACTCCTTGCTGTAAACCATGATTCACAACATCCCTTCACAGCAGCGGCTAGCCGATCTGCGAAATTTTCAGCAGATGACGCAGGTCTTTAAGAATGGCTTTACCCTTACTGCTGCTGTCGTAGCGCAGCACCAGATTACCGTGCGGATCGACAATCCACAGTTGTGCGCCTTCGACCTTACCGGCGGTTTTACTGTAGGCATCTGGCTGCAACGGGTAACGCGCCAGTTGCGGGTACTCCAGGCGCAGCTTAGCGTCATATTCAACGCTCAGTGGCAGCGCACTGGCCAAAGCATGACTGGCACGGCTTACCTCGCGATTGAGCCCGATGTGCACCTGACGCGCGACATACACCAACTCTTTGCAGCGTTCATCGCAGTGCTGCGGCACGGTAACCAGCAATTGCCAGCTCTCTTGATTAACGCCCGCCACGCCCAGATCAGCCAAGGTCTGACCGGTGCCGATCAGTTCGCCGTGATAGCTGCGGGTTTCCGGCACCCAGAAACGCAAGTGATACATGGCGCTGGCCAGCAACATCGGGGCGATAACGACAGCCAGAATCATGATCAGTTGCAGCCGACCACGCAGGCGCTGGCCAGGTGAAACCTCAGGCAGGGCGATGGCTGGGTTCATGGTGAATCTCCCGTGCGTTAACTAGACCTAAATAAATAAACAAACCAAGCAAAGCCGCCGCCAGGGCGAACCATTGCACGGCGTATCCCGTGTGTTTGTCAGGGCTCATGGCAACCACCGGCCAGCTGACCTGGAAGGAAGCCGGGCCAGGTTCAAGGCGCACCTCGTAAGCCAAACCGCCGCGCCCCAATTGCTGCCACAGGGCATCGACTTTGACCTCGCTGATCAGGCGCGGCCAATCATTCGAGGGTGGTGCGGTTTGCAGTTGAAACGCTTCGCCCAGCGGCACATAGACGGTGGCTTGCAGCGTGAGTGGGGTGTCCGGCGTGGCGAAGCGCGGCGTAATGCGCCGATCCGGCCAAGGCAACCAGCCGCGATTGAGCAACACCCAAAGACCGCTGGGCTGATCGTAAAACGGTTGCAACACCTCAACGCCAACCTTGCCGTCACGAATGCGGTTATCCAGCAGCAAGCTATGCCGGGCATCAAAAAAACCGTGCAGGCGTAGCCGTTTGTAGGCCGGATCGGATTCGCGCTCAAATGCATCCAGATTGATCGGCGAAGCTTGTTGTTGCGCCTCATAACTGGCCAGCAGCATGCGTTTTTCCTCGGCACGCGCCAGTTGCCAGAAACCCAAGGCAATCAGGCAGGGCAACAGCAGCAGCACCACGACGCTGGGCAGCCAGCCAGGCCGAAAACCATTCATGACATGCACCCTGTCAGCGGGTAGAGCCTGGCTATACTGCGACTGAAGTACATTTCCCCACCCCGACATCATGGGAGTTACGCATGCTCAAGGCCGCGATCGTCCTGTTACTGCTGGCAACACTGATTAGCCTGTTCAGCGGTTTGTTCTTCTTAGTCAAAGATGAAGGTCACTCCGCACGGCTGGTCAATGCGCTGACCGTGCGCGTCACCCTCACGGCATTGACCGTTGCGCTGATTGCCTGGGGTTTCTACAGCGGCCAACTGGTGCCCCAAGTCACCTGGTAGCCGCGTTAAATCACGTAGACAAAAACAAACAAACCAATCCACACCACATCAACAAAGTGCCAATACCAGGCAGCAGCTTCAAAGCCGAAGTGCTGCTCGGGAGTAAAGTGTCCGCGCATCACTCGCACCAGCATGATGACGAGCATCACAGTGCCCAAGGTGACATGCGCGCCGTGAAAGCCTGTCAGCATAAAGAAGGTCGCGCCGTAGATCCCCGAACCCAGCGTCAGGCCCAGTTCGTTGTAGGCGTAGATGTATTCCTCGACCTGCAGAATCAAAAAGGCGATGCCCAAAATAACCGTCAGCGCCAACCAACGCGTCAGTGCGGTTCGATGGTTCTTGCGCAGCGCATGGTGGGCAAAGGTCAAGGTGATGCTGGAAGCCACCAGCAACAGCGTGTTGATCAGCGGTAGGCCCCAGGCGCTGATGGTGCCGCTGGGTGCTGGATAAAGCTTGGGATCAGGCGTATTGAGCATCGGCCAGCTGTACTCAAAACCTGGCCAGAGCATGTTGGCCAACCCTTTGTCGCCTTCCCCGCCCAACCAGGGGCCCGCCCAGGTTCGCACGTAAAACAGCACACCGAAGAAAGCGGCGAAAAACATCACTTCGGAGAAGATGAACCAGCTCATGCCCCAGCGGAAGGAGCGGTCCATCTGCGGGCTGTAGAGTCCGTCGCTACTCTCCTTGATCACATTGCCAAACCAGCCAAAGAGCATGTAAGCCAAAAACAGGCTGCCAATGAAAAAGATCAGCGGGCCGTTTGAAGCGTCACGCTCTGCAGACAGGTCGTTGAACCAAGTGCCAAGACCGTAGAACGAAATCAGCAGCCCGAGGGTGGCAATAATCGGCCACTTGCTTTGCGCGGGAACGTAATACTGTTCGTGAGTCGACATGGGTTGTTCTCCTTATTGTGCCGCCCGGGCAAGGGTCACGTGGGCAACCGGCGGTTTGCTCGCCGTGATGTCAAACAGGGTGTAGCCCAGGGTCAGGTGATGAACATCCTTGGGCAGGTCACGGTCGACGATAAAGCGTACCGGCATTTCGATACGCTCCCCGGGTTGCAGCACTTGTTGGGTAAAGCAGAAGCATTCGGTCTTGTGGAAAAAAGCCGCGGCGCGCGCGGGTGAAACGCTGGGCACAGCCTGCGCGCTCATGGGTTGATCAGTCGGGTTGTGCGCAATAAACAGCATGTCGCGCGCCTCGCCAGGGTGCACCGTTAACTCGTCCGCCGTGGGCCCGAAACTCCAGAGCATCCCTGCGGCATTGGTCGCGAGAAATTGCACGCGCACCTGACGGCTATCGTCCTGCGTTTGCACGCCCTGATAGGCATCGGCCGTTTTGCCATTAATGCCAAATACCCGGCACATGGCGTCATAGAAGGGCGGCAGGACGAAGACGCCAAAACAGAACATCACCACCACTACCACCAAGAGGCGGCTGACCAGGGCGCGGGTACTGATTCCTTCGCTCACGGCCGTTCTCCTATTTCACTTCAGGCGGCGTGCTGAAGGTGTGATAAGGCGCAGGCGATGGCACTGACCACTCCAGCCCTTCAGCCCCATCCCAGGGTTTGGCCGGAGCCGGTTTACCACCACGAATGCACTTGATGACGATAAACAGGAACAACAACTGGGTGGCCCCGAACATAAAGGCACCGATCGAAGACACCATGTTGAAGTTGGCGAACATCATGTTGTAGTCGGGGATGCGCCGTGGCATGCCGGCCAACCCGACGAAGTGCATCGGGAAGAACGCCAGGTTCATGCCGACAAAACTCATCCAGAAATGCAGCTTGCCGAGGGTTTCGTCATACATGTGGCCGGTCCACTTGGGCAGCCAGTAATACGCCGAGGCGAAGATGCCGAAGATGGCACCCGGCACCAGCACGTAGTGGAAGTGCGCCACCACAAAGTAGGTGTCGTGGTATTGGAAGTCCGCCGGGGCGATGGCCAACATCAACCCGGAGAAACCACCGATGGTGAACAAAATGACGAAGGCCACGGAGAACAGCATCGGCGTTTCAAAGGTCATCGAACCGCGCCACATGGTGCTAGCCCAGTTGAACACCTTCACCCCGGTGGGTACGGCAATCAGCATGGTGGCGTACATAAAGAACAGCTGGCCGGTCAGCGGAATGCCCACGGTGAACATGTGGTGCGCCCAAACCACAAACGACAGGAAAGCGATCGCTGCGGTAGCGTAGACCATTGAGGTGTAGCCAAACAATGGCTTGCGCGCGAAGGCCGGGATGATCGCACTCACCGCGCCGAACGCCGGCAGGATCATGATGTACACCTCGGGGTGACCGAAGAACCAGAACACGTGCTGGAACAGCACCGGATCACCACCACCGGCTGCACTGAAGAAGCTAGTACCGAAGTGGATATCCATCAGCATCATGGTCACGCAGCCCGCCAGCACCGGCATCACGGCAATCAGCAAAAAGCCGGTGATCAGCCAGGTCCAGACGAACAGCGGCATCTTCATCAAGGTCATGCCGGGCGCACGCAGGTTGAGGATGGTGGCGACCACGTTGATCGCGCCCATGATCGAACTGATGCCCATCAGGTGCACGGCGAAGATAAAGAAGGTGGTGCTTTCCGGCCCGTAGGTGGTCGACAGCGGGGCATAGAAGGTCCAGCCAAAGTTTGGCCCGCCGCCTTCCATAAACAGGGTACTGACCAACAGGCCAAAGGCTGCTGGGAGCAACCAGAAGCTGAAGTTGTTCATGCGCGGCAGGGCCATATCCGGCGCGCCGATCATCAGCGGGATCATCCAGTTAGCCAAGCCGACAAAGGCCGGCATCACCGCACCGAAGACCATGATCAGGCCGTGCATGGTGGTCATCTGGTTGAAGAACTCCGGCTGCACAATCTGCAGGCCCGGCTGGAACAACTCGGCACGGATCACCATGGCCATCGACCCGCCGAGCAGGAACATGGCGAAGCTGAACCACAGGTACATGGTGCCGATGTCTTTATGGTTGGTGGTCAACACCCAGCGCATCAGGCCCTTGGCCGGGCCGTGGTGATGGTCATGTCCGGCATGACCGTGGCCAACGTGGCCCGGATCGATCACTGCACTCATGTCCTTACTCCTGAGCCTGTTTGAACGCGAGGATGTCTTTTGGCGTGACCATGTCGCCTACCGCATTGCCCCAGGCATTGCGTTCGTAGGTGATGATCGCGGCGATATCGACTTCCGAGAGTTGCTTGCCGAAGGCAGCCATTGAGGTACCGGGCTTGCCATTGACAACGATGTCGATGTGCCCCTTGGCCGGGCCGACAGCAATGGCCGAACCTTTGAGTGCCGGGAACATCGGCGGCAACCCTTCACCACCGGGCATGTGACAGGCCGCGCAGGCGGTCACGTAGGCTTTTTCGCCGCGCACCATCAGTTCGTCCATGGTCCATTCCTTACTGGTCAGCTCCTTCTCGGCGGCCGCGAGTTGTTTGCGCTCGGCGAGCCAGTCGGCGTAATCCTCTTTGGACTTGGCTTCGACCACCACCGGCATAAAGCCGTGATCCTTGCCGCACAGCTCGGTGCACTGGCCACGGTAAATGCCGGGCTCTTCGATGCGCGTCCAGGACTCGTTGATAAAGCCGGGGATGGCATCTTTCTTCACTGCCAGCGCCGGCACCCACCAGGAATGAATAACGTCGGCGGACGTAATCAGGAAGCGTACTTTAGTGCCTACAGGCACGACCATCGGCTCATCCACTTCCAACAGGTAATGTTCACCCTTAGCGGAGCGGTTCTCGATTTGCGACCTAGGGGTGGACATGTTGCTGAAGAACTCGACGTCTTCACCCAGGTACTTGTAGTGCCACTTCCATTGATAGCCGGTGATCTGGATATCCAGTTCCGACTCGCTGGTGTCGTAGATATCGATCAGCACCTTGGTGGCGGGGATCGCCATGACAATGAGGATCAGCAGCGGCACCACGGTCCAGAGAATCTCGACGGTGGTGCTTTCATGGAAATGGGCGGGTTTCTGGCCGACGGAACGGCGGTGAACGAGCATCGACCAGAACATCGCGCCGAATACGATCACGCCGATTACGACGCAGATCCAGAAGATGGTCATGTGCAAATCAAATACGGAGCGGCTGACCTCGGTGGCACCTGGCGTCATGTTGACACCCCAGCTGGCGTGCGCCGAGCTGAATACCAGCCACAACAGAAGGCCCATCCAAACTCGTGGATGTCGCGTCATTGCGGGTTCCCCTTGATTGTTCTTGTTATGCAACGACCCAGTCGGCGGCCCGTTCAGCCCATATTCCAAAAGGAAGAAACAGGCAAAAACGCTGGATGCCGCAGCTGACTCGGAGTTATCAGGTACTGCCTTGCGATTTTGAGTATAGCCAGGGCTCTAGACCTGGCAACGCGCCGGTCGAAATGAGCAGTAAAAAATCGCCCTAGCCTGAGCACCGCGGCGACCGCTGCGGCGACAAAAAATCGGCAACGTGTATAGCTGATTCGAATAACTGTTTAATATTTATGACAATCTATTCTTACTCACAGCACTGAGGCAGCTAAGGTTCTCGCCCATGTCCTACATTCAGGAGCCGTCATGAATATTGCCGCATTGCACCCTTTGATCCAGCAGGCGCTACAACACGAAGCCACTACGGGTCAGTTGGCCAAGCAGATGCAGGGCCATTTGGACCAGTTACACCCGTCTATCCGCCTGCCCAGCATCGACACTGACGCGGTGTTGCTGCGCTTTATCAGTGCCTATATCGAGCAGGTGCCGGAGATGCTGCAAGCGGCCCACGAGGTGGCACAAGAAGCCGGTATTGAGGCGCAAATAAAGCCCGTGCTGAAAGTCGCCGAGGCGTTCTTTCTGCATCCACCGGCCTTGATGGACGGGCATGAAGGGCTTGAGGGGTTGCTCGATGAAGCCTACCTGGCACATCGCCTGGTGGAAGAAGTGAACGACCGCTATATCCGCCACTTAGGTGCGCCGTTGATTCCGCTCGACACCACTGTTGCCAACCTGATTGCCCATCAACTGATCGGCGAGCCGTTTGCCAATCAATTGGATGAAGCCGTACAACACGCCGTTGACGGCATGCTTGACGACAGCAGCTTTGCCCAGGCCTCCGTACAAGCCTACCGCGAGCGCCTGCACAGCCCGCAAACCGAAGCGGCCTGGCAGCGCTGGCCGTGCCTGTCGCGTCAGCTGGGCGTGGAGCTGGCGCTGACAGAGCGCCGCGCGGCGGGTTAAGCGCTTGGCAAATAGCGGGCGCGGGGCGTGGCCATGGGCAGCGGCCCGTCGCCGATCAGGCGAAACTCGCCTTTTTCCGAGTCGTACGCTTTGATCTCGCAGCTTTCGATGTCGTACACCCAGCCGTGAATAAACAGCTGACCACGGGCTAGTTTGGCCGCCACCGAGGGATGCGTGCGCAAGTGGTCGAGCTGGGCCACGACGTTCTCTTCGGTGAGCACCGCGAGGGTTTCCTGGTCGTTACTGCAGTTGCAGTTCTGCGCCACCACCGTGCGCGCCACTTCGGCATGGCGCAACCAGGCCTTGACCGTGGGCATGCCTTCCAACGAATCGGGGTTGAGTACCGCCTTCATCGCGCCACAGTCGGAGTGCCCGCAAATGACGATGTGCTGCACGCCCAAGGCCAACACCGCGTATTCGATGGCGGTGGAGACGCCGCCCATCATCTGCCCGTAAGTCGGCACCACATTGCCGACGTTGCGGTTGACGAACAAATCGCCTGGCGAGCTTTGCGTGATCAGCTCAGGCACCACGCGCGAGTCGGCGCAGGTGATGAACATGGCGCGCGGGTTTTGTGCAGTGGCGAGCTTCTTAAACAACTCTTCCTGCTGCGGGAAGACATCACTGCGAAAGCGCTTGAAGCCGTCGACTATGCTTTGCAACGCCTCCTCGGCACTCTCCCCGCCCGCCGCGCGTCCCACCAAGGGAATGACCTGATGCTTGTACGGCATATCTGAGACCTCGTTGAACCTGAATAAACACCGCTAAAACGACAGCCATCATTGGCCATGAGTCACATGCCAAGTATGCACGGCGAGCGATACCCACCATGGTATACAGCTTTCCTGCCTCACAGCATGGTTTGGTCTGCCTCGCCGGGATGGTTAAACTGCGCGGCCCAGTACACAGGCTGCGTACTGAAAAATCCAGCAGAGGCACAGCATGTCGAACGCCCCGGTTCACTACCCCTGGTACAAGAAGGAGGACACCGATGCCTTCTTCGCCCTGTTCCAGAACAACATCGCCAACTTTGTCATCATCGCCATCAGCATGCTGGGCATGGGCTTTCCGGCGGAGATCGTCTACGGGCAGGTCTTGCCAGGCGCTGCCGTGGCGGTCATGGCCGGTAATTTCTATTACGCCTGGAGCGCGGCACGGCTGGCACGCCAAGAGAACCGCGCCGATGTCACGGCACTCTCTTACGGTATCAGCACACCGGTCATGTTCGTGTTTCTGTTCGGCGTGTTGCTGCCTGCCAAGACTCTGACAGGCGATGCGGAGCTGGCTTGGAAAGTGGCTGTGGCCGCCTGCCTGATCAGCGGGGCCATCGAGATGCTGGTCAGCCTGATCGGCGGCTGGGTGCAACGCAACTTGCCGCGCCCGGCCATGCTCGGAGCCGTTGCCGGTGTGGCGCTGACCTTTATCGCCGGCGAGATGCTGTTCAAAACCCTGGAGATTCCCATGATCGGCCTGCTGGTGCTGGCCATCACCATTGTCGGCCTGGTGGCGCGGGTGAGCATGCCGTTTCGTCTGCCGGCTTCACTGTTCGCCATCCTGATTGGCACCGCGCTGGCTTACCTGACTGGCGCAGCCGATAGCAGCAAATTCAGCGATGCCTTCACTCACCTCGGTTTTTACCCGCTGCTGCCCAATCTGGCCTGGTATGAAGGTTTGGGCCTGCTGTTCACCAGCCTGCTGGCCCTGATGACGGTGATCCTGCCGATCACCCTGTACAACGCCATCGAAACCATGAACAACGTCGAAGCCATGAGCGCGGCCGGCGACCGTTACAGCGTGCGTGAATGTCAGGCGGTGGATGGCGCGGGTACCCTGCTCGGTGCGCTGTTCGGCGGGGTGTTCCCGACCACCGTCTACATCGCCACGGTTGGCTCGAAATGGATGGGCGCAGGTCGCGGCTACAGCCTGCTCAATGGCGCGGTGTATGGCCTGGCGACGATGTTTGGCCTGATCGCCTTTATCGCCGCGCTGATTCCCGTGGCCGTGGTCGCGCCGATTCTGGTGTTTGTCGGCATGTCGATGATCGCCACCGCCTTTAACAGCAACCACGCGCGCTACTACCCGGCGGTGGCCCTGGCCATGCTGCCGTACTTTGCCAACTACCTGATGACCCGCTTCAGTCGCGGTGCACCCCAAGTGCTGGAAGGCATCTCGCCAGCAATCTCCGCACTGGGCCAGGGCGCTATGTTCACCGCCATCTTGCTGGGTGCCATGACCGCAGCCGTGATTGATCGCCAATTTCGCCAAGCCACGGCCTTTGCCTTGGTGGCGGCGGGCCTGTCTTTCGTCGGTCTGATGCACGCGCCCAAGCTGGCCTGGTACGCCGCCCCGGACTTCGTCCATGGCTACCTGCTGATGGCACTGTTTTTCGCCTGGTATATCTGGCGCGGGGAGCAGCCTGCGGTATCCGCCAGTCCCTCCACCGGCAACGATTAGGCCTGAATCGTCTGAGCGGATGCCCTGGGCTCGGCTCAGACGCTTCCGTCCTGCAACCACCACCTGTGCGACACCCTCTGTCGCACAGGTGAGTGATACTGGTTACCCTACCGACTCCGCCAAGACAGCCTGCCCACCATGCTCACTCTTTACCACGCTGCCGATCTGGAAACCCTGGGCGAACTGGCCACCACGCTGCTCGCCACGCCAATGCGCGAACCGTTTGCAGCCGCCTTGATGGTGGTGCCGAGTCAGGGCATGGGGCGCTGGCTGACCCTGGAGCTTGCGCGCAAGCAGGGCATTGCCATGCAGCTGGAGGTGCAACTGCCAGCCAAGTTCGTCTGGGACGTCTCGCGCCTGTGCCTGGGGCAGTTGCCGGAGCAATCGGCGTTCAGCCCCAGCAGTTTGAGCTGGCGCTTGTATGACTGGCTGTGCGAGCCCGCTCAGTTGGCCGAAGCGCCGCGTCTGGCGCATTACCTGGACGGTGGCGATGAACGCAGAAGACTGTCGCTGGCCGTCAAGATCGCCGACGTATTCGACCAATACCTGCTGTATCGCGACGACTGGCTGGCTGCCTGGGAACGCAACGAGCAGCTTGATCTCGGCCCGGATGAAGCCTGGCAAGCGCTGCTCTGGCGCGAGCTGACGAAGGACGGTCATCCACACCGCGCGCGATTGCTGGAAGAGCTGCTCACCCGCCTGTATGACGCCACGCCCATCGCCGGGCTGCCCGAGCGCGTGCTGGTGTTCGGCATCAGCTCGCTGCCGCCGCATCATATGCGTGTATTGGAAGGACTGGCGCGGCACACCGAGGTGATTATTTTTGCCCTCAACCCGTGCCGCGAAGCCTGGGGCGAGATTCGCGATATCCGTGAACTGGCGCGGCAACCCGAAGCCAACCCAGAAGACTGGTATCTGGATGTCGGCCATCCATTACTGGCCAGCCTGGGCAAGCAGGGCCGCGACTTTTTCGACAGCCTGTTCAGCCTGGCGTCCAGCGAGGGCAGTCAGGAAATCGGCCTGTATTCCGAAGATGAAGACCTGCACGACGCCAGCCTGTTGCAGGCATTGCAGAACGACATCCTGCGCCTGCGCACCCGCACTGCCGATGAACGTTTGCTGCTGCGTGAGGACGACCGCTCGCTGGAGCTGCACGTCGCCCACTCGCCGCTGCGCGAAGTGGAAATCCTGCATGACCAGTTGCTCGCACGCTTTGCCGCCGACCCCGCGCTGACGCCCGATCAGGTGGTGGTGCTGACCCCGGACATTGAGCGCTATGCGCCCTATATCGAAGCGGTGTTTGCCCCGCGTGAAGGTGTGCCGCGCGTGCCGTTTAGCCTGGCCGACCGTAGCCTGCGCGCAGAAATTCCGTTGATCGAAGCCTTTCTCAACCTGCTGGCGCTGCCGGACAGCCGCTTTGCCGCCGAAGAAATTCTGGCCTGGCTGGAACAGCCATCTATTGCCCGCCGTGCGGGTATCGAAGCCGAAGATTTACCGCTGCTGCGCGACTGGCTGCGCGACGCGGGCGTGCGCTGGGGCCGTGATGAAACGCACCGTGAGCAACTGGGCCTGCCGGCAGACGCGGCCTTTACCTGGCGGCAAGGGCTGGACCGCCTGCTGCTGGGCTTTGCCGCGCCGCCGCAGTTGGCCGGTCTGGCTGCGCCGTTGCTGGGCGACAGTTGGCCGCTGGATGCGCTGGAAGGTGGCCGCGCACAACTGCTCGGGCGCTTGGCCGGTTTTGTCGAGCGTTTGGCCGCGCTGGCGCAGAGCCTGCAACGGCCGCGCGCCCTGGGCGAATGGGCCGAGTCCCTGCAAGGGCTGATTGATCAGTTGTTCGATGAGCGCGAGGCCGGTGACACCCTGTTGCTGCTGTCCAAGGCCTGCGCAACGCTCAAAGAGCAGGGCGACGCCTCGGGGGTTGAGCGGCCAATTGAACTGGCGTTGATCCGCCAGCAACTGACTGCCGCCCTGGAGCAGGGCAGCGCAGCCTCCGGTTTTTTCACCGGCGCGGTGACCTTCTGCACCATGGTGCCGATGCGCAGCCTGCCGTTTCGTCTGGTCTGCCTGCTCGGTCTGGATGACGGTGCCTTGCCACGCCGCACCCCGGCAGCGGGCTTTGACCTGATCGGCCAGAAGCCCCGCCGCGGCGACCGCGCCCGGCGGCTGGATGACCGTTACTTGCTGCTGGAAATTTTGCTCTCAGCCCGTGGCGGCCTGTACCTCAGCTACGTCGGCCGCGACCCGCGCAGCAACGCCGAGCTGCCGCCTTCGGTACTGGTCAGCGAACTGCTGGATGTAGTCGACCTCACCGCTGTTTGTGAAAGTGATTGTGGGAGGGGCTGGGCGGCACCCCGCTTTAGCCGCGACGAATCTGAGACCGGCGAAAATGCCAGCGCCCATATCACCCATCACCATCCGCTACAGCCCTTCGCCCCAGGCAACTTCGCCGGCAACCGCCATGCCGGCTTTGCCGCGCCCTGGTTCCACGCCGCGCAGCGTTTGAGTCAGGCGGTGCAAGCCCCTGCGCCCTTTGCCAGCGCTCTGGATGCACCGGATGCGGACGGGTTAAGCATCGAACCAAGCCAGCTGATTCACTGTTTCAAACACCCGGCGCGCTACCTGCTGGAACAACGCCTCGGCCTGCGTTTGGCACAGGCCGAGGAAGCCCTAGCCGGTGACGAGCCTTTCAGTGTCGAGTGGACCAGCCAGCACGGCCTGCGCCAGTTGGCACTGCAGGCCGTCGAGCGCGACTGGAGCGAGCGTGAAGAGCGCGCCGTGGCGGCGGCTTCCGGCTGGCTGCCGGTGGGCGAACTGGGCCAGGCGCACTGGGGGCAGATTCGCGGGCCGATCCGCGCCTTTGCGCCGACCCTGTTCGACGAGCGCCCGGATGACGCGCCGCAACCGCTGTTGGTCGATATCGAACTGGCCGGTGTGCGCATCCACGGCTGGCTGGATGGCGTGACCAGTGAAGGGTTGTTTGATTACCGCCTGCGTGATCTTGGCGCTTGGGAGCTGGCACCGTTCTGGCTGCGCCATCTGCTGCTCAACTGCGCCGCCAGCCCCGACATCAGCCGCGACAGCCGCCTGCTCTCGCCGAAAAGCGAATGGCGTCTGGGCGCGTTGGCCAATGCCCGTGAGCTGCTCTTGCCCTGGCTCGAAGCTTACAAAAGCGCACTGTGCGAGCCGCTGCCGCTGTTCGCCAAGTGCAGCTACGGTTTTGCCCGCAAATGGCGCAACGCCGGGCGAAAAGAGCCGATTGACGCCGCCCGCAGCGAAGCGCGGGTGATGTGGCAAGGCAATGACTTTATGACCGGCGAAGGCCAAGACCCCTGGAACGCCCTGGCCTTCCGCGACCGCGAGCCGCTGGACGAACGCTTTGAAGCGCTCGCCGAACAACTCTACGGCCCGGCGCTGGACGCCCTGCAAGACAGTGACGAGGACGAAGCATGAGCAGCGCCAGCCTGAACCTGCTGCACGACAGCTTCACCGGCCGCTCGCTGATCGAGGCCAGCGCCGGCACCGGCAAAACCTGGACCCTGACCGCGTTGTACGCGCGCCTGTTGCTGGAGAAGCAGCTCAACGTCAGCCAGATTCTGGTGGTGACCTTTACCACCGCCGCCACCGCCGAGCTGCGCGAGCGCATTCGTAAGCGCCTGGCCGATTTGCTGGCGGTGTATGAACAAGGGCCGGGCGACGACGCCTTGCTTAATGCGCTGCACGCCCAGTACCCGGATGCCGCCAGCCACCGGCGTTTGCTGCTAGCGGTGCACGGTTTTGACGAGGCGGCGATCTTCACCATCCACGGCTTCTGCCAGCGCGCCTTGCAGGACGCCGCGTTTGAAGCAGGTGGCGATTTTGACAACGAACTCACCCACGACGACCGCGAAATTATCGACGCTCTGCTCGCCGATCTTTGGCGGCATGAACTGGCCAGCGCCGAGCCGGAATGGGCGGCGTTTCTGGTGCAGCAGAAAATCACTCCGCAGGTTCTGCGTCAGCGTTTGCGCAATCACTTGGGCAAACCCTATCTGCGCATCGAACCGCAACCCGGCACGCGCAGCGAGATGAGCGCCCTGCGTGCCGCCTGGCAGCAGGCGCAGCGTCTTTGGCAGGGCGAAAGCGCAGGCTGGCTGGCGCAGCTCAAGGCCTTTGACGGCTTCAAAAGCAATATGTGCAACGCGGCCAAGCTGAGCGTTTGGCAGGCTGAGTTGGACGGTTATTTCAGCGACGCCGCTGCGCTGTTCAGCAAGACCGAAGCACACCGCCGGCTGGCCCGCGAAGGGCTGAACAAGGCCAGCAAGAAGGGCTGCGAAGCCCCGGCCAATCCGCTGGCCGCTGCGCTGCAGGAACTCTGCGATGCGCTGGATGCGGCGCAACCCGAAGCCGAGCAACGCCTGATCGACCTGCAGGTGCGTTTGATCCATCAACTCAACGAGCAACTGCCCGCACGCAAAGCGGCGCAACGCCTGCTGGCCTTCGATGACCTGCTCAACAAACTGCAGCAGGCCTTGCAAAGCGAAGGCGGCGAGCACTTGGCGAGCACCCTGCGCACGCAATACCCGGTGGCGCTGATCGACGAGTTTCAGGACACCGACCCGGTGCAATACCGGGTGTTTCATCGTATCTATTCAAACCCTGGCGTAGCGAGCGACTTGCTGGCAAGGAAGGCTCCGAGCGAAGGGCGAGACAGTACTGGCTGTACGGCGAGCCCTGAGCGAGGAACTGACGTAGTCAGCGAGGCGCGCAGTAGCCAGGCGGGCGACCTGTGTTTTGTGGGGGACCCTAAGCAGGCCATCTATGCGTTTCGCGGTGCCGACTTAGCCACGTATTTAAAAGCCCGCAGCGAAGCCGCGCGCCAGTACAGCCTGGCCACCAACCACCGCTCTACGCCCGAGCTGATCGCCGCACTGAATCAGCTGTTCGACCGGCCCATGCCCTTTGCCGAGAAGGGCTTGGCTTACCAGCAGGTCGGGGCCAGCAGCAAGACGCGGGCGCAACTGGTGTTGCCGCGTATTGAGGATGAAACCGACGCACCGCTGGCGTTGGTCTGGCTGGATAACGACTACCTGGGCAAGGGTGAAGCGGGGGCGTTGGTGGCGCGGGATACGGCCCGGCGAATCGCGTCCGTGCTAAGCGCCAGCAGCCGGGGGGAGGCCTATTTCGAACAGTCGGGTATCCATACGCCGTTAAAGGGCGGCGATATCGCCGTGCTGGTCGCCAGTCACCGTCAGGCTGGCGAAGTGGCTGCCGAGCTGGCCGCCCGTGGCGTGCCCAGCGTGCGCCGGGGCAAGGAGAACGTCTGGCACAGCGAAGAGGCCGATGAGCTGTCCGCCGTGCTCGCTGCCTACGCCGAACCGGGCCGCGAGGGCGCATTGCGTTATGCCCTGGCCAGCCGTTTGCTGGGCCGCAGCGCCGCCGATCTGGCCGCCTGCAGCGAGGATACCCAAGCCTGGGACCGCGAGCGCGAAGCCGCCGAGCGCTACCACCAACTCTGGCAACAACAGGGTTTTATGCGCGCCTTCCGCGCCTGGCTGGATGAGCAGCAAGTGGCCCAGCGCCTGCTGGCCCTGGTCGATGGCGAGCGCCGCCTGACCAACCTGCTGCACCTGGCCGAGCTGCTGCAAACCGAAAGCCTGCAACGGCCCGGTCTGGAGCAATTACTCGCCTGGTTCAACGCCCAGCGCAGCGCCGAGGCCCATGGCGAAGACGCCTTGCTGCGCCTGGAAAGCGATGCCGAACGGGTGCAGATCGTCACCATCCACACCTCCAAGGGCCTGGAATACCCGCTGGTGTTCTGCCCCTACCTGTGGGACGGCGCGCTGCTACGCCAGCATGAAGACATCAGCTGCCACGCCGACGACGGCACGCCGCTGCTGGACCTCGGCAGCGAACAGCTCGACGTGCACCGCGAGCGCGCCCGCCACGAACGCTTCGCCGAAAAACTGCGCCTGACCTACGTCGCCTTGACCCGCGCGCGCGATCGCTTGTGGCTGCACTGGGGGCCGGTGGACTGCAAACCGAAAAAGGACGGCACCCTCGGCGACAGCGGTCTGCACAGCAGCGCCCTGGCCTGGCTGCTGCACGGCCGCGCATTGCCGGGTGAAGATGCCCTCGCCGAACTGGCCGGCCACCTGCAAAACCTCAGCCCGCAGGGTTTGCGTGCGGAAGTCGAACAGTTGATCGCCAGCAGCCAAGGCCAGATGGCCCTTCAGCCGTTGCGTGACAGCGAAGCCAGCGCCGCCGGTGAACAACGCGCCCCGGCCCCGCAGCAACTCGCCACCTTGCAGCGCAGCCTGCACAGCGCCTGGCGCATCGGCAGCTTCTCCGGGTTGGCCGCCGGTATGCACATGGAAGCCCCGGACCGCGACGGCTTGGTGCTGCCGGACGCCAGCGAGCCGGGCACGGGCTTTTTCGCCTTCCCCCGTGGTGCGCGCGCCGG
Organism: Pseudomonas synxantha; assembly: GCA_945874835.1. Lineage (GTDB taxonomy): Bacteria > Pseudomonadota > Gammaproteobacteria > Pseudomonadales > Pseudomonadaceae > Aquipseudomonas > Aquipseudomonas synxantha_B. The sequence goes on along the minus strand of CAMCJM010000002.1, from coordinate 7,878 downwards.
TACTTGCCTGCACGCCATCCTCGAAGACTGGGCGCGCGGCAAAGGCGCGCTGGCTGAGCTGATCGAGCCGGGGCTGAGCGGCCACGGCATCAGCAACGACTGGCTGGCCGTGGCGCTTGACCATCTGCAACAGGTGATCGACGCCGATCTGGACGGCAATGGTCTGACCCTAGCTGGTCTGAATCCGACGCGCCGCTTGCCCGAGCTGGGCTTTACCTTCCCCCTGGCCGGTCTGGATGTGCAGCGTTTGCGCGCGATTCTCTGCGACCCGGCGCATGGCCTGGCCGCACCGATGCGTGAGGCGGCGGCGCGGCTTGAATTCGACAGCCTCAAGGGCTTTCTCAAGGGTTTTATCGACCTCACGTTTGAGCACGACGGACGCTGGTACATTGCCGACTACAAGTCCAACTGTCTCGGCCCGGACGCCAGCTACTACGGCGGCGAACGCCTGCTGCACGCCCTGGCCGCCGAGCATTACTACCTGCAATACCTGATCTACCTGGTGGCGCTGCGGCGCTTCCTGCGTCAGCGCCTGGATGACTTCCAGAATGAGCAGCTGGGCGGCGCGTACTACCTGTTTCTGCGCGGCATGCCGAGCGCCGGGGTGTACTTCTCGCGGCCCAGCGATGGGCTGCTGGATGCGCTGGATACCTTGTTTGCGGAGGGTAAATGATGTTGCCGAGTAGCCCGGATGCAATCCGGGAACGGTCATCGCACCGCCTCACGCATGCCCCGGATTGCATCCGGGCTACGGGATCGACACAGATGGGTTGCGTAGGGTGGATGACACTGTTTTCATCCACCACGGTCAACGGTGGATGGGTGAAGCGTCATCCACCCTACGGGAAGGCAATATGAACCTTACTGATTTGCCTCTTGGCCCGCTGGAGCGCGCACTGGTCGCCAGCTTGCAGCGCCTTGATCCGCAGGCGTCGCCGGTGGTCTTGGCGTCAGCGGCGCTGCTGTGTATGGCGTTGGACAAGGGTGATGTCTGCCTGCCGTTGGTGCGCATGGCCGGGCAGCGGCCTTGGCCGGAGCATGCCTTCAACCTGCCGAAACTGGCGGACTGGCAGGCGCAGTTGCAGGCATCCGCGTTGGTCGGCGGCGAGGGCGCTTTCACACCGCTGATCCTTGAGCATGGCCGCCTCTATCTGGCGCGTTATCAGGCTTATGAGCGCCAGTTGGCCGAGCAGTTGCTGCAACGTGCCGCCGATTTGCCCGAGGTGGATGAAGCCCAACTCAGTGAAAGCCTGACCCGACTATTTGCCTTTAACCAACAGCAACCCGACTGGCAGCGCCTGGCCGCCGCGCAAGCGGTGCGGCGTAAGCTGGCGGTGATCTCAGGCGGCCCCGGCACCGGCAAAACCACCACCGTGGTGCGCTTGCTGGCGGCGCTGCTTGAACAACCCGATTGCGAACATCCGGGCGGCGCTCCGCTGGCCATCGGCCTGGCCGCTCCCACCGGCAAAGCCGCTGCGCGCATGGCCGAAGCGATCCGTAATGCCAAAGCCGAGTTGCCGGTCAGCGAGGCAATCAAAGCCGCGCTGCCGGATGAGGCGCGCACCCTGCATCGCCTGCTCGGCAGCCGGGGCGACAGCCCGCAAGTGCGCCATCACGCGGCCAATCCGCTGGCGCTGGATGTGCTGGTGGTGGACGAAGCGTCGATGGTCGATCTGGCGCTGATGGCCAAACTGCTCGATGCGCTGCCGCCCACTGCGCGATTGATCCTGCTCGGCGATAAAGACCAACTGTGCGCCGTGGAAGCCGGCGCGGTGTTTGCCGAACTCTGCGAGGGCCGTGGCTTTGATGCCCAAGCGGCGAACGAACTGCAACGCATCACCGGCCAGCAGGTGCCGGTCAGCCAGCCGACCTCGCAACTGGGCGATGCGGTGGTGCTGCTCACCCACAGCCACCGCTTTGCCGGTGACAGCGGCATCGGCGAACTGGCGCGGCGCATTAATGGCGGCGATGTCAGCGGCACGCTCAACCTGCTCAAGGAAGGCCGCAGTGACCTGACCTGGATTGCCACGCCGACGCCCAACGAGTTGCTGGAGCGTCTGGATCAAGGCTACGCGCCCTTTATCAGCGCCGCCAAAAGCGCCGACCCCGCCGCCGCCTTCGCCGCGTTCAATGCCTTTCGCGCGCTCTGCGCTCAGCGTGAAGGGGCCTGGGGCGTGGCCAGGATCAACGAAGCGTTGGAAGCGCGGATCAAACGCCGCAGCCAGGTGGCCAGCCGCGAGCGCTGGTATGTCGGCCGGCCGGTGATGGTGCGGCAGAACGACTACGCCCTCGGCCTGTTCAACGGCGATATCGGCATCTGCTTGCACACTGAATACGGCCTGCGCGTCTTTTTTGAAGGCGAAGACGGCTACCGTCCCTTCGCCCCGGCCCGCCTGCCCAGCCACGACAGCGCCTTCGCCATGACCGTGCATAAAAGTCAGGGCTCGGAATTTGCCGAAGTGCTGCTGGTGCTGCCCGAACTGCCCAGCCCCTTGCTCAGCCGCAGCCTGTTCTACACCGGCATCACCCGCGCCAAACACAAGGTGGAAATCTGGGCCTTACCCGCCCGCTTGAGCGAAGCCGTCGCCACCCGCGCCGAGCGCGCGGCCGGCTTGGCTGAGCGGCTGGCAACCGCGCCTGACAGACCTGCGCCAGTACCGGTGGCGGCAGAGGACAGCAACCAGTTAGCGTTGTTTTGAGGGCTGCATGAAGTTTGTTTTTCTGACGATCTGGACGCTGCTGTTTCTGCCACTGGGTGCGTTCACCCTGATGGCGATATGGAGAACTCCGGGCAACTATTCGTCTTATCTGATTTTCGGCGGCATCGCCTATGTCGGGTTTTGCAGCCTGCGCCTGATTCAGGAAAGCTACCGGCCAAGAGATTTATTCGCCTCCAACAACGCCGGCTATTGGTTGTGTTTGCTGCTGTTACCGCTGAGTTTATTGCCGTTACTCGGGGCCTATAACACCTGGCAGCAGGGCGTTTATGTGCCAAATTCATCAGGTAACCGGACATACCTGAGCAGCCTGTTGTTGGAAGGCGCGCAGGCATTGGTCGGCCACTGGGGGCCAATCATACTGATGCTGGTCGCGGGCGTGGGGAGCCTGATTTTCTTCCTCAATGTGATCCAGAAGTACCGCCGCTGATCAGGCGTATACGGGCACATTCACCGCCCCCAAACGACGAAGCCCAACGTGATACATGAGTACCTGTTGGGCTTCGCTGGGCGGCGTTAAAAGTAGCGCCCGGCTATTTTTTATGGCCTGCCATCCCTGGCGGCCACCCTGCGGGCCGTCGCTGCGCGACGTTAAAAATAGCTCCCGGCTATTTTTTCAGTTTCGGATTCGGGAAGAACTGCACCGCCTGCACTTTCGGATCAGGTGCCTTGGGTTTCAGGGCGCTGGTATTGACCCGTGTAGGCAGCTCTTTCGGCACCGAGTTGCCGCGCTCGTCCAGGGTGTCGGCGTAGCCGCAGGCCACGCATTCGCGGTTGGGTACGCCGTCGACATTCCACATCTGGATCTTGTCCATTTCGCTGCACGCCGGGCAGACGGCCCCGGCGATAAAGCGTTTGGCGGTGATGGTCACGGGTGCGTCGCTCATGCGGCCTCCTGGCTCAGACCGAGGTGGCGCAGCAGGGCGTCGATGCTCGGCTCGCGGCCACGGAAATCGACAAACAGCACCGTCGGTGCCTGCGAGCCGCCGCGGGCCAGAATCGCCTCGCGGAAGGCTTGGCCGGTGGCGCTGTTGAACACGCCTTCTTCCTCGAACTTGGAGAAGGCATCGGCGCTCAGCACTTCGGCCCACTTGTAGCTGTAGTAACCGGCCGCGTAACCACCGGCGAAGATGTGCGCGAAACTGTTGGGGAAGCGGTTGTAGGCCGGTGGACGCATTACCGAGACTTCCGCGCGGATGCCTTCGAGTACGTCGAGCACGCTGCGACCGTCGCCGTGGGTGGCGTGCAGTTCGAAGTCGAACAGGCTGAACTCGATCTGCCGCACCATCATCAAGCCGGACTGGAAGTTCTTCGCCGCCAGCATCTTATCCAGCAGGTCCTGTGGCAGCGGCTCACCGGTCTCGTAGTGGCCGGAGATCAGCGCCAGGCCTTCCGGCTCCCAGCACCAGTTCTCCATAAACTGGCTCGGCAGCTCCACGGCATCCCAGGCCACACCGTTGATGCCCGACGCGCCAGCGTGTTCAACGCGGGTCAGCAAGTGGTGCAGGCCGTGGCCGAATTCGTGGAACAGGGTGGTGACTTCATCGTGGGTCAGCAGTGCTGGCTTGCCGCCGACTGCCGGGGTGAAGTTGCACACCAGGTTGGCCACCGGGCTGATCAGCGTGCCATCGGCCGTGCGGCGTTTGTCACGCGCGCTGTCCATCCACGCGCCGCCGCGTTTGTTGGCGCGGGCGTAGAGGTCGAAGAAGAAACGCCCGACATGCGCGCCGTTTTCGCTGATTTCAAACAGGCGCACATCCGGGTGCCAGGTGTCGAAGCCGGACAGCTCGCTGATCTGGATGCCGTAGAGTTTCTCGACGATGGCGAACAGGCCGGTCAGCACCTTGTCGATGGGGAAGTAGGCCCGCAGGATTTCCTGGGAAATGCTGTAGCGCTGCTCGCGCAGCTTCTCGCTGTAGTAGCCGACGTCCCAGCTTTGCAGCTCGTTGCAGCCCTGTTCAGCGGCAAAGGCTTGCAGTTCGCGCAGGTCTTGTTCAGCAAACGGCTTGCCGCGTACGCCCAGATCTCGCAGGAAGCTCAGCACCTGCTCGGTGCTCTCAGCCATTTTGCTGGCCAGGCTCAGCTCGGCGTAGTTGCCGAAGCCCAGCAGCTTGGCCAGTTCCTGACGCAGGGCGAGGATTTCGTTCATCACCGGGCCGTTGTCGTTCTGCCCGGCATTCGGCCCCTGATCGGAGGCGCGGGTGCAGTAGGCGGCATACAACTCTTCGCGCAGGGCGCGGTCGTTGGCGTAGGTCATCACCGCGAAATAGCTGGGGAATTCCAGGCTGATCAGCCAACCGTCCAGCCCCTTGGCCTCGGCGGCTTGCTGCATCTGCGCCTTGGCTGAATCGGTCAGACCATCCAGCGCGGCCTCGTCAGTCACGTGCTTGGTCCAGGCCTGGGTGGCATCGAGCAACTGGTTGGAGAAGCTGCTGGCCAGCTCGGACAGCTTCATCTGAATCTCGCCGTAGCGCTTTTGCTGCTCGGCGGGCAGGTCGATACCGGACAGGCGGAAGTCGCGCAGGCCGTGTTCGAGGATGGTTTTCTGCGCCACATCGAAACCGGCGGCTGCCGGGCTTGCGGCCAGCTTCTGATAGGCCTGGAACAGCGGTTGGTTCTGGCCGATTTCGGTCCAGTATTCGGACAGCTTGGGCAGGCAGGCCTCGTAGGCCGCGCGAAGTTCGGCGCTGTTGCACACCGCATTCAGGTGGCTGACCGGGCTCCAGGCTTGACCCAGACGCGCGCCCAGTTCATCCAGAGCCAGCACCAGGCCGTCCCAGCTTGGGTCGGCGGCCTGTTGTTCCAGCAGGCGGCTCATGGCGGCGCGGTTGTCGGCCAGAATCTGCTCAATGGCCGGCTCTACGTGCTCCGGGCGGATGGCGCTGTAGGGCGGCAGGTCGAAGGCGTGCAGCAGGGGATTAGTGGCGGTCACAACAAGGCACCTGTAGCGAAGGGAAAAGGGCTGGGCGCAGACGATGGGCAACTCGCCTGACGTGATATCACCCGACATGGGGGCCATCTTAATTACAATCAAGCTTTCCCGCAGCCCAAGAGATTTCTATCGTGGCGATTCGTACCTACCAAGAGTTCACCCCGCAGCTTGGCGAGCGGGTGTTTGTCGACGTCTCAGCCGTGGTGCTGGGCGATGTACAAATCGGCAGCGACAGCTCGGTGTGGCCGCTGGTGGTGATTCGCGGCGACATGCACCGCATCCGCATCGGCGAGCGCAGCAGCATTCAGGACGGCAGCGTGCTGCACATCACCCATGCAGGGCCGTTCAACCCGGACGGCTACCCGCTGATCATTGGCGATGAAGTGACCGTCGGCCACAACGTCACCCTGCACGGTTGCACCCTGGGTAACCGTATTCTGGTCGGCATGGGCAGCATCATCATGGACGGCGCGGTGGTGCAGGATGAGGTGGTGATCGGTGCCGGCTCTCTGGTGCCGCCGGGCAAGGTGCTGGAAAGCGGCTTTTTGTATGTCGGCAGCCCGGTGAAACAAGCACGGCCGTTGACGGACAAAGAGCGCAACTTCTTCAGCTACAGCGCCGCCAACTACGTGCGTTTGAAAGACCAACACTTGCTGGAAGGCTATGCCGGCTGATGAGCGAACCCGTGATGCACTACCAGAACATCCTGTTTGACCTCGACGGCACCCTCACCGACCCGCGCGAAGGGATTACCCGCTCGGTGCAGCATGCGCTGGCCAAGCTGGGCATTGCTGAGCCTGATTTGCAGGCGCTGGAGCACTTTATCGGCCCACCGTTGCTGCAGTGTTTTATGCACAGCTACGGCTTTGACGAGGCCACCGCCTGGCAGGCGGTGAGCCATTACCGCGAGCGTTTTCGCGAGGTGGGGTTGTATGAAAACCTGCTGTTCGACGGCGTGGGCGAGTTACTGCAATTGCTGCAAAACCAGCAGCGCACGCTGTACATCGCCACCAGCAAGCCGACGGTGTTTGCCGAGCAGATTGCTAAGCACTTTGGTTTCGCGAAGCACTTCAAGGTGATCTACGGCAGCGAGTTGGACGGCACACGCACTGACAAAGTCGAGCTGATCGCCCACCTGCTGCAACAGGAACAACTGCCAGCGGAGCGCACGCTGATGATCGGCGATCGCAAGCACGATTTGATTGGTGCCAAACGCAACGGCCTGGATGCGGCCGCCGTGGGTTATGGCTTTGGCAGTTTTGCCGAGCTGCACGCTGAAGCGCCGACCTATCACTTCCACAGCCTGGCGGAGTTGCATCGGGCGTTTATACGCTAGTTGGGCTGGGGCATTCGTTGGGCTTCGTCGCTGCGCGTCTCAACCCAACCTACGGCTACCCAGCCGACACTTAGCCGTTCTTCTGGTAAATAATCTTCTGGGTGCCGCCATCGCAGCTGCCGACCACCATGCTCGGGTCTTGCGCTTCGTCGTTGGGCACGATTTCCAGGGTGTAGCTGGCCACGCCAGCGGCCTGGATTTTCACTTCAATCTCCGCGCGCAGTTCTTCGCAGGGCTTGGGTACAGCCAACAGGCTGGTGCTGGTCAGCGCTAACAGTACGCCGAGGGTGAGTTTGTTCATGGCCTGCTCCTTTTTGCGTGAACATCGATGACATGGATGTGGACTGTCTGTGCCGTCCCTTAGTTCTGCGTAACGGCCAATAAGTCCGTCAACGCTTGATGCCGCTGCGCCTCGGGCAGCTGGCCGAGGGCGGCGACGCGCTCATAAAAGCGCGGCCAGTCGCGGTCAACCTGCTCGAACAGCGCGGCAAAAGCCGGCACCCATTGATCATAGAGGCCAAAGGGCAGCAGCTTGGCGTTGTTCATCGGCGTGTTGATCCAGTTGTCGTAACGCCCCTGGCCAGCCCATTGGCGTTCACGCAGGGCGTGGTACTCCGTGCGCAACCGCTCGAACTCAGCGGCTTTGCGCACGCGCACCTGAGTCGCGGGCAGGTCACTGGCGTAGAGCTGCGCCAAGCGAGCGCGGCTGGCCAGCACCAGGGCGATAAAGTGCTCGCGCTGCTGTTCGCCAGCCGGATCGCGGGCCGGATCGCGGGCCGCCAAGCCACGTGCAGAACGCCATTGGCGCAGGCCTTCGTGCTCGACAAAGCTGGCGAAGGATTCGTTGAACGCTGTGTCATCCGCCACATACAACTGTTGGTGCGCCAACTCGT
>CAMCJM010000001.1 GCA_945874835.1 Pseudomonas synxantha | reverse complement strand
CGACTCGGGATATCACCGACTACATCGTGGGCTTCTACAACAGCACCCGCCTGCATTCAAAACTGGGCTACCGACCACCCTCCGTCTTTGAGCGGGAATCGGTCGATAAAACACCTATCTTGGTGTCCGGGAAAACTTGACCACTACAGGTCGTTGATATGGCTGATGGTCAGATTGCTGCCATTGCCGCTCTGCATGATGCGCGTGTGGCTACGCGCAATGTCCGTCACTTCGACTACCTGGGCGTTGCCATCGTCAATCCTTGGCAGGCCTGAAAGCGTGGTAGTCACGCTGTAGTCACTCGCGCAAACAAAAAAGGGCTTAGCTTTCGCTAAACCCTTGTTTTGTTTGGTGGCTACGCAGGGACTTGAACCCCGGACCCCAGCATTATGAATGCTATGCTCTAACCAACTGAGCTACGTAGCCGATGTGGCGCGAATTATTCGCGTATTGGGTGGGTGTGTCAACCCTTGCTGCAGAAAATTTCTTCGCGTGATCAAACGCTTACCAATTAATTGCCTGGCCACCGATGGCCAAAGCACGCGTTATGCGCGGCTGGTGCGGATGCGCTGTGGGTTGCGCCGTGTTATGCAGGCTTAAGCCGTGCGCCAGGTGATCTCTTCTACGCCATCGGTGCTGATGCGCATCCAGCGGTCGGCTTGTTCGTCGCTTTCTTCTTCTTGCCAGCCGCCCGGTGCGCAGCGCACTTCGACGTTCAGTGCGGCGAAGGCGGCTTGGGCGCAGGCGAGGTCGTCTGCCCAGGGCGTGGTGTCGCTTTCCAGTAGCAGGCTGTGCCATTTGCCGACGGCCTTGGGCAGCCAGGTGACGGGTACGTCGCCGGCTTTGCATTTGTACGTCTGACCTTTTTGCTGCCAGGGCGTGCAGGTGCCCAGTGCGTTGCTGAGCCATTCGCCGATGGCGGTGTGGTCGGCGTCTTTCAGGTAAATCTCAATGTCGGGTTGGCGCATGGTCATGATTTCTCGATCCAGTCGTAGCGGATGGCCACCGTCACGTCGAAGTCTTCGGCGATTACGGCTGCGCGTTTTTCGGCACTGGCGCGCCAGCCGTGCGGCGTCATCGCCAGTAAGTCAGCGCGTGCCTGGCTGCAGGTCAGCTTCAGGTTGAAGGTCAGGGTTTCGCTATGGGCCAGGCGCATGCCGTGCGGAATCAGCTCCAGATGTTTTTGATCATCATAGTCGCGCACATCGTCATACAGTTTTTGGCGCAATTCCATCAGGTGCTCGCGGGTTGGTCCCATGCGCAGCAGGCCGCCACCGGGGCTGAGCAGGCGTTTGGCTTCTTGCCAGTCCAGCGGGCTGAACACGCTGGCCAGCAGTTGGCAGCTGGCGTCACTCAACGGCATGCGGGCCATGCTCGCTACCAGCCAGTTGAGCTGGGGTGCACGTTTGCAGGCGCGTTTGACTGCTTCACGGGAGATGTCCAGGGCGTAGCCGTCGGCTTGCGGCAGGGCATCGGCGATCTGCGTGGTGTAGTAGCCCTCACCGCAACCGATATCCAGCCAGCGCGCCGGGTTGTAGCTGGCTGCCAGTTCGGCCAGACGCTTGGCCAGCGGTGCGTAATGGCCACCGTCGAGAAAGCGCCGGCGGGCTTCGACCATGGCGGCGTTATCGCCCGGGTCGCGGCTGTTTTTGTGCTGCACGGGCAGCAGGTTCAGATAGCCCTGGCGCGCACGGTCAAAGCGGTGATTAGCCGGGCAGGCCACGCCGTTGTCGAGGCTGTGCAGCGGAGCTTGGCAGATGGGGCAGATCAGACTCATGCGAGCAAATTGACCAGAGTCTGATAGTAGATCTCGGTCAGAACATCTAGGTCGCTGGCCAGAACGCGCTCGTCGACTTGGTGGATGGTGGCGTTGACCGGGCCGAGTTCGACCACTTGGGTGCCGAGGGTGGCGATAAAGCGGCCATCTGAGGTGCCGCCGCTGGTCGAGGGTTTGGTCTCGCGGCCGGTTACCGACTTGATGCTGGCCGCCACGGCGTCGAGCAGTGCGCCCGGCTCGGTGAGGAAGGGCAGGCCGGACAGCGCCCAGTCCAGCTCGAAATCCAGGCCGTGTTTGTTAAGGATGGCCTCGGCACGTTGTTGCAGGCCTTCGACTGTTGATTCGGTTGAGAAGCGGAAGTTGAAGATGGCCTTCAGCTCACCCGGAATCACATTGGTCGCGCCGGTGCCGGCATTCAGGTTGGAGATCTGAAAGCTGGTGGGCGGGAAGAAGGCGTTGCCGTCATCCCAATGCTCGGCGGCCAGTTCGGCCAGGGCTGGCGCTGCCAGGTGAATCGGGTTGCGTGCTAGGTGCGGGTAGGCGACATGGCCTTGCTTGCCGCGTACGGTGAGGGTGCAGCCGAGTGAGCCGCGGCGACCGTTCTTCACCACATCGCCGACCAGGGTGGTGCTGGAGGGTTCACCGACGATGCACCAGTCGAGGCGCTCATTGCGGGCGCGCAGGCGCTCGACTACGGCTTTGGTGCCGTGATGGGCCGGGCCTTCTTCGTCGCTGGTGATCAGAAAGGTGATGCGCCCTTTATGATTCGGGAACTCGGCGACGAAGCGCTCAGCGGCGATGATCATCGACGCCAAGCTGCCTTTCATGTCCGCGGCACCACGGCCGCACAGCATGCCGTGTTCATCGATCAGGGCATTGAAGGGCTGGTGTTGCCACTTTTCGCGTGGGCCGGTGGGAACTACGTCGGTGTGTCCGGCAAAGCACAGCACCGGGCCTTCAGTGCCGCCGTGAGTAGCCCAGAAGTTGTCCACGTCCTCGATACGCATGGGCTCAAGGGTGAAGCCGCAGGCCGCCAGGCGACGCATCATCTGCTCCTGGCACCCTTCATCGAGCGGGGTGACGGACGGGCGACGAATCAACGCGCAGGCAAGCTCCAGCGTCGGGGAGAGGGGCGTGGCGGTGGCAGTCATTGCAGCTCCAGGGCAGCGTCAAGCGGGAAGGCCGCCATCTTAAAGCAAAACGGCGACCATTGGCCGCCGTCTGGCGTGCGCACATGCGCGTTATTCGCTGACCGCAGCGTGCTCCGCTGGTTTTTCCGTGGCCGGTGGCATTGACGACAACAGCGCCATGACCAGTGCTGCCAGGTAGGGCAAGGATTGCACCAGCAGCATCACCACCCAAAACTTCACGTCCGCGCTCTGCAGGCCTTGCACCATGCTGATGCCCAGGGCTGAGCCCCACAGCAAGAGCATGATGAAAACTTCCTCACGCGCCTCGCTCAGCGCCACCAGAATGCCGTGGTTGCTGGCCATTTTGGGCGTGCGGAAGAAAGGAATGGTCTTGGTGAACGCGCCGTACAGCACCGCTTTGGCAATGGTGTGCGACAGCGCCAGGCCCGCCACAGCGGCCTGGGATGAGCGCACTAGATCAACCCCCATGGCTTTGCGGTAAAGGAAGAGGATTTTGCCCAGTTTGAAGACGAACAGCGCCAATGGCGGAATGGCGAAAATCACCAGCGGTGGATCGACACGTTGCGGCACGATGATCATGGCCGCCGACCAAAGCAGCGCGCCTGCGGTAAAGAAGATGTTCAGGCCATCAGCGATCCATGGCAGCCAGCCAGCGATAAAGTGGTAGCGCTGACCTGTCTTCAGTTCGCTGTCTTTGCCAAGAAACAGGCTGCGTGCGTGGCCCTTCATAATTTGAATCGCACCATAGGCCCAGCGGAAGCGCTGCTTCTTGTAGTCGATAAAGGTGTCTGGCATCAGCCCACGGCCGAAGCTCTGGTGAGCATAGGCGGCGGTGTAGCCTTGCTTGAACACACGCAGGCCGAGTTCGGCGTCTTCGCAGATGGTCCAGTCGGCCCACTTCAACTCGTCCATCACCGAGCGGCGGATCATGGTCATGGTGCCGTGCTGAATAATCGCGTTGCGGTCGTTGCGCGTCACCATGCCAATGTGGAAGAAGCCTTTGTACTCGGCGTAGCAGAGCTTTTTGAAGGCGCTTTCATTGCCGTCGCGGTAATCCTGCGGCGATTGCACCACGGCAATCTTGGGATCAATGAAGTGCGGCACCATGTGTTTGAGCCAGTTTTTGTCGACGCAGTAATCAGAGTCGATCACTGCCACCACTTCGGCGTCTGACGCGGTATAGGGCAGGATGTAGTTCAGTGCGCCGCCTTTGAAACCGTGTAGCGGCGCGACGTGGAAGAAGCGAAAGCGCGGGCCGAGTTGTTCGCAATAGGCTTGCACCGGCTGCCACACAGCAGGGTCTTGGGTGTTGTTGTCGATGATGATGACTTCGAAATCCGGGTAATCCAGCGCAGCCAAGGCGTCGAGGGTCTGTTTGACCATCTCGGGGGGCTCGTTGTAACAGGGCACATGGATCGACACCTTGGGTCGATAGGCGCTGTCAGACTCGACGGGCTGGAACGGCCTGCGACGTGAACTGCTCCATGCCGTCTCGGCCAGCTCGTGAGCCTCGGTCAGCAGCACGATAAACACGCCAAAGGCACCAATGCCGAGCAACAGGCCGACCAGGGTGCTGAACCAGGTGCTGTATTGCTGGCTGTAGTCGTAGCCAATCCACACCAGCGCCGAGCCGCCGGCAAACGCGACAATGGTCAGGAAGGTACGGCCACGCTGGCGCAGCGAGCTGCCGTCAGTCAGCATCACCGCCAGGCTGAGCAAGGCCATGACCACCGACGCGATGGCCAGCAAGCGCCACTGCGGGATGGCAATAATCGGCCCCTCAAAAGCGAATTTAGGCTGGCGGTCGAGGTTGTAAACGCCCCAGTAAGCACCCACGGCACCTTCTTCACTGGCTTTCCAGGGTTGGTCAAAGGCTTCGATCACGAAGTAGTTGTAGCCCTTGGCGTTAAGGGTGTTAACCAAGGTGCGCAGGTAGATGGCCTGGTCAGCCTGGGATGCATCAGCATCGCCACGCATTCGGCCATTACTCGGCCAGCCGACCTCCGAGAGCAGCAGCGGTTTTTTCGGGAAGAGTTTTTTCATGTCCTTGGCGCGCTCCAGGACAAACTCGGTGGAGTTCTCCATCGGCACGAACTCCCAGTAGGGCAGTACGTGGGCCGCGATCAGGTCAACGTGCTGACCGAGTTGCGGATACTCCTGCCAGATGTGCCACTGTTCCGAGGTGGTAACCGGAACTTTAACGGCGAACGCCACGCGCTCTATGTAGCCGATCAGCGCTTCTGGCGTGACCTCGGTGCGGAACAGGGCTTCGTTGCCGACCACTACACGCACTACGCTGCGAGAGTTGTTGGCGATTTCAATGGCTTTGGCAATTTCTCGCTCATTACGCTCCAAATCCAGGCTGATCCAGATACCGAGGGTGACACGCAGGCCAAATTCCTCGGCCAGTGCAGGGATATTGGCCAGTGCACCGTCTACTGAATAGGTCCGTATGTTGTCGGTGTGGGTGCTTAAAAGCTCTAAGTCCTCGCGTATCTGTGCATCACTGGGATAAATGCCTTGCTGCGGGCTTTGTCCGACGCGAAATGGAGAAAATGAAAATCCGGAAATCTGTTCCGGCCAATCTGGCGCACTGACCGGGCGGTTTTGCAGCGCCCATATACAGGTGAAAAAGGCAGCAATTGCCAGGAAGATGACCAGGTTCAGTCCAAACTTACGCGAAGGCATGGTGGGTTAGGTCCAGCGAGGGGCAATAGAGGTCTACGAGCGTCGGGTTGCGCATGCTACGCCCCCGCCAAGAGCCTGTATAGCCTGCCCCAAGCGCCATGTTGAAGGCGTTGTTTTTGCCTGAATAGGCCTGGTTTATGGCTATTGGTCATCGCAGTTCATCGGGGCAGCACTGGGCCGTGCAATACAAGGCTTGGGCGCAGGCGGCTCGCCTCTTTATAATGCGCGCCGCTTGCCGCCTGTGAGAGAGATAAATGCCTGTGGACGAACAACGCTTTGCCGGAATAGCCCGCTTGTATGGCCGTCAAGGTGCTGAACGCCTGGTGGCTGCACATGTGGCAGTGGTTGGTATTGGCGGCGTGGGGTCTTGGGTGGCCGAGGCACTGGCGCGCAGTGGTGTCGGCGAAATCTCCCTGTTTGATCTGGACGATGTCTGCCTCAGCAACAGTAACCGCCAATTGCACGCGTTGGGTGCAACCGTCGGGCGGCCCAAGGTTGAAGTCATGGCTGAGCGTATTCGCGCCATTAACCCGGCCTGCGTGGTGCATGCGGTGGCTGATTTTGTCACCCGCGAGACCATGGCGCAGTTCATCACCGAGCAACTGGATGCGGTGATTGACTGCATCGACAGCGTCAACTCCAAGGCGGCGCTGATCGCCTGGTGCAAGCGGCGCAAGATTCAGATTATTACCACGGGCGGTGCGGGTGGGCAGATCGATCCCACGCAAATCCAGGTGGCTGATCTGAACAAAACCTGGAACGACCCGCTGGCGTCCAAGGTGCGTTCGACCCTGCGCCGTGACTATGGTTTTTCCCGCACGCCAGGGCGTAATTACAGCGTGCCGTGCGTGTTCTCCAACGAACAACTGCGTTACCCCAAGGAGGACGGCAGCATCTGTTTGCAAAAGCGTTTTGACGGCAAGAGTGTGCGCCTGGACTGCTCGGGTGGGATTGGCGCGGTGATGATGGTGACTGCCACGTTCGGCATGGTCGCCGCGGCCAAGGCCGTGGATCGGTTGGTGGCCGGTACACGGCGGCCCTCCGAGCGGGGCAGTTCGTTGACTGCCGAGTCCTTGTGAGTTGCCGCCAGGCGGTATTGGCAGCTGGTGATTCCGGCCTAAACTCTTATCTGTAGTCGAGCGTTGAAGCCGCAGTTTATGCTCTTGTACGCTGCGCTGTAGTTGCTTTAGGTAGTGCGGAGTGTTGGCAATGCTTGCGGTTATCAGTTGGCTGCGTTGTATGAGGTGGGGCGCAGGGCTTTTACTGCTCCTCGGGACGCAGGTCCAGGCCGAACAATTGGTGCGCATTGGTACGGGCGAGTGGACGCCCTACGTTGAGCAGCAGCGCGCCGATGCCGGGCCGCTTGGTCGGTTGATCACGGAGGTGTTCAGTCGCGCCGGTTACCGGGTTGAATATCATTACTATCCTTGGGTGCGTGGCGTTCATTTGCTTAAGACTGGCGAGTTGGATGCGCTGATGCCGTATATCTGCAACCCAGAGCGGCAGCAGTTCAGCCTTTGCTCTGCGCCACTGCTGCGCTCCGAGGCGGTGGTTTTTCATTTGCGCGACAAAGCCTTTAGCTGGCAACAGTTCAGTGACTTTGAGGCCTATACGATCGCGCTTACTAAGGGCTACTCCTATGGGCCGAGCTTTGATGCGGCGCGGCAAAGCCTGGCCCTGAATATTCAGGAAAGTAGCAAGGAGGATGCTGGCATGCGCTTGCTGTTGGCTGGTCGGGTGGATGTGCATTTGCAGGATCGGGCGGTGGGTTATGCCATGTTACGGCGCCTGTTCACTGCTGAAGAGCAGCAGCGGATCGTTCATGACCCGAAACCAGTGAGCCGTGAGCAAATGGGCCTGCTGTTTCGCAAGGACGCGAGCGGTGAACAGTTGCGCCAGGCTTTCGATGCCGCCTTACGGCCTTTGCAGGAGAATGGCGAATTACAGCGCTTGCAGGAGGCGCTGGAGCGTGGCGAAGCTGCGGCTTGGGAGCCGCGCCTCTAAGCACGCTCTCCCAGGCTGACCGCGCGCATGCGCTGCAGTACGGCGTTCAGGCCATTGCTGCGCGAGGGTGAGAGCTGGCGGCCTAGGCCCAGTTGGCTAAACCAGTCGAGCAGATCAGCGGCGGCCAACTCCTCGCTCGACAGGCCATTGACCCGTGCTAGCAGCAGCGCCAGTAGGCCGCGCAGCAAGCGGGCGTCGCTGCTGGCCTGAAAGTACCAATGGCCTTCATGCTGCTGGCCGAGCAGCCACACTTGGCTGGCGCAGCCAGCTACCAGATGCTCGCTGCAGCATTGCTCGGCACTCAATGGTTCAAGTCGTTCTCCCCACTGCATCTGCAAACGCGCGCGCTGGTCCCAGCTAGGGCATGCGGCGAAGGCTTGCAGGGCTTCGCTGGCGGCCGTCGGTAAGCTCATAGCAGCAACTCCAGGGCTTGATCCAATGCGTTGAAGAAGCGCTGCAGATCTGCGCCATCGTTATACAGCCCCAGCGATACACGAACCGCACCACTCAGGCCAAGTCCTTGCAGCAGCGGCATGGCGCAGTGGTGGCCTGCGCGCACGGCAAGGCCTTGTTCGCTCAGTAGGTGAGCGAGGTCGGCATGGTGCACGCCCTCGACCACAAAACTGGCCAAGGCCACGCTGGGCGTCCCGAGTAAACGCAGGACTTGGCGCTGCCGCAAGCCGCTAAGTAGCTCGGCATGCAGGGCTGCTTCGTGGGCGCTTACAGCCGCCGCATCGAGACTGCCTAGGTAATCCAGGCTGGCCCCCAGTGCGATGACCGAGGCAATCGGCGGTGTGCCCGCTTCAAAGCCCAATGGCGCGGGGCGAAAGCGGGCGTTGGCATAGTCGGTGTGCAGCAGCATTTCGCCGCCAAACTGCCAGTGCGCCAGTTGCTCAAGTGCCTGCGGGCGACCATAGAGCAGGCCTACGCCGTCCGGGCCATAGAGTTTGTGGCTGGAGCAGATATAAAAATCACAACTGAGCGCCTGCACATCCGTGCGGCCGTGCACCACACCCTGGCTGCCATCGACCACTGTCAGCGCGCCCTGCGCCTGAGCCAGGGCTAGTAGCGGCTCAAGCGGTTGCCAGCAACCGAGCACGTTGGACAGCTGGCTAACAGCCAGCAGCCGGGTGCGCGGGCCGATTAATTGCGCCGCTTGGCTGAGGTCGATCAAGCCATGCGCATCGAGCGGCAGCACCACCAACTTGAGTTGGCGACGCTGCGCCAGTTGTTGCCACGGCAGCAGGTTGGCGTGATGTTCCAGCGCGCTGATGACGATTTCGTCACCCGCAATGAAGCGCTGTTCCAGGCCATAGGCCAGCAGATTGAGCGCCTCGGTGGCGCTGCGAGTGAAGACGATCTGCTGCGCGTCGGCGGCATTCAGCCAGCGCGCGGCTTTCTCTCGCGTGGCTTCAAAGGCACGGGTGGCCCGTTCGCCCGGCACGTGCTGGGCGCGGTGCACATTGGCCGCGCCGCTGGCGTAATAGCCGAGCAGGGCATTGAGCATGGCCTGAGGTTTTTGCGCGGTGGCGGCGCTGTCCAGGTAGGTCTGGCCTTCGGCCGCAAGGGCCAGAATGCCGGGGAAGTCAGCGCGCCAGGGGGATGTCAGAGACATAGGGGCCTCAAGGCTGCAGGGTGTTCTAAGGCGTGGGAGGGGCTTTAGCCGCGACTGATAACAGCCGGTCGCGGCTAAAGCCCCTCCTACAGGCGTTGCGCGGGGTCAATTGTGCGCGTGCAGGGCTTCGTTCAACTCAATCGCCGACTTGTGGGTTTTGCACTCCACAGCGCCGGTTTGCGAGTTGCGACGGAACAGCAAGTCTGGCTGGCCAGCCAGGTCGCGGGCTTTGAGCACCTTGACCAGTTGGTTGTCGGCATCAAGCAGCGCCACCTTGGTACCGGCGGTGATGTACAGACCGGATTCCACGGTGTTGCGGTCGCCCAACGGAATGCCGATGCCAGCGTTGGCGCCGATAAGGCAGCCTTCGCCGACTGAAATCACGATATTGCCGCCGCCGGACAAGGTGCCCATGGTCGAGCAGCCGCCGCCCAGGTCCGACCCTTTGCCAACGAACACGCCTGCCGACACACGGCCTTCGATCATGCCGGGGCCAGCGGTGCCCGCGTTGAAATTGACGAACCCTTCGTGCATCACTGTGGTGCCTTCGCCCACGTATGCGCCGAGGCGAATACGCGCGCTGTCAGCGATACGCACGCCGCTCGGCACCACGTAGTCGGTCATTTTCGGGAACTTGTCGACCGAGAACACTTCCAGCAGTTCGCCTTTGAGGCGCGCTTCCAGTTGACGCTCAGCCAGTTCGGCCAAATCGACTGCGCCTTGGCTGGTCCAGGCCACGTTCGGCAGCAGCGGGAAAATACCGCTGAGGTTCAGGCCATGCGGCTTCACCAAACGGTGCGACAGCAGGTGCAGTTTCAGGTAGGCCTCAGGGGGGCTGGTCAAGGCGGCGTCTTCGGCCAGCAGGGTGACCACCAGCGGCTTCTGGCTTTCGGCCAGGCGAGTCAGTAGGGCGGCTTGGGCGCTGTCGATATGCTTGAGCGCTTCGGCCAGATCACCTGCCTGGTTGGTGGTGATGGCGATGGCTTGGTTGCCGCCTTGGTAGCCGAGCTTTTCCACCACTTTGGCCACCAGCTCGCTGGCTGGGTTAAGCAGAGGTTGTGCGTAGAAGACTTCCAGCCAAGTGCCCTGACGGTTTTGAGTGCCAACGCCAAAGGCCAGGCTGAAGGGGGTAGTGCTCATGTTGTTTTCCTTAACGCAAATTCGTGTGGGCCGACTGGCTCAAGCCAGTTCGGCGGCATAACGGTCGGCCTTGAAGCCCACCAGTGTTTTGTTGCCGAGATCCAGCACCGGGCGTTTGATCATCGACGGTTGGGCGAGCATCAGTTCGATCGCCTTGTGCTGATCGAGGTCGCTTTTCTGCGCCTCGTCCAGCTTGCGGAAGGTGGTGCCAGCGCGGTTTAGGACGGTTTCCCAACCATGCTCGTTGCACCACTTTTCCAAGTTGCCACGGTCGATGCCGCAGGCTTT
The DNA here is from genome assembly GCA_945874835.1 of Pseudomonas synxantha. GTDB lineage: Bacteria > Pseudomonadota > Gammaproteobacteria > Pseudomonadales > Pseudomonadaceae > Aquipseudomonas > Aquipseudomonas synxantha_B. Next base: position 40,829 of record CAMCJM010000001.1, on the reverse strand, counting down.
GTAATCATGAAAGGCGTAGCTTACCCCGTGCTCGTCGAGCCAGGTGCGGGCTTTTTTCATGGTGTCGCAGGCTTTGATGCCGTACAGGGTCTTCATCAGAGGCTCTTCACAAAATCACGGATGCGTTCGGCGGCTGCCACGCATTCAGCCAGCGGCGCGACCAGTGCCATGCGCACACGGCCAGCACCTGGGTTGTGGCCAGCCACGGCGCGCGACAGGTACGAGCCGGGCACTACGGTGACATGCTCGCGGGCAAACAGCTCGCGGGTAAATGTTTCATCGTCTATCGGGGTTTTTGCCCACAGGTAGAAACCGCCATCTGGCCGCTGTACATCGAGTACACCGTCAAGAATGGCCAGCACCGCGTCGAACTTCTCGCGATACAGGTCGCGGTTGGCTTTGACGTGGGCCTCGTCATTCCACGCCGCCACACTGGCCAGCTGGGTCTGCACCGGCATGGCGCAGCCGTGGTAGGTGCGGTACAGCAGGAACGACTTCAAAATGTCGGCGTCGCCGGCGACAAAACCGGAACGCAGTCCCGGCAAGTTGGAGCGCTTGGACAGGCTGTGGAACACCACGCAGCGTTTGAAATCGTGGCGGCCCAATTCGCCGCACGCGGTCAGCAAGCCGGCCGGTGGGTTGGCTTCATCGAAATACAGTTCGCTGTAGCACTCGTCGGCGGCGATCACGAAGTCGAATTTATCGGCCAGGGCAATCAGCTTTTTCAGCGTCGGCAGCGGAATCAGCGCGCCGGTCGGGTTGCCGGGCGAGCAGAGGAAGAGGATCTGGCAGCGCTGCCACACATCGTCGCTGACCGCGTCGAAATCCGGGTTGAAGCCATGCTCTTCCAGGCACGGCAGGTAGTGCGGCTGCGCACCGGCGAGAAAGGCTGCGCCTTCGTAGATTTGATAGAACGGGTTGGGGCTGACCACCAAGCCAGGCCCTTGAGGTGAAGAGGCGTCACGCTTAACCACTGCCTGAGTAAACGCAAACAAGGCCTCGCGGGTGCCATTGACCGGCAGCACATGGCGCGCCGGGTCAAGCACGCCGCTCGGCAGGCCAAAACGGCGGCTGCACCATTGAGCAATTGCTTCACGCAGCGCGGGGATGCCGAGTGTGGTCGGGTAGACCGCCAGTTGATCAAGGTTGGCGCTCAGGGCCGCAGCGACAAAGTCCGGCGAGCGGTGTTTCGGTTCGCCAATCGACAAGGCTATCGGCGATTTGTCCGCCGGGACCTGGACGCTGCCCAGCAAGGCGCGAAGCTTTTCGAACGGGTAGGGCTGCAACTGATTTAACGCGTCGTTCATCGTTGTTTCCTGATTTGCAAGCGCCCGGCACTGCGTCTGCCGGGCCGTTCAAGGCATGTTAGATAGTGATTCGGCTGGGTTCGGGCTGGCCTGAGCTGTCTGACAGTTGCGCCACCATGGTGGCTTGCAAGCGCGTGCACAGCTCGGGATCAGACAGTGGCTGATTGGCGGCATCGGTGACGAAGAAAACGTCTTCCACGCGCTCGCCCAAGGTGGCGATCTTGGCGTTTTGCAGCGAAAGGTCGAACTCTAGGAAAATCCGCCCGATCCGAGCCAGCAAGCCGGGGCGGTCAGGGGCGGTCACTTCAAGGATGGTGACCGGGCGATGCGCATCGTTATGGATGGTCACCTGCGGGGCAAAGGCAAAGTGCTTGAGCTGGCGTGGCACGCGGCGTTGGATGATGCTCGGGTACTCGTCTGGATTTTTCAGCGCATCAATCAGGCCCTGGCGAATTTCCTTGATGCGCGCGGGGTTGTCGCCGATTGAGCCGCCTTCGTCTTCGAGCACAATATAGGTGTCGAGGGTGAACTGGCTGGTGGAAGTAAGAATCCGTGCGTCGTGGATGTTCAGGTTGAGCTGCGCCATGGCCGCCACTGTCACGGCGAAGAAGTCATGCTGGTCGGGGGCATAAATGAAGATGTGCGTACCGCCCTCGAATTCGCGCTGCGTGGTTTCTTTGATCAACACCAGCGGGCCGCCGTCAGCGGGATGTTGCAGAATCGCCTCGCAGTGCCAGGCCACATCGGCAGCATTGTGGCGCAGGAAGTAATCGTCACCCAGTTGTGCCCACAGCTGTTCGGCGTCGTCGGCGTCGGTGCCGCCGCGCACCAGAATGTCCAGGGCTGCGCTTTGCGTCAGGCGGATCTGCTCTTCGCGGTCCAGCGGATTTTCCAGACCACGGCGCAGGGCGCGCTTGGTTTCGGTGTAGAGCTGGCGCAGCAGGCTGGCGCGCCAGGAGTTCCACAGGCTGGGGTTGGTGGCATTGATATCGGCCACCGTTAGCACGTAGAGGTAGTCAAGGCGCGTCTGGTCACCGACCAAGCGGGCAAAATCAAAGATCACTTGCGGGTCGGACAAGTCCTTGCGCTGCGCCGTAGTGGACATCACCAGGTGATGCTGGACCAGCCAGACGATCAGCTTGGAATCCCAGCTGGGCAATTGGTGGCGTACGCAGAATGCTTCTGCATCGACTGCGCCGAGTTCGGAGTGATCGCCGCCACGGCCTTTGCCAATGTCGTGATAGAGGCCGGCCAGGTAGATCAGCTCGGGTTTGGGCAGTTTGTCGATCAGCTTGCTGGCCAGTGGGAATTTTTCTGCCAGTTCCGGCCATTTGAATTTGCGCAGGTGCTTGATCAAATTCAGCGTGTGCGCATCGACCGTGTAGATGTGGAACAAGTCGTGCTGCATCTGCCCGACGATATGGCCGAACTCCGGCAGATACAGGCCAAGAATGCCGTAGCGGTTCATGCGCCGCAGGTTGCGGTGAATGCCCTGGGGGCTTTTGAACAGCTCGACGAACAGGCTGGTGTTGCGAATGTCGCGGCGAAAATCATCATCGATCAGGTGGCGATGCTCGCGCAGCAGGCGGATGCTGTTGGCGCACACGCCTTTAATGTCGGGGTGCTGGGCCATCAGCACGAAGATTTCCATGATGGCGAACGGCGTGCGCTTGAACACGTTGGGGTGCGCCGCTTCGATGTAACCGTCGCGCAGCAGAAAGCGGCTGTTGAGCGGGGTGGCCATGCCGATTTCGCCGGCACGCAGGATTTGCTCTTCGAAATGCTGAACAATCAGGTCGCTGAGTTCGGCAATCGCCATCACTACGCGGTAGTACTTCTGCATAAAACGCTCGATGGCGCGTTTGCTGTCGCTGTCTTCGAAACCCAGCAGGGTGGCTACCTTGCTTTGGTGGTCGAACAGCAAGCGGTCTTCGGCGCGCCCGGCGAGCATGTGCAGGGCATAACGCACCTTCCAGAGAAACTCCTGGCTGGAGGCCAGCAGGGCGTATTCGCTTTCCAGCAAAAAGCCCTGGCCAACCATGGCGTGCAGGTTAAGGGTGCCGAAATGCCGGCGTGCGACCCAGAGAATGGTTTGGATATCGCGCAGCCCACCGGGTGAGCCTTTGACGTTGGGCTCAAGGTTGTATTCGGTGTCGTTGTATTTGCCGTGACGGGCGCGCTGTTCTTTGTGCTTGGCCAGGAAGAAGTCTTTGCTGGGCCACATCTGCTCGGTGCTGGTGACTTCCTGCATGCGCTGACGCAGGCGCTCGGGGCCTGCGATGGTGCGGCTTTCCATCAGGTTGGTTATCACCGTCAGGTCGGCGCGAGCCTCGCTGGCACACTCGTCCACACTGCGCACGCTTTGTCCGACTTCCAGGCCGATGTCCCAGAGCAGGGTAAGAAAATGCTCGATGGGCTCGCGGAAGGTTTCGTGATCAGCGTTGTCGAGCAATATCAGCAGGTCGATGTCCGAGAAGGGGTGCAGCTCACCACGGCCATAGCCGCCGACGGCCAGCAGGGCGATATCGGCGTCTTCACACCAAGGTAGGCGCTCCCATGCCTCGCGCAGGATCTGATCGACGAACCAGGCACGGTCTTCAACCAGACGGCGAACTTCTCGCCCGCTCTTGAAGCGCTCATCAAGCACTTCGCGCGCATGGCGAATGGCTTTTTTGAAGGCTGCAATGGGGCTGGCCTTGAGGGCCAGTTCCGCCTGGAACTGACCGCGGTCAAACAGTTCGGGGTCTACCTGCGGCATGACAGCTTTCCTTAATACAAGAACAGTCGCGGTGAGAATGCCCCGAAGGGTCAGGCTGACGTGCGGGGGATGGTGTCATCGCTGCGCAGGGTAAAGATCTCGTAGCCATCGGCGGTCACCAGAATGGTGTGTTCCCACTGGGCAGAGAGCTTGCGATCCTTGGTGATAGCGGTCCAGCCGTCACCTAATGTGCGGGTCTCAGCGCGGCCTTGGTTGATCATCGGCTCAATGGTGAAGGTCATGCCTTCTTGCAGTTCCATGCCGGTTCCGGCGCGGCCGTAGTGCAAGACTTGCGGCTCTTCATGGAAAACGGCGCCGATGCCGTGGCCGCAATACTCGCGCACCACAGAGAAGCCATTTTTCTCGGCATGCTTCTGGATCACTTCGCCGATATCACCCAGGCGCGTGCCCGGCTTGACCAGTTCGATACCTTTATACATGCATTCTTGGGTGACCTTGGCCAGGCGCTCGGCCCACTCAGGCACTTTGCCGACCATGAACATTTTGCTGGTGTCGCCATGGTAGCCATCTTTGATGACGGTGATGTCGATGTTGATGACGTCACCTTCCTTTAGAGGCTTGTCGTTTGGGATGCCATGACAAACCACATGGTTGACCGAGGTGCAGATCGACTTGGGAAAGCCTTTATAGTTGAGCGGCGCGGGAATGGCCTGCTGTACGTTGACAATATAGTCATGGCAGATGCGGTCGATTTCTTCGGTGGTGACGCCGGGCTTGACGTACTCGCCGATCATTTCCAGAACCTCGGCAGCCAAGCGACCGGCTACACGCATTTTCTCGATTTCGTCGGGGGTTTTGATAGTGACGGTCATGGCCAGGCTCTCGGGTGCTCACGGAAAAGGCGACTATCTTAGCAGCTACAAGGCATAAGCCCCAAAGTCGGCTACACGCCTAAAAGCGTTAGCTTATGTTGGCGGGGGTTGCGATGGGGCTGCTTGAGTCTTGTAGCTTATGTCAGCTCTTTATGATATAAAACGCGCCGCTTTACGGGCAGCATGCCCGAAAGCCTAAACCCACACACGTATCGACACGGTTTCCTGGGTGCCTTGTGGCAAGTTCACAGGGTTGGAGATCGGGATACGTGGAGGCCTAACCCGACTTATCAAGGAACTATCATGTCCCAAGTCAACATGCGCGATATGCTGAAGGCCGGTGTGCACTTCGGCCACCAGACCCGTTACTGGAACCCGAAAATGGGTAAATACATTTTCGGCGCGCGTAACAAGATTCACATTATCAACCTCGAAAAAACCCTGCCAATGTTCAACGAAGCCCTGGCTTTCGTTGAGAAGCTGGCCGCTGGCAAAAACAAGATCCTGTTCGTTGGCACCAAGCGTTCCGCGGGCAAGATTGTTGCTGAAGAAGCAGCACGTTGCGGTTCGCCGTACGTCGACCATCGTTGGTTGGGCGGCATGCTGACCAACTACAAAACCATCCGTGCCTCGATCAAGCGTCTGCGTGATCTGGAAGTTCAGTCGCAAGACGGTACTTTCACCAAGCTGACCAAGAAAGAAGCCCTGATGCGCACCCGTGATCTGGAAAAACTGGATCGCAGCCTGGGTGGTATCAAGGACATGGGCGGTCTGCCAGACGCGCTGTTCGTGATCGACGTTGACCACGAGCGCATTGCTATCACCGAAGCCAACAAGCTGGGTATCCCGGTTATCGGCATCGTCGATACCAACAGCAGCCCGGAAGGCGTTGACTACATCATCCCAGGTAACGATGACGCCATCCGCGCCATCCAGCTGTACATGGGTGCAATGGCTGACTCGGTAATCCGTGGTCGCACCAACGCTAACGGCGGCGCCGACGAATTCGTCGAGCAAGCCCCGGCTGCAGAAGTTGTTGAAGGCTAAGTAAAACGCGTACAGCGTTTGCTTAGTGCGCAAAAAGGGGGCTTGGCCCCCTTTTTGCCACCTTGAAAACCATTGTCGACTTACAGCTGCAATCGATTCTGTTCATTGTCGGCAATGCGTTATGAATTGAGCGCCCGTCTCGGCGGGTGGAATGGTTAACAACCTATCCAGAGGATTTTGAAATGGCAGAAATTACTGCAGCGTTGGTTAAAGAACTGCGTGAGCGTACTGGCGAAGGCATGATGGATTGCAAGAAAGCCTTGACCAAGGCTGGCGGCGACATCGAAAAAGCCATTGACGACATGCGTGCTTCCGGCGCGATCAAAGCTGCCAAAAAAGCGGGCAACGTAGCCGCTGAAGGCGCGATCAGCATCAAGGAAGACGGCAAAGCCGCCGTTATCCTCGAAGTCAACTCGCAGACCGACTTCCTGGCTCTGCAGGAAGATTTCAAAAGCTTCGTGGCTGCCAGCGTCGAGAAAGCTTTCGCTGACAAAATGACCGAAGTTGAGCCGCTGATTGCTGCTCAAGAAGAAGCCCGTCTGGCCCTGATCGCCAAGTGCGGCGAGAACGTCAATATTCGTCGTTTGGTGCGTATTGAAGGTGACGTGCTGGGTTCTTACCTGCACGGCAACAAGATCGGTGTTGTGGTTGTGCTCAAGGGCGGCACCGTCGACCTGGCCAAAGACATCGCCATGCACGTAGCCGCCAGCAACCCGGAATTCCTGCTGCCTTCGGAAGTTTCTGCTGAAGCTATCGAGCGCGAGAAAGCTGTGTTCTTGAGCCTCAACGAAGACAAGATCAAAGGCAAGCCAGCCGAAATCGTCGAGAAGATGGTTGCCGGTCGTATCCAGAAGTTCCTGGCTGAAGCCAGCCTGGTTGAGCAAGCCTTCGTGAAAGATCCAGAAGTCAAGGTTGGTGCTCTGGCCAAGAAAGCCGGTGCTGAAATCGTTTCTTTCACCTACTTCAAAGTGGGTGATGGCATCGAGAAGCCGGTCGACAACTTCGCTGAAGAAGTGGCTGCGCAAGTAGCTGCCGCCAGCCAGCAATAAGACGGTTCCTTACTGTCGACAGGAGAGGCTGCCCGCTTACGCGCGCAGCCTCTTTGTAAAATAAGGAGGGTGCGTTGTTTGCAGTAATGCACCTGAGCGCTTTAATAGCGTTCGACAGAGCGGGTTAATGGCCCGTAAAGAATTCAAACGCCGCAGGAGAGACTCGCAATGGCTCAGCAGATGAGTGGTCGTCAACCGCGCTACAAGCGCATTCTGCTCAAACTTAGCGGCGAGGCCCTGATGGGCTCAGAAGATTTTGGCATCGATCCCAAGGTGCTTGACCGCATGGCGTTGGAAGTCGGCCAATTGGTCGGTATCGGCGTACAGGTCGGCCTGGTGATTGGCGGTGGTAACTTGTTCCGTGGCGCGGCGCTGAGCGCAGCAGGCATGGACCGGGTAACCGGCGACCACATGGGTATGCTCGCCACCGTGATGAACGCCTTGGCCATGCGCGACGCGCTGGAGCGTTCGAATATTCCGGCCATCGTTATGTCGGCCATCTCCATGGTGGGTGTGACTGACCACTACGACCGGCGCAAGGCGCTGCGTCATCTGAAAACCGGTGAGGTGGTAATTTTCGCCGCTGGCACCGGCAATCCGTTTTTCACCACTGACTCAGCCGCGTGTCTGCGTGCCATCGAAATCGATGCCGACGTGGTGCTCAAAGCGACCAAGGTGGATGGTGTGTACACTGCCGATCCATTCAAAGACCCGCATGCCGAGAAGTTCGACCGTCTCACTTACGATGAGGTGCTCGACCGCAAGCTGGGCGTAATGGACCTGACGGCCATCTGTCTGTGCCGCGACCATAATATGCCGCTGCGCGTTTTCAACATGAACAAGCCTGGTGCCCTGCTGAACGTTGTCGTTGGCGGCGCTGAAGGCACTCTGATTGAGGAAGATAAACATGATCAATGAGATCAAGAAAGACGCCCAAGTCCGCATGCAGAAGAGCCTGGAATCCCTGATTCATGCCTTCAGCCGAATCCGTACCGGCCAGGCGCATCCGAGCATTCTCGGCGGCGTGATGGTGCCTTACTACGGTTCCGATACCCCGTTGAATCAAGTGGCTAACGTCACCGTTAAAGACGCCCGTACCCTGCAAGTTGTAGCCTTCGAGCGCAACATGCTGGCAGCGGTCGACAAGGCTATTCAAAGCTCTGGCCTGGGCTTCAACCCCACCAACCTGGGTGAGCTGCTGCTGATCTCCATGCCGGCGCTGACCGAGGAAACACGTAGGGGCTTCACCAAGCAGGCCCGTGATGCGGCTGAAGACGGTCGCGTAGCGGTGCGCAATATTCGTCGCGATGCTCTGAGCCAATTGAAAGACTTGGTGAAAGAGAAAGAAATCAGCGAAGACGAAGAGCGCCGCGCCGCCGACGATATCCAGAAGCTGACGGACAAGTTTGTCGCTGAAATCGAAGTGGCGGTGAAGCAGAAAGAAGCGGATCTGATGGCCGTTTAACGGTCAGATTATCGCCATGGACAAAATAACTGACGGACTTCCGCTCGCTGTGCCGCGGCACGTGGCGATCATCATGGATGGCAATAACCGCTGGGCGAAGAAGCGTCTGCTGCCCGGTGTCGCTGGCCACAAGGCCGGTGTTGATGCGGTGCGCGCTGTTATCGAGGTGTGCGCCGAGGCCGGCGTCGAGGTGCTGACGCTGTTTGCCTTCTCCAGTGAGAACTGGCAGCGCCCGGCCGAAGAAATCAGCGCCCTGATGGAGCTGTTCCTCGGGGCTTTGCGCCGTGAAGCAAAAAAACTCGATGCCAACGACATCAGTTTGCGCATCATCGGCGACCGCTCACGCTTCCATCCTGAATTGCAGGCCGCCATGCGTGAAGCAGAGGCTCAAACCGCTGGCGATCGGCGTTTTGTCCTGCAGGTGGCAGCCAATTATGGCGGGCAGTGGGACATCGCTCAGGCCGCTCAACGTCTTGCGCGTGAGGTGCAGGGCGGCTATCTGCGCCCCGATGACATTACCCCGGAGTTGCTTCAGGGGTGTCTGGTAACCGGCGATTTGCCGTTGCCGGATCTGTGTATTCGCACCGGTGGCGAGCATCGCATCAGTAACTTTTTACTTTGGCAGTTGGCCTATACCGAGCTGTATTTCTCCGACCTGTTTTGGCCGGATTTTAAACACGACGCCATGCGCAAAGCCCTGGCCGATTTTGCTAGTCGCCAGCGTCGCTTTGGGAAAACCAGCGAGCAGGTTGTGGCTGAGGCGCGTAAATAATGCTTAAACAACGAATTATCACCGCATTGGTGTTGCTGCCATTTGCCTTGGGCGGCTTCTTTTTGCTGGATGGCGGGTTGTTCGCGTTGTTTATTGGTGCGGTCGTCAGCCTAGGCGGTTGGGAATGGGCTCGGTTGGCGGGGTTTTCTGCGCAACTGCAGCGCGTAGGCTTTGCTGCGCTGGTGGCGGTGTTGTTGGCTGGCTTGTATTGGCTGCCTATGCTTGCGCCTTGGGTGCTGCTGCTTGCGGTGGCGTGGTGGGCGCTGGCGACCTTTCTGGTTATTGGCTACCCGCGCAGCAGTCGTTTCTGGGCTTCGGCACCCAGCCGGCTGCTGATTGGCTTGCTGATTTTATTGCCCGCCTGGCAAGGCTTGGTGCTGTTCAAGCAATGGCCTGAGGCGAATCTGCTGATTCTGGCGGTGATGGTGTTGGTCTGGGGGGCGGATATAGGCGCCTATTTTTCCGGGCGGCGCTTTGGCAAGCGTAAGTTGGCGCCTCAAGTCAGTCCTGGTAAGAGCTGGGAAGGTGTTTTTGGCGGCCTGTTCGCCACGCTGATGATCTGTGCCGTGGTGGGCGTTTACCGTGACTGGTCGATCACACACCTGCTGCTGGCATTGCTCGGTACTGCGCTGGTCGTGATGATCTCGGTGGTGGGCGATTTGACCGAAAGCATGTTCAAGCGTCAGGCCGGCATCAAGGACAGCAGTAATCTTCTGCCGGGACATGGCGGTGTGCTGGACCGTATCGACAGCCTGACCGCCGCTATCCCTGTCTTTGCTGCCCTGCTGTGGTTATCTGGTTGGGGTACGTTGTGACAGTCGTGCAACACATCACTGTACTGGGAGCGACCGGCTCCATTGGTCTGAGCACCTTGGATGTGATTGCCCGTCACCCTGATCGGTATCAGGTTTTTGCGTTGACCGGTTTTAGCCGCGTCGCCGAGCTTGAGGCGCTGTGCGTCATACACAAACCGCGCTACGCCGTGGTGCCTGATACCGTTGTGGCTCAGCAGCTTCAGGCCAATTTGCGTGCCGTAGGTTTGCCCACAGAGGTTCTGTATGGTGCGCAGAGCCTTTGTGAGGTGGCGGCGCATGCTGAAGTTGATGCGGTAATGGCTGCGATTGTCGGCGCAGCAGGCTTGCCGCCCACGCTGGCGGCAGTCGAAGCCGGAAAAAAAGTGTTGCTGGCTAATAAAGAAGCCCTGGTGATGTCCGGTGCGTTGTTTATGCAGGCGGTCAAGCGCGGTGGCGCAGTGCTGCTGCCGATCGACAGCGAGCACAACGCGATTTTCCAATGCCTGCCGGGTGACTATGCCCGTGGCCTGGATAAAGTGGGTGTGCGCCGTGTACTGCTGACCGCATCGGGTGGGCCGTTTCGTGAAATGCCCTTGGATCAATTGCATGCGGTTACGCCCGAGCAGGCCTGCGCGCACCCGAATTGGTCCATGGGGCGCAAAATTTCCGTGGACTCGGCAAGCATGATGAACAAGGGGCTCGAGTTGATCGAGGCCTGCTGGTTGTTCGATGCGTCCCCAGCGCAGATCGAAGTGGTGGTGCACCCGCAGAGCGTGATTCATTCGCTGGTCGATTACGTCGACGGTTCAGTATTGGCGCAGTTGGGCAATCCGGATATGCGCACCCCCATCAGTCATGCTTTGGCTTGGCCTGAGCGTATCGACTCAGGGGTGGCGCCGCTGGATTTGTTCGCCGTTGCTCGATTGGACTTTCAAGCGCCGGATGAACTGCGCTTTCCGTGCTTGCGTCTGGCACGCGAAGCCGCGCAAGCGGGGGGCACTGCTCCGGCGATGCTGAATGCTGCTAACGAAGTGGCAGTGGCGGCATTTCTTGAGCGGCGCATCCGCTTCCCTGAGATCGCGAGTATCATCGAGCACGTTTTGCAAGCTGAGCCGGCTGTGGCTGTTGAATGTCTGGATACGGTGCTGGTGGCTGATGGCCGTGCCCGTAATCTGGCGGAGCGCTGGCTGGCCCAGCGTTGATCGCCGACGCGGAGAAGTAAGATGAGCGCACTGTATATGTTGGTGGGCACCCTGGTTGCACTTGGGGTGTTGGTTACCATTCATGAGTTTGGTCATTTTTGGGTTGCCCGTCGTTGTGGCGTTAAGGTGCTGCGCTTTTCCGTCGGCTTCGGCAGCCCATTGCTGCGCTGGCATGACCGGCAAGGAACCGAGTTTGTTGTGGCCGCCATCCCGCTGGGTGGCTACGTAAAAATGCTCGATGAGCGTGAAGGCGATGTCGCGCTTGAGTTGCTCGATCAGTCCTTTAACCGTAAATCGGTCCAGCAGCGCATTGCCATCGTTGCGGCCGGACCTATCGCCAACTTCTTGCTTGCGCTGCTATTTTTCTGGGCGGTGGCGATGCTGGGTGGCCAGCAGGTGCGCCCGGTTATTGGTGCGGTTGAGGTTGGCAGTCTGGCGGATGTGGCGGGTCTTGCGGCGGGACAAGAGATTGTTGCCGTTAACGGTAAAGCCACCACCGGCTGGGCCGCCGTCAATCTGCAGTTGGTCAGCCGTCTGGGTGAAAGCGGCTCGATCAATGTCGCGTTGTTAACGCCGGGCTCTACGGCTGAAATCCAACGCACGATTACCTTGGATAACTGGCTGCGTGGCGCTGATGAGCCGGACCCGATTGCCTCGCTGGGTATTCGCCCTTGGCGTCCTGCGCTAGAGCCTGTGCTGGCTCAGCTGGACCCTGATGGGCCGGCCCAGGCCGCAGGGCTAAGGGTAGGTGATCGTTTGCTGGCTCTGGATGGTCAGGCGTTGACTGATTGGCAGCAGTGGGTTGATCAGATTCGTGCCATGCCGGAAAAAAGTGTCAACCTGCTTATTGAGCGCGAGGGTGTGCAACTGCAGTTGCCCCTAAACCTGGCCGCGCGCGGTGAGGGTGGCGCTCAACGTGGTTATCTGGGGGCGGGTGTTGCAGGCGGTCAATGGCCTGCGGAGATGCTGCGGGAGGTGCGTTTTGGTCCGCTAGACGCCATCGCTGAGGGTGCGAAAAACACCTGGGCAATGAGCGTTCTGACCCTTGAATCATTGAAGAAAATGCTGTTTGGCGAGCTCTCGGTAAAAAACTTGAGCGGGCCGATAACCATTGCTAAAGTGGCGTGCGCTTCCGCTGAGTCGGGTTTAAGTGATTTCCTTAAATTCCTTGCCTACTTGAGCATTAGCCTGGGGGTTCTCAATTTGTTGCCCATTCCCGTGTTGGATGGGGGGCATCTGCTGTTTTATCTGGTCGAGTGGGTGCGTGGTCGGCCCTTGTCGGATCGGATACAAGGTTGGGGAATGCAGATCGGCATCAGCATGGTCGTCGGGGTAATGTTACTGGCCCTGATAAACGATTTAAGCCGTCTGTAATCGCTGCTGTTCACGCTCTCGGTTTGTACAAAAAGTGTCGCGTGAAGCGGCAGATTTTTTATTGTCAGTTGGAATAAGAAAGGACTTCATGAAACGTCTGCTGCTACCAGCAGTGCTTGCCGCACTGATGATCACCGAAGTTCACGCCGAGTCCTTCACAATCTCCGATATCCGGGTTACCGGTCTGCAGCGGGTTTCCGCAGGCAGCGTTTTTGGTGCGTTACCGCTCAATGTGGGCGCCAAAGCCGATGATCGAGCACTGGTTGAAGCGACGCGCGAGCTGTTCAAAACGGGCTTTTTTCAGGACATCCAGCTGGGTCGTGAAGGCGATGTGTTGGTTGTGACTGTGGTGGAACGCCCCTCTATTTCCAGTATTGAAATTGATGGCAACAAAGCCATCAGCAGTGAAGATCTACTCAAAGGTCTTAACCAATCTGGCTTGGCGGAAGGCGAGATATTTCAGCGCGCCACGCTTGAAGGTGTGCGTAACGAACTGCAGCGCCAATATGTGTCTCAGGGCCGTTACTCCGCCGAGATTGAAGCGGAGGTCATTCCTCAGCCGCGCAACCGTGTGGCCCTGAAGATCAACATCAGCGAAGGTTCGGTCGCCGCTATTCAGCACATCAACGTGGTGGGTAACAGCGTTTTCTCTGATGAAGACTTGATCGACCTCTTCGAGCTGAAAACCACCAACTGGCTGTCTTTCTTCCGCAACGATGATAAGTACGCCCGCGAGAAGCTCTCCGGCGATTTGGAGCGTCTGCGCTCCTATTATCTGGATCGTGGCCATATCAACATGGATATCAGCTCGACGCAGGTATCCATCACCCCGGATAAAAAGCACGTCTACGCCACAGTCAACGTAGAAGAGGGTGAAAAGTTCACCGTGCGTGAGGTCAAACTCAGTGGTGAACTAAAAGTGCCTGAAGAGCAGGTGCGTGCATTGTTGCTGGTTCAGGAAGGCCAGGTGTTCTCGCGCAAAGTGATGACCACTACCTCCGAACTGATCACCCGTCGCCTGGGTAACGAGGGTTACACCTTCGCCAACGTCAATGGCGTGCCAGAAGCACACGACGATGGCACCGTGTCGATCACCTTTGTGGTCGATCCCGGTAAGCGTGCGTACGTCAACCGCATCAACTTCCGTGGCAACACAAAGTCTGAAGACGAAGTGCTGCGCCGTGAAATGCGGCAGATGGAAGGCGGTTGGGCCTCCACCTACCTGATTGACCAGTCCAAAGTGCGCTTGGAACGTCTGGGCTACTTCAAGGAAGTCAACGTCGAAACCCCACAAGTGCCAGGCACCGATGATCAGATCGACGTGAACTACAGCGTCGAAGAGCAGGCGTCGGGCTCCATCACCGCCAGTGTTGGTTTTGCGCAAAATGCCGGTCTGATTCTTGGCGGCTCGATCACCCAGAACAACTTCCTGGGGACGGGTAACAAAGTCAGTCTGGGGCTCAATCGCAGCGAATACCAAAGCAGCTACAACTTCGGTTTCGTGGATCCCTACTGGACAGCTGATGGCGTGAGCCTGGGTTATAACGCCTTCTTCCGTGAGACGGATTACGACGAACTGAATACCGATGTATCGAGCTACTCTGTCGACAGCTACGGTGCTGGCGTCAGCATTGGCTACCCGATCAGCGATACTTCACGCTTGACCTACGGCCTGACGATTCAGAACGACAGCATTGGCACTGGTGTATATACCGTTGATGAGATCTTCAGCTTTCTCAAGGCCGAAGGAGAGGATTACATCAACCTCAAGGCCTCTATTGGCTGGTCTGAGTCGACTCTGAACCGTGGTGTGCTGGCCAACCGTGGCCATTCGCAAAGCCTGGTTTTCGAAAGTACTGTGCCCGGAAGTGATCTGTCGTTCTACAAGATCGACTACCGCGGCCAGATATTCAAACCTCTAACCGACACCTACACCCTGCGTCTGCATAGTCAATTGGGTTATGGCGATAGCTACGGTTCAACCAGCGACCTGCCGTTTTATGAGCACTATTACGCCGGTGGGTTCAACTCGGTGCGAGGCTTCAAAGACAGCAGCCTTGGGCCGCGTAGTACGCCAAGCAAGGGTACTAATCCAGGCACTTTGCGTGATCCAGACCAAGATCCGCTGCCGTTTGGCGGCAACGTCTTAATCCAGGGCGGTGCTGAGTTGCTCTTCCCTATGCCGTTTGTTAAAGACCAGCGTTCGTTGCGCACTGCATTATTCTGGGACGTGGGTAATGTCTTCGACACCAACTGCGGCAGCTCGCAGAAAGATTGCAACAACATAGACCCCGGTCAGCTGGCCAGCTCCGTGGGTGTTGGCTTGACCTGGATTACTGCGCTGGGTCCGTTGAGCTTCAGTTTGGCCATGCCAATCGTCAAGCCAGATGACGCTGATACGCAGATTTTCCAGTTCTCTCTCGGTCAGACGTTCTAAGCGTCAGATTATTGAAATCCACAGTTTTGCAGGAGTTTCACCGTGCGTAAGTTGACTCAACTGGTTTTGCTCATCGTGGCCATGATGGCGACCCCGGCCTTTGCCCAGATGAAAGTGGCGGTTCTGAACTATCAAATGGCCCTGCTGGAATCCGATGCAGCCAAGCGTTACGCCGTGGATGCGGAAAAGAAATTTGGTCCGCAGTTAAACAAGCTGAAAACCTTGGAAAGCGATGCCAAGCGTATTCAGGATCGTTTGGTTAAAGACGGCGACAAAATGCAGACCGCTGAGCGTGAGCGTCTTGAGCTTGAATTCAAGCAAAAAGCCCGTGATTTCCAGTTCCAGTCCAAAGAGCTCAATGAGTCTAAGGCTGTTGCAGATCGCGATATGCTGAAAAAGCTCAAGCCGAACTTGGATAAAGCTGTTGAAGAAGTGATCAAGACCGGTAACTTTGACTTGGTTCTTGAGCGCGGCGCGGTGATTGATGTCAAACCTCAGTTTGATATTACCCGCCAGGTTATCGAGCGTATGAATCAGCTGCGCTAATCATGAGCGCAATGGTTTATACCGTTAGCCAATTGGCTGAGCGTCTGGGGGCCACTGTGCGTGGCTCATCAGAAAAACAGCTCAGTGGTTTGGCAACTTTGCAGGATGCCGCTGCCGATCAGCTGAGTTTTCTGGCTAATTCGCAATACCGCAAATACCTGTCTACAACTCAGGCAGGTGCGGTGTTGCTGACAGCTGCCGACGCAGAAGGCTTTGCCGGTACAGCCTTGGTTGTGGCCAATCCCTACTTGGCGTACGCCGAACTTTCCCACCTGTTTGACCGCAAGCCGCGCGCCCTAAGCGGGATTCATCCCACTGCGGTGATCGCGGATGACGCGCGTGTTGATGCGAGCGCCAGTATCGGCGCTTACGCTGTTATTGAAAGTGCAGCGCAGATTGGCGCGGGCGTAACGGTCGGTTCCCACTCTGTGGTGGGTGCACGCTCAGTGATTGGCGAGGGTGGCTGGTTGGCACCACGCGTCACGCTTTATCACGATGTGCAGATTGGTAAGCGCGTTGTGATTCAGTCCGGCGCGGTGATCGGCGGTGAAGGCTTTGGCTTTGCTAATGAAAAAGGCGTTTGGCAAAAAATCGCACAGATCGGTGGTGTGACCATCGGTGATGATGTCGAGATTGGCGCTAATACCACGGTCGATCGCGGTGCCTTGTCTGACACGCTGATCGGTAATGGCGTTAAGTTGGATAACCAGATCATGATCGCGCACAACGTGCAGATTGGTGATAACACGGCCATGGCTGGTTGTGCGGGAATTTCCGGCAGTACCAAAATCGGCAAAAACTGCATGATTGCGGGTGGCGTAGGCATGGTTGGCCACATCGAGGTCTGTGACAACGTCTTCGTGACGGGTATGACCATGGTGACGCGCTCAATCACCGAACCGGGGTCTTATTCCTCGGGTACCGCCATGCAGCCAGCGGCTGAGTGGCGCAAGAGTGCGGCGCGGATTCGCCAGTTGGATGATATGGCGCGCCGTCTGCAACAGGTGGAAAAACAGCTGGCCACAGTGACCTCGGCCGCTGACACTTCATCTGATGCCTGAGCCGGTTCAGCCGGCTTCTCTTTTTTCTCTTACAGGCTTCTCTGCTCATGATGGACATTAACCAGATTCGCGAATACTTGCCGCACCGCTACCCGTTCCTGTTGGTGGATCGTGTGGCTGAGCTCGATCTTGAGGGCAAGTCCATTCGTGCCTACAAGAATGTCAGCATCAACGAGCCATTCTTCAACGGGCACTTCCCTGAACACCCGATTATGCCGGGTGTGCTGATCATCGAAGCCATGGCTCAGGCTGCCGGCATTCTTGGTTTCAAAATGATGGGCATGAAACCATCCGATGGCACGCTGTATTACTTTGTTGGCTCCGACAAGCTACGCTTTCGCCAGCCAGTCGTGCCAGGCGATCAGCTTCAGCTGGAAGCCAAATACCTGAGTAACAAGCGCAGCATCTGGAAGTTCGAGTGCAAGGCCATTGTCGACGGCAAGGAAGTGTGTTCGGCTGAAATCATCTGTGCGGAACGTAAAATATGAGTTTGATTGACCCACGCGCCATCATTGATCCCAGCGCCAAGCTGGCTGACGACGTCGTCGTCGGCCCTTGGTCGATTGTAGGGGCCGATGTTGAAATCGGTGGGGGAACCGTGATTGGTCCCAACGTCATCATTAAGGGGCCAACGCGCATTGGTAAGCACAACCGTGTTTACCAATTCTCCTCGCTGGGCGAGGACACTCCAGATCGAAAGTACAAAGGTGAGCCGACTCGCCTGGTGATTGGTGACCACAACATCATCCGCGAAGGCGTAACCATGCACCGCGGTACCATTCAGGACCGTGACGAGACCACCGTGGGAGATCACAACCTGATCATGGCCTACGCCCATATTGGCCACGACAGCGTGGTGGGCAACCACTGCATTCTGGTCAATAACGTCGCCCTCGCCGGGCATGTGCATATTGGTGATTGGGCGATTCTCTCCGGCTACACGCTGGTGCATCAGTTCTGCCGCATCGGTGCTCACTCCTTCGCGGCCATGGGCACCGCCATCGGTAAAGACGTACCGGCCTATGTCATGGTGTCCGGTAACCCCGCCGAAGCGCGCAGCATGAATTTTGAAGGCATGCGCCGCCGTGGCTTTAGCCCTGAGGCCATTGCCGAACTGCGGCGTGGTTACAAAATTGTCTATCGCCAGGGGCTGACGATAGAACAAGCGCTGGCGGAACTGGCCGAGTCTGCTGCAGCCTTTCCCGAAGTGGCCATTTTTCGCGACTCCATCCAGGCTTCCGGCCGCGGCATAACCCGATAACTTATGACTGACCTGATGCGTGTCGCGCTGGTCGCCGGCGAGGCGTCCGGCGATATTCTCGGCGCTGGCCTGATGCAGGCCCTCAAAGCCCAATATCCTCAGATCGAATTTATCGGTGTCGGTGGCCCGCTGATGCAAGCCCAAGGGCTTAACTCTTACTTCCCGATGGAGCGCCTGTCGGTGATGGGGCTGGTCGAGGTGCTTGGCCGTTTACCTGAGTTAATGTTGCGGCGTAAGCGCCTGATCAACAGCTTGATTGAAGCCAAGCCTGATGTGTTTGTCGGCATTGACGCCCCGGATTTTAACCTCACGGTTGAACTCAAGTTGCGCCAGGCAGGGATCAAGACCGTGCATTACGTCAGCCCGTCCGTATGGGCGTGGCGGCAAAAACGCGTGCTAAAAATTCGTCAAGCCTGCGACCTGATGCTCACGCTGTTCCCGTTTGAGGCGCAGTTCTATCAGGATCATCAGGTGCCGGTGCGTTTTGTCGGTCATCCGCTGGCCGATACCATTCCGCACCAGGCGGATCGTGCGGCGGCGCGTGAGGCGCTTAATCTGTTACAGGATCAGCCGGTTGTTGCCCTTATGCCGGGCAGCCGCGGTGGTGAAGTGGCGCGGCTGGGTAATCTCTTTCTCGACGCAGCTGTGCGCCTGCGCACCTTGCGTCCGGGCATTCAGTTTGTCCTGCCGTGCTCCAGCCCTGAGCGTCGTGCTCAGCTTGAGCAGATGCTGGTGGGGCGTGATGTGCCGTTGATTCTGCTCGATGGCCGCTCTCACGAAGCCCTGGCAGCCTGTGATGCAGTGTTGATTGCCTCGGGTACGGCGACGCTTGAAGCCCTGCTGTTCAAGCGGCCGATGGTGGTTGCCTATAAGGTGGCTCCGCTGACTTATCGAATTCTTAAACGCTTGGTCACCAGCGCCTATATCTCGCTGCCTAATCTATTGGCCGAGCGCTTGCTGGTTCCCGAGCTGATTCAGGACGCCGCTACGCCTGAGGCGTTGGCCCAGTTACTGGCCCCCCTGCTGGAAGGCGGCGAAGTGCAGACAGAAGGTTTCGATGTGATTCACCGCGCCTTGCGCCGCGACGCCTCACTTCAGGCTGCGCAAGCGGTGCTTGATCTTTGCGGGCGACGCTGATGCAACTGGGCATGGATTTCAGTCTGGTGGAGTCGCTGGTTGCCGGTGTCGATGAAGTCGGGCGCGGCCCGCTTTGCGGCGCAGTCGTCACGGCAGCGGTCATTCTTGATCCGGCGCGGCCAATCTTGGGCCTGAATGACTCGAAAAAGCTCAGCGAAGCACGTCGCGAAAAACTCTTTGATGAAATCTGCGAAAAAGCCCTGGCTTGGTGCATCGCACGCGCCGAAGTGGAAGAAATTGATCGGTTGAATATCCTCCACGCCACTATGCTGGCGATGCAGCGTGCGGTCGAGGGTTTGAGTGTCACGCCGCGGCTGGCGCTGATTGACGGAAACCGTTGTCCGCAGTTGCAGGTGCCCAGTGCGGCCGTGGTCAAAGGCGATAGTCAGGTTCCGGCCATTGCTGCCGCTTCGATTCTGGCCAAGGTCGCGCGTGACCGGGAAATGCAGTTGCTGGATCAGCAATACCCCGGCTATGGCATCGCCGGGCACAAAGGCTATCCCACGCCGGTTCATCTCGAAGCACTGCGCCGCTTGGGCCCAACGCCCATTCACCGTCGCTCTTTTGCCCCTGTTCGTGCCCTGTTAGGGCCGTCATAAGCTGCAAGCGCCAAGTTCAGTCTGAATCCGCCGAACGCTTAACCCGCCACTGATCAGCTTGCAGCTTGCAGCTGCCTAAGTTGTACAATCCCCGCCTGTTGATTCTGCGTTTTGTATAGGACTGCTATGACCGCCTCGTTCGTCCACCTGCGATTGCACACTGAGTTTTCCCTGGTAGACGGGCTGGTGCGGATCAAACCCTTGATCAAGTCGGTGACTGCCGCTGGCATGCCGGCGGTGGCGGTCACCGATATGAGCAACATGTGCTCGCTGGTGAAGTTCTATAAAGCGGCTATGGGCGGCGGGATCAAGCCGATCTGCGGTGCCGACATCTGGTTGGCCAGTGCCGATGAAGATGGCCCGCTGAGCCGCATGACCCTGCTGGCGATGAATGCCAAGGGTTACCGCAATCTCACTGAACTGGTCTCGCGCGGCTGGAGCGAAGGGCAGAGCAATGATCTCGTCATCATCCAGCGTGATTGGGTTAAAGAAGCGGCCGAAGGACTGATTGCCCTGTCTGGCGCAAAGGAAGGCGAAGTCGGCCACGCCTTGCTCGATGGCGAGCAGGTCAAAGCCGAGGCGTTGCTGCGCGAGTGGATGGCGGTCTTCCCCGAGCGGTTTTATCTGGAAGTGCAGCGCACCAATCGGGTCAACGACGAAGAGCATGTGCATGCCGCTGTGGTGCTGGCCGATAAGGTTGGCGCGCCACTGGTGGCGAGCAACGATGTGCGCTTTATCAAGCAAGATGATTTCGCCGCCCACGAAACCCGCGTGTGCATCGGTGAAGGCCGCAGCCTGGATGACCCACGCCGCCTGCGCACCTATTCCGATCAGCAGTACCTGAAAAGCCCGCAGGAAATGGCGGAGTTATTCAGTGATCTGCCGGAGGCGCTGGAAAACACCGTCGAGATTGCCAAGCGTTGCAATATCGATGTGCAACTGGGCAAATACTTCCTGCCAGATTTCCCCGTGCCAGCCGGCATGACCATGGACGAATACTTTCGTCAGGTCTCGTTCGAGGGGTTGGAAGAGCGTCTGGCGGTGCTTTGGCCTGAGGCCACCACGCCCAATTATCCAGAGAAGCGTCAGGTCTATATCGACCGACTGAATTTCGAGCTGGATATCATCATTCAGATGGGTTTCCCCGGCTACTTCCTGATCGTAATGGACTTCATTAAGTGGGCGAAGAACAACGGCGTGCCGGTGGGCCCGGGCCGTGGCTCAGGTGCTGGTTCGCTGGTGGCCTACGTGCAGAAGATCACCGACCTCGACCCGCTGGCCTATGACCTGCTGTTTGAACGTTTCCTCAACCCGGAACGGGTCTCCATGCCCGACTTCGACGTCGACTTCTGCATGGACGGCCGCGACCGCGTGATCGATTACGTGGCCGAGAAATACGGCCGCAACGCGGTCAGCCAGATCATCACCTTCGGCACCATGGCGGCCAAGGCGGTGGTGCGCGACGTGGCGCGGGCGCAGGGCAAGTCCTACGGCTTGGCGGATCGTCTGTCGAAGATGATTCCCTTCGAAGTCGGCATGACCTTGGAGAAAGCCTACGAGATGGAGGAGCCGCTGCGCGACTTCCTCAAAGTTGACGAAGACGCCCGGGAAATATGGGAAATGTCGCTCAAGCTCGAAGGCATCTGCCGTGGTACCGGCAAGCATGCGGGCGGCGTGGTGATTGCACCAACCAAGCTCACCGACTTCTCGCCGATTGCCTGCGATGATGAGGGCGGCGGCCTGGTCACCCAGTTCGACAAGGACGATGTCGAATCCGCCGGCCTGGTGAAGTTCGACTTCCTCGGCTTGCGCACCCTGACCATCATCAAATGGGCGATGGAGACCATCAACCGCGAGCAGGCCAAGCAGGGCTTGCCGGACCTGAACATCGACTTTATCCCGTTGGATGACAAGCCGACGTTCAGCATGCTGCAGAAAGCCGAGACCACGGCGGTGTTCCAGCTTGAATCGCGCGGCATGAAGGAGCTGATTAAAAAGCTCAAGCCCGACTGCCTGGAAGACATGATCGCTCTGGTAGCGCTGTTCCGCCCCGGCCCGCTGCAATCGGGCATGGTGGACGACTTTATTAACCGTAAGCACGGTCGCGAGCCTATTTCCTACCCGCATCAGGACTATCAGTACGCGGGCTTGGAGCCTGTGCTGAAACCGACCTACGGCATCATCCTGTATCAGGAACAGGTGATGCAGATTGCCCAGGTGATGGCCGGTTACACCCTCGGCGGTGCAGACATGCTGCGCCGCGCCATGGGTAAGAAAAAGCCCGAGGAAATGGCCAAGCAGCGCGGTGGTTTTATCGAAGGCTGCGCCAATAATGGCATCGACGGCAATCTGGCGGGCAACATCTTTGACCTGGTGGAAAAGTTCGCGGGTTACGGCTTTAACAAGTCGCACTCGGCGGCCTATGGGCTGCTCTCGTATCAGACCGCTTGGCTCAAGGCACACCATTCAGCGGCCTTTATGGCGGCTGTGCTCTCGGCGGATATGCACAACACCGATAAGGTGGTCACCCTGATCGAGGAATGTCGCATCATGAAGCTGCGCCTCGATGCGCCGGATGTGAATATCTCCGAGTTCAAGTTTACGGTTAACAACGAAGGCTGGATTATCTACGGCCTGGGTGCGATCAAGGGCGTAGGCGAAGGGCCGGTGGAGGCTATCGTCGAGGCGCGCAAGGATGGGCCGTTCAAGGACCTGTTCGATTTCTGTGCCCGTGCCGACCTCAAACGCATCAACAAGCGCACCCTGGATGCGTTGGTTCGCAGCGGCGCATTGGATCGTCTCGGCCCGCACTTCCATGAAGAACTCAAAGCCTATAAAGCCAATATTGACCGTAACCGCGCTGTACTGCTGGCGGCGCTGGAAGAAGCAGTGCAGGCGGCTGAGCAGACCGCGCGCAGTGCTGAAAGCGGGCATATGGACCTCTTCGGTGGCGTGTTTGCCGATGCCGAAGCCGACGTGTATGCCAATCACTTGCGTGCCCGTGAACTGAATTTGAAAGAGCGCCTAAAGGGGGAAAAAGACACCCTTGGGTTGTACCTTACCGGCCATCCGATTGATGAGTACGAAGGCGAAGTGCGGCGTTTTGCCCGCCAGCGCATTGTTGATCTGAAGGCTGCGCGCGGCGATCAGACGATTGCGGGGCTGGTGGTTAATCTGCGCGTGATGAAGAACAAGAAGGGCGACAAGATGGGTTTTATCACCCTCGATGATCGCTCTGGGCGCATTGAAGCGTCCTTGTTTGCCGAAGCCTTCAACACCGCGCAAGCCTTGCTGCAGACCGACGCCTTGGTGGTGGTCGAGGGCGAGGTCAGTAATGACGACTTTTCCGGCGGCCTGCGTCTGCGCGCCAAACGTGTGATGAGCCTCGAGGAGGCGCGCACAGGATTGGCCGATAGCCTGCGCCTGAAGATTGCCAGCAGTGCGCTGCAGGGCGACCGCTTGCGCTGGTTGGCCGAGCTCTGTGGGCGTTATCGGGGGGCTTGTCCAATTACCGTCGAGTACAGCGGCGAGCAGGCCAAGGCGCAATTGCAGTTTGGTGATGGCTGGCGAATTGAGCCGGCGGATGGTCTGATTCAAGCATTGCGTGACCAGTTCGGCCGCGACAACGTCTTTCTGCACTACCGCTGATTGGCGAGGCAATAGTCTCGCCCTTCGGTCGTGACGCCTCAGGGGCGCGTGTGATGATTTTCATACCGCTCCGGGTGTCGACCTGAATGCGCCTGCTGCTATAAGGTAGGGCGCGATAACGGATACAGCTCCCGGCCACTTGGCCGTCGACGCAAGACGGATGACTATGAACCCGAATTTTCTCGATTTCGAACAGCCGATCGCCGACCTGCAAGCCAAGATCGAAGAGCTTCGCCTGGTCGGTAGCGACAACTCGTTGAACATCAGTGATGAAATCGCCCGCCTGCAGGACAAAAGCAACTCGTTGACCGAAAGCATTTTCGGCAGTTTGAGCAGCTGGCAGATCGCCCAATTGGCGCGTCATCCGCGCCGTCCTTACACCCTGGATTACTTGCAGCATATTTTTACCGAGTTTGACGAGCTGCATGGCGATCGCCACTTCTCCGATGACGCGGCGCTAGTTGGCGGTGTCGCGCGTCTGGACGGTGAGCCGGTGATGGTCATCGGGCACCAGAAAGGCCGTGAGATTCGCGAAAAAGTGCGCCGCAACTTTGGCATGCCGCGTCCGGAGGGCTACCGCAAAGCCTGCCGCCTGATGGAAATGGCCGAGCGCTTCAAAATGCCGATTCTGACGTTTATTGATACGCCGGGTGCCTATCCGGGGATTGATGCAGAGGAGCGCAACCAGAGCGAAGCCATCGCCTGGAACCTGCGCGTTATGGCGCGTTTGAAAACCCCAATCATCGCCACCGTAATCGGTGAAGGTGGTTCGGGTGGTGCGCTGGCGATTGGCGTGAGCGATCAGCTGAACATGCTGCAGTACTCCACCTACTCGGTTATTTCGCCGGAAGGCTGCGCTTCGATTCTGTGGAAAACCGCAGAAAAGGCCCCGGATGCCGCCGAAGCCATGGGCATCACAGCTGAGCGCCTCAAAGGCTTGGGTATCGTCGATCAGGTTATCGGTGAGCCGCTGGGTGGCGCGCACAGCAATCCTGCCGCCGCCGCCGAGTCGATTCGTCAAGCGTTGCTGGCGCAATTGAAAACCCTCAAGGGGTTCGATACCGATGCGCTGCTCAAGCGTCGTTATGAGCGCCTGATGAGCTACGGCATCGCATAAGTGGAGCTGAGCGCCAGGCTGCTGGAATCTCTAGCTCCCTGGCGCTTAGCGCCGGCCTGGCGAGTTGCCTTGTCCGGTGGTTTGGATTCCACGGTGCTGCTGTACCTTTTGGCTGGCCTTGCGCAACGCGAGGTGTTGCCGCCACTTTCCGCCATTCATATTCATCACGGTTTGCAGGCTGCGGCCGATGCCTGGCCGACGCACTGCCGCGCGTTGTGCTCAAAGCTGGGTGTGCCGCTGCATGTCGAGTATGTGCAGGTGCCGCCTGGCGCAAGTCTCGAACAGGCGGCACGCGATGCGCGTTATGCGGCCTTTGCAGCGCGTCTGGGTGTGGGTGAGGTGTTGCTAACGGCTCAGCACCGCGATGATCAGGCGGAAACCTTGATCTTTCGTCTGTTGCGTGGGGCGGGTGTGCAGGGTTTGGCGGCGATGCCCGTTAACCGTGTTTTGGCGGCTGGGCATTTAGTGCGGCCATTGCTGGGCTGTTCGCGCGCCGATTTAGAGGCTTATGCGCAGGTGCATGGTTTGCTCTGGGTTGATGATCCATCAAATACCGATGAGCGGTTTTCGCGTAATTACTTACGCCGTCAGGTTCTACCGAGTCTCACCCAGCGTTGGCCGCATGCCCTTAAGAGCATGGCGCGCAGTGCGGCGCACCTGAGCGAGGCGCAGCAACTGTTGGATGAACTGGCGCAACAAGACCTCAATGCGGCGGCGACACCTGAAGAATTTGCCTGGTTGGGCTTGCCGCAACTGGCACTACCAGCGCTGCGCGCGCTGAGTGACTCGCGCCAGCGTAATGCCCTGCGTTATTGGTTGCGGCCATTAACAGCAATGCCAGACAGTGAACATTGGGCTGGCTGGCAGACGCTGCGCGACGCCACTCATGATGCCGCCCCCGTGTGGCAATTGCAGGCCGGCAAGTTGCTTCGCAGCCACGAGCAGTTGTGGTGGTTGGCGGGTGACTGGCTAGGCGCGCAGCAGCCGCTTGAAAAGGACATCAGCCCTGGTCAACGCATTGTGCTGCCCGGTAATGGTTATGTGCATATCGAGGGGGCTTTGCCTCCAGGTCACTGGCAGGTGGGCTATCGCCGGGGTGGAGAAAAGATCTTTATAGCGGGGCGCGGCCACCGCGATCTCAAACGCCTGCTTAATGAGCGCCGTGTGCCGACGTTCGTGCGTGACCGTTTGCCGCTGCTGCGTCTGGACGGGCAGGTGGTGGCCATCGCCAACCTTGCGGGACTGCAGGGTGCTGACGACAGTGGGTGGCAATTTCACTGGCAGCCGCCGACGAATGATCAAGGTTTGAGCTGATAAGGCCTTTCCGGTAGACTACGCTCCCGTCTTACTAGCGCTTTTGTCGACTCCCCCGGGAATCGGCAAGGCGAGCCAATTGCGCAGTAATGCAATTGGCGCATCGGTATTCCTTCGCTTTCCCCGGCGGCATTGACCGCTTAAACGCAGACTTCTAGGGTTTTTCATGACGCGCTACATATTCGTCACGGGTGGTGTTGTTTCTTCATTGGGGAAAGGCATCGCCTCGGCTTCATTGGCGGCTATCCTGGAGGCGCGTGGCCTGAAGGTCACCATGCTCAAGCTGGATCCCTACATCAACGTCGATCCGGGCACCATGAGCCCGTTCCAGCACGGTGAGGTGTTCGTCACCCACGACGGCGCTGAAACCGACCTCGACCTGGGCCACTATGAGCGGTTTATCCGCACCACTATGACCCAGAACAACAACTTCACCACCGGGCGTGTCTATGAACACGTGCTGCGCCGCGAGCGCCGTGGTGATTACCTGGGCGCGACCATTCAGGTCATTCCGCACATCACCGACGAGATCAAGCGCCGCATCATCAAGGGTGCAGGCGATGCCGATGTGGCCATGGTGGAAATCGGTGGCACGGTGGGCGATATCGAATCGCAACCGTTCCTCGAAGCCATCCGCCAACTGCGTGTGGAAGTCGGTGCCAAGCGCGCCATGCTCATGCACCTGACTCTGGTGCCGTACATCGCCACCGCCGGCGAAACCAAAACCAAGCCAACTCAGCATTCGGTTAAAGAACTGCGCTCCATCGGCCTGCAGCCGGACGTGCTGATCTGCCGCTCCGACCACCCGGTTGATGTCTCGTCGCGCCGCAAGATCGCTCTGTTCACCAACGTTGAAGAACGGGCGGTGATTTCCCTCGAAGACGTCGACACCATCTACAAGATCCCGGGCGTGCTGCATGCCCAAGGTGTGGATGATTTTGTCGTCGAGCGCTTCGGCCTGGAATGTAACGGTGCCGACCTGTCCGAGTGGGACCGCGTCGTCGATGCCAAGCTGAACCCCGAGCATGAAGTCACCATCGCCATGGTCGGTAAGTACATGGAGTTGCTGGACGCGTATAAGTCGCTGATCGAAGCGATGAGCCATGCCGGTATCGAGAATCGCACCAAAGTTAACCTGCGATATATCGATTCCGAAGACATCGAAAACAAAGGCACCGGCCTGCTCGAAGGTGTCGATGCCATTCTGGTGCCGGGTGGCTTTGGCCTGCGCGGCGTGGAAGGCAAAATCAAGACCGTACAGTACGC
Organism: Pseudomonas synxantha; assembly: GCA_945874835.1. Taxonomy (GTDB): domain Bacteria; phylum Pseudomonadota; class Gammaproteobacteria; order Pseudomonadales; family Pseudomonadaceae; genus Aquipseudomonas; species Aquipseudomonas synxantha_B. Next base: position 13,842 of record CAMCJM010000001.1, on the reverse strand, counting down.
CCGTGAGAACAAGATTCCTTACCTAGGTATCTGCCTGGGTATGCAGGTTGCGGTCATCGAGTTTGCCCGCAATGTGCTGGGTTGGGACGATGCCAACTCCACTGAATTTGACACCTCCAGCCAGCATCCGGTGGTCGGTCTGATCACCGAGTGGCAAGACGCGACAGGTGAAGTTGAGAAACGCAGCAATGCGTCTGATCTGGGCGGCACCATGCGCTTGGGCGCTCAAGACTGTCAGCTACAAGCTGGCTCACAAGTGCATGCCTGCTACGGCAAGGATGTGATTGTTGAGCGTCACCGTCATCGTTATGAGGTGAATAACAACCTGTTGCCGCAACTGACCGAAGCGGGTCTTAAAGTGACGGGCCGCTCCGGTGATGGTGCCTTGGTTGAAGTGGTCGAAGCGCCGGATCATCCGTGGTTCGTGGCGTGCCAGTTCCACCCAGAGTTCACCTCAACCCCGCGCGATGGCCATCCGCTGTTCAGCGGTTTCGTTCAGGCTGCCTTGGCACAGCAAGCGAAGAAGGCATAAGGATATGACGCAGAAAATTATCAAGGTTGGCGGTATTGAGATCGCCAACGACAAACCATTTGTGCTGTTCGGCGGGATCAACGTCATCGAGTCGCGTGACTTGGCCATGCGCGCCTGTGAAGAGTACGTGCGGGTGACCGAGAAGCTCGGTATTCCCTACGTGTTCAAGGCCAGCTTCGATAAGGCCAACCGCTCGTCTGTGACCTCTTTCCGTGGCCCCGGCTTGGAAGAGGGCATGAAGGTCTTCGAGGAAATCAAAAAGACCTTCGGCGTGCCAGTAATCACTGACGTGCATGAGCCGCATCAGGCGCAGCCGGTGGCCGATGTTTGCGACATTATTCAGTTGCCGGCGTTTCTTTCGCGGCAGACCGACCTGGTAGTGGCCATGGCCAAGACCGGTGCGGTGATTAACATCAAGAAAGCGCAGTTTCTTGCTCCCCAGGAAATGAAACACATCCTGGCCAAGTGCGTAGAAGCCGGGAATGACCAGCTGATCCTTTGCGAGCGTGGTTCCAGCTTCGGCTACAACAACCTGGTGGTGGACATGCTCGGCTTCGGCATCATGAAGCAGATGAACTACCCGGTATTCTTCGATGTAACCCATGCTCTGCAAACGCCAGGCGGTCGCGCTGACTCTGCCGGTGGTCGTCGCGCTCAGGTCACTGACCTGGCCAAGGCGGGCATGAGTCAGGGCCTGGCTGGCCTGTTCCTTGAAGCACACCCGGACCCGGACAACGCCAAATGCGACGGCCCCTGCGCCCTGCGTCTGGACAAGCTGGAGCCGTTCCTCACTCAGCTCAAGCAGCTGGATGATTTGATCAAGAGTTTTGCGCCGATTGAGACTGCCTGAAACGGCAAATCTCCGGTAAAGTGCCACTTGTATACAATCTGATCAAATATTTGGTGCATTTTGTGCGCTGGTCCAACCGCCAGCGCGCAATGAGTGTGCAAGTTGGTACTACCCTTTCGTCAATTTTTTGGAGTGCTACACGCAATGGCAAAGATCGTCGACATCAAAGGCCGTGAGGTGCTCGATTCCCGTGGTAACCCGACCGTGGAAGCCGATGTCATCCTTGAGGGCGGCATGATCGGCAGCGCCTGTGCGCCTTCCGGTGCTTCCACTGGCTCGCGTGAAGCGCTTGAACTGCGTGATGGCGACAAGAGTCGTTATATGGGTAAGGGTGTGCTGAAAGCTGTGGCCAACATCAATGGCCCGATCCGCGACCTGCTGTTGGGCAAAGATGCTACAGACCAGAAAGCCCTCGACCTGGCGATGATCGCCCTCGACGGCACTGAAAACAAAGCCACCCTGGGCGCCAACGCCATCCTCGCCGTGTCCCTGGCTGCTGCCAAAGCGGCTGCTCAGGCCAAAGGCGTGCCGCTGTACGCGCACATTGCCGATTTGAACGGCACGCCGGGTGTTTACTCCATGCCGGTGCCGATGATGAACATCATCAACGGCGGTGAGCATGCCGACAATAATGTCGACATTCAGGAGTTCATGGTGCAGCCGGTGGGTGCCAAGACCTTCTCCGACGCCCTGCGTATGGGCACAGAAATCTTCCACCACCTCAAGGCGGTACTGAAGGCCCGCGGCCTGAGCACGTCGGTGGGTGATGAAGGTGGCTTTGCACCTAACCTGGCGTCCAACGAAGATGCGCTGGCGGCTATCGCTGAAGCCGTGGCCAATGCCGGTTACACACTGGGCACTGACGTGACACTGGCCCTGGACTGCGCCTCGAGCGAGTTCTTCAAAGACGGTCAGTACGACCTCGCCGGTGAAGGCAAAGTGTTCAGCGCCGAAGGTTTTGCCGACTATCTGGCAGGTCTGACTCAGCGTTACCCGATCATCTCTATCGAAGACGGCATGGATGAGTCGGATTGGGCAGGTTGGAAGGTGCTGACCGACAAGATCGGCGAGAAGATTCAACTGGTCGGCGATGACCTGTTCGTCACCAACACCAAGATCCTCAAGCGCGGCATCGAAGAGAAAATTGGTAACTCGATCCTGATCAAGTTCAACCAGATCGGCTCGCTGACTGAGACCCTGGAAGCCATCCAGATGGCCAAGGCCGCTGGCTTTACGGCGGTGATCTCGCACCGCAGCGGCGAAACCGAAGACAGCACCATCGCTGATCTGGCTGTTGGCACCGCCGCCGGCCAAATCAAGACAGGTTCGTTGTGCCGCTCGGATCGCGTGTCCAAGTACAACCAGTTGCTGCGTATCGAAGAGCAGTTGGCGGGTAAGGCACCGTATAACGGTCGCGCTGAGTTCCGCGGCTGAAAACCGCTGCGCTCGACTATGCAGCGTTACAACGCAGCGAAGCGAAGTAACAGCCGCAGGCTGGCCTGAAGGGCGAGCAACGCGAGTAAATCAGGCTCGGCATGCTCATTTACTGCAGTAAACTCCGCTGCCTCGCCTGTTTGACCAGCCGTAGGCTGTTACTACGTAGCGCCTTGCCTAGTCTTCGCTCGCGATGTTTTCAGTGTCTACCCAAGGCGTGGTAAAAGAGGGGCGGCGTGAGTCGCCCTTTTTTCGTCCGGAATCTCTCCCTGTTATGCGTAATACCTCTTACTGGGTGTTTTTTGTGCTGATTGCTCTGCTGGCAGGCCTGCAGTATCGCCTGTGGCTGGGCGATGGCAGCTTGGCGCAGGTGGCTCAGCTTAAGCAGCAGATTGCTGATCAGCAGGGCGAAAATGAGCAGCTGAAAGAGCGCAACCGGATTCTCGAAGCCGAAGTGCTGGAGCTGAAAAGCGGTATGGAAACCGTCGAAGAGCGTGCGCGGCACGAACTGGGCATGCTTAAAGAGGGCGAGACCCTCTATCAGTTGGCTGAATGAATAGCGCTGAATTACCGTCTTTTTGGGCGTTGATCCCGGCGGCCGGCATTGGCAGTCGTATGCGCGCCGACCGGCCCAAGCAGTACCTGCCGCTTGCCGGCAAAAGCATCATCGAACATACCTTGGCGTGTTTTCTTGAACACCCGCAATTGCGTGCTGTGGTGGTTAGCTTGGCGGCGGACGATCCGTATTGGCCAAGCCTGAGTTGTGCCCGTGATCCACGTATCCAGCGTGCCGACGGCGGTGCTGAGCGCGCTGATTCCGTGCTCAGTGGCCTGCTGCGCTTGAGTGAATTGGGCGCGCAGGCACAGGACTGGGTGCTGGTGCACGATGCCGCTCGACCTAATCTGGCGCGCAGCGACCTGGATCTACTGCTGGGCGAGTTGGCGCAGGACCCCGTGGGTGGCCTGCTCGCGGTGCCTGCGCGCGATACGCTCAAGCGCGCGGGTGCTGATGGCCGTGTGCAGAGCACCGTGGATCGCTCGACTATCTGGCAGGCGTTCACCCCGCAGATGTTCCGGCTCGGTGAGCTGCAACGCGCCTTGGCGGATGCGCTGCTGGCTGGTGTGGCGATTACTGACGAAGCGTCGGCCATGGAGTGGGCGGGGCAATCGCCACGGCTGATTGAGGGCCGTTCAGATAACCTGAAAGTCACCCGTCCGGAAGATTTGCTCAGCCTCAACCGGCTCTGGCAAGGACGTTCCTAGGTTGCATTGGCGACCTCCTGACGATATTCGCTGCGCTGCGCCAAACCTTGTTTGAGGAAGTCCACCAACTGCCGCACTTTGGGTGATAAGTGCCGCTGTTGTGGGTATAACGCCCAAACGGCGGTATCCGGCGGTTGTTGGTTATCCAGCAGCGAAACCAGCGCGCCGCTGTGCAGGTGTTCCAACACGTAATAGTCCGGCAGCTGACATAAGCCCAGGCCGCGCAGGGCCGCTTCCAGCACGGCCTGGCCACTGTTGCAGCGCCAGTTACCTTGCACGCGCAGGCTGGCATCGCGCCCGCTGACTTGAAAATTCCAGGTATCCGAACTGCCGATCAGGCAATTGTGCCGACTCAACTCCGAGAGTGAATGGGGGCGGCCGTAGCGCTGCAGGTAGGCGGGCGCAGCGCACAGGTACATCTGCCTTGGGGCCAGGCGCGTGGCGACTAGGCGTGAGTCCTGCAAGCGGCCGAGGCGGATGGCCAAGTCCAGCCCCTCTTGCAGCAGGTCGAGGGTGCGGTTGCTCAGTTCAATGTCCACCCGCAGTTGTGGGTGTTGCAGCATAAAGTCGGTCACCAATGGCGCGATAAAACGCTCACCGTAGGCCACTGCGCAGGTCATGCGCAGCAAGCCCTTGGGTTCACTGCCCAGATCGCCTACCGCGCGCAGCGCTTCTTCACGACCATCTTGCAGGCGCTGGCAGTGTTGCAGGAACGTCTGCCCGGCTTCGGTGAGCGCTACGCGTCGGGTGCTGCGATAAAACAAGCGGGTTTGCAGGCGTTCTTCCAGGCGGGCGATCTGTCGGCTGATCTGTGAGGACGATACGCCCAAGCGCTGCGCGGCGGCGCTGAATTGGCCGCATTCGGCCACCGCGACAAACTCATCTACCCCTTCCCAGCCATTCATTGAGTCGTCCTCTTTCTAATCGCGCTATCAGTCAGCGGGTCAGCGCCACATTCTAATCGCCTGCGTCAGAGATTATCCCTGTATGGCAATAATGTTTTGTATTTTGCTTGATTATCTATTGTGGAGCGCTGATCTAGACTCTGCGCCACTGTTGAGTCCGCTGGAGAGCGATCATGATCAAGTCCCGTGCTGCCGTTGCCTTTGCCCCCAATCAGCCGCTGCAAATCGTCGAAGTCGACGTCGCGCCGCCCAAGGCCGGTGAAGTGCTGGTGCGGATCGTTGCCACTGGCGTGTGCCATACCGATGCCTACACCCTTTCCGGTGAGGATTCTGAAGGGGTCTTCCCGGCCATTCTTGGCCATGAAGGCGGCGGGATCGTGGAGGCGATTGGTGAGGGCGTGACGTCGGTGCAGGTTGGTGATCATGTGATCCCGCTGTACACCGCCGAATGCCGCACCTGTAAATTCTGCACCTCCGGTAAAACCAACCTGTGCAGTTCGGTGCGCGCGACTCAGGGCAAAGGTTTGATGCCAGATGGCACCAGCCGCTTTAGCTACAACGGCGAGCCGATCTATCACTACATGGGTTGCTCGACCTTCTCTGAATACACCGTGCTGCCAGAAGTTTCCCTGGCGGTGATCCCCAAAGAAGCGCCACTGGAGAAGGTGTGCTTGCTTGGCTGTGGCGTGACCACCGGTATTGGTGCTGTGCTCAACACCGCCAAAGTGGAAGAGGGCGCGACCGTGGCTATTTTCGGCCTGGGTGGTATCGGCCTGGCGGCGATTATTGGCGCGAAGATGGCCAAGGCCAGCCGCATCATTGCCGTCGACATCAATCCGGCCAAGTTCGCCGTGGCCCGTGAGCTGGGTGCGACCGACTTTATTAACCCCAAGGATTTCGCCAAGCCGATTCAGGAGGTCATCGTTGAGATGACCGATGGCGGCGTGGACTACTCCTTTGAGTGCGTCGGCAATGTGCAGTTGATGTGCGCGGCGCTTGAGTGCGCGCACAAAGGCTGGGGCGAGTCGGTGATTATCGGCGTGGCCGGTGCCGGTCAGGAAATCAGTACCCGTCCGTTCCAGCTGGTGACCGGGCGCGTCTGGCGTGGTTCGGCCTTCGGCGGTGTCAAAGGCCGTACCGAGTTGCCGGGTTATGTGGCCAAGGCGCAGAGCGGTGAAATCCCGCTGGACACCTTTATCACTCACAACATGCCGCTCGAAGACATCAACAAGGCCTTTGACCTGATGCATGAAGGTAAGAGCATTCGCACCGTGATTCATTTCTGATAGCTGCAGCGACCCGCTGCGCGCGCCAGGTGAGCAATTGCCTGGCTGTGCCGGGTGGCACGGAGGGGCGGTGAGCCTGGAAATTTTTTCAAGCAATAAAAGCGCTGGCGGCTGGCACAAACGTTATCGCCATCACTCAGCGGTGCTCGGTTGCGACATGGTGTTCGCCGTGTATTTGCCGCCGCAGGCGGAACAGGGCGAAGAGCTGCCGGTGCTGTATTGGCTGAGCGGTCTGACCTGCACCGATGAGAACTTTATGCAGAAGGCGGGCGCACACAAGCTGGCTGCTGAGTTGGGGCTGATTATCGTCGCGCCCGACACCAGCCCGCGCGGCACTGATGTGCCGGATGATCCAGATAAAGCCTGGGATTTTGGTTTGGGCGCAGGTTTTTACCTCAACGCCGCTCAGCAACCTTGGGCGCGTCATTACTGCATGTACGACTACGTGGTGCAGGAATTGCCCGCGCTGATCGAGGCTAACTTCCCGGTCTCTGACCGGCGCGGCATCAGCGGCCACTCCATGGGTGGGCACGGTGCGCTGATCTGCGCGTTGCGCAATCCGGGGCGCTATCACTCGCTGTCGGCATTTGCCCCGATCAGCAACCCGAGCAACTGCCCTTGGGGCGAGAAGGCCTTCTCGCGCTACCTCGGTGATGAGCGCTCGCGCTGGCGTGAATGGGATGCTTGCGCCTTGCTTGCCGAGGCGACGGAGAAGCTGCCGATTCTGGTTGATCAGGGTGATCGAGATGATTTTCTCGAAAGCCAGCTCAAGCCCGATGCGCTCAAAGCCGCCGCCCAGGCCGCCGGTCACCCGCTGACCCTGCGCCTTCAGCCGGGTTACGACCATAGCTACTACTTTATCGCCAGTTTTATTGACGACCACTTACGCCATCACGCGGCGGCATTGCGCCAATCGTAGGCTGGCTGAATCCGGGAAATTCATCGCCCGGATTTCGTCCGAGCTACCCTGCAATACGGTTAGAATCACGCCCTGACTTTTTCAGGGCGTTGTTCTTTATGCGTATTGGCCACGGCTACGATGTGCACCGCTTCGGTGAGGGCGATTTCATCACCCTGGGCGGCGTGCAGATTCCCCATAAGTTCGGCCTACTGGCCCATTCCGATGGAGACGTGCTGCTGCACGCCCTGAGCGATGCCTTGCTTGGCGCCGCAGCGTTGGGTGATATCGGCAAGCATTTTCCTGACACCGACCCAATGTTCAAAGGTGCCGACAGCCGCGTTTTACTGCGCCATGTTGTGGGGCTGATGCAGGCCAAGGGCTGGCAGGTGGGCAATGTCGACGCCACCATCGTCGCCCAGGCACCGAAGATGGCGCCGCATATCGAGACCATGCGCACGCGCATTGCCGAAGATCTGCAGGTGAGCCTGGAGCAAGTCAACGTCAAAGCCACCACCACCGAGAAGCTCGGCTTTACCGGGCGTGAAGAAGGTATCGCCGTGCATGCTGTCGCGTTGTTGGTCACCCGATGAACGAACTCGAATTATTAGGCCAGCGGGCCCATGGCGCGCCCTGCGGTACTGCGGTACTCAAGGCCGTGGCGGAAGACTTTCAGGTCGATGAAGTGCTGGATATTCCCCTGGCCGGTGAAGGTGAGCACCTCTGGTTGTGGGTGGAAAAGCGCGAGCTGAACACCGAAGAAGCCGCCAAACGCATCGCCCGTGCTGCCGGTGTGCCAATCCGCTTGATCAGCTATGCCGGCCTTAAGGATCGTCAGGCCCTGACCCGTCAGTGGTTCAGCCTTCACCTGCGGGGCAAGGTCGATCCCGATTTGAGCGCTGCCGAAGATGCCAGCCTGAGCATCCTCAAGCAGGTGCGGCATACCCGTAAGCTGCAGCGCGGCGCGCATGCGGCCAACGGCTTTGCCCTGCGCCTGACTCAGCTGGTCGCGGATCGCGCGGCACTGGATCAACGCCTGACGCAAATCGCGGCTCAGGGCATTCCCAACTATTACGGTTTGCAGCGCTTTGGCCACGAAGGCGGCAACGTCGCCCATGCCCGGCATTTTGCCGCGAACAACAGCTTACCGGAGAAGCGCAATGTGCGTTCACGGGTGCTCTCGGCGGCGCGCAGCTATCTATTCAACCAAGTGTTGGCCGAGCGCGTAGCCGCCGGCACCTGGAATCAGGCGCTGCTCGGTGATCTGTTGGCCTTTACCGACAGCCGCAGCTTCTTCCCTGCGGGTGAGGCCGAGTGCAACGATCCGCGTCTGACCATTCTTGATCTGCACCCAACCGGGCCACTCTGGGGGGCGGGGCAGTCCAGTGCTGAAGGTGTGGCGCAAATGCTGGAACAGGAACTGGCTGCGCGCGAAGGCGTCTTGGTCGACTGGTTGGCAGAAGCAGGTATGACGCACGAACGGCGTATCCTGCGCCTCCCCATTGCCGGCTTGTCGTGGCATTATCCCGAGCCTGACATTCTGCAACTGGAATTCGTCCTGCCGGCTGGATGCTTTGCCACCGTCTTGGTGCGTGAGCTCGTCGATCTGTTGCCTGCAGGGCAGACGGACAACCCATGCGTATTCTGATTTCCAATGATGACGGCGTTGCTGCGCCAGGCCTCGCTGCGCTGCATGCGGCGCTCGCTGACTATGCACTGTGCACGGTGATTGCTCCTGATCAGGACAAGAGCGGCGCGAGCAGTTCGCTGACCCTCGATCGCCCGCTGCACCCCAGCACGCTGCCCAACGGCTATATCAGCCTAAACGGCACGCCGACCGATTGTGTGCATTTGGGGCTTAATGGCCTGTTGTCGCATGAAACGGACTTGGTGGTGTCGGGTATCAACCTGGGTGCCAATCTGGGTGATGACGTGCTGTATTCCGGCACGGTTGCGGCGGCTCTGGAGGGCCGCTTTCTGGCGCGTCCGGCGTTTGCTTTTTCGCTGCTGTCACGCCTGCCGGATAACCTGCCGACCGCCGCGTATTTCGCCCGCAAGTTGGTTGAAGCGCACGAGCAACTCGACCTGCCGCCGCGCACCGTGCTCAATGTGAACATCCCCAACCTGCCGCTGGAACATATCCGCGGCATCCAGCTGACGCGCTTGGGCCATCGCGCCCGCGCCGCCGCTCCGGTCAAGGTGGTTAACCCGCGCGGTAAGGAAGGCTATTGGATTTCCGTGGCTGGTGATGCTGAAGACGGCGGGCCGGGCACGGACTTCCATGCGGTGATGCAAGGCTATGTGTCAGTCACCCCGTTGCAACTCGACCGCACCTTTGCCGATGGTTTCAACAGCTTGCAGCCCTGGCTGGAGGGTCTGCTGTGATCCGCCGAGAACAAGACGAATTGCAGCATCGCGGCATCGGCATGACCTCACAGCGCACCCGTGAGCGCCTGATTCAGCGCCTCTATGAAGAGGGGTTGTCCAACGCCCACGTGCTGGAAACCATCCGCCGAACGCCGCGTCATTTGTTTGTAGATGAGGCCCTGGCCCATCGCGCCTACGAAGACACCGCCTTACCTATCGGCAATAACCAGACCATCTCGCAGCCTTATATGGTCGCGCGGATGAGCGAGTTGCTGCTGGCCGCCGGTCCGCTGGACAAGGTGCTGGAAATCGGCACCGGCTCGGGTTACCAGACCGCGATACTCGCGCAGTTGGTCGAGCGGGTCTTCAGTGTCGAGCGCATACAGGGCCTGCAGGATAAAGCCAAGGAACGTCTGACTGAACTGAATCTGCGCAACGTGGTATTTCGCTGGGGTGATGGCTGGGAAGGCTGGAATGCCTTAGGCCCTTACAACGGCATTATCGTCACTGCCGCCGCCGCCAATGTGCCACAGGCATTATTGGATCAGCTGGCGCTGGGTGGACGGCTGGTTATTCCAGTCGGTGCGGGCGATGTTCAGGAGCTGCTCCTGATCGTCCGTGAAGAAGACGGTTACTCGCGTCATGTGTTGGATGCGGTACGTTTTGTGCCTTTGCTTAACGGCCCACTGGCCTGATCTGATTGTTTACGGATGAACCCATGAAAAACACTCTTCTTCTGTTCGCCAAGGGCGTCGCCATGGGCGCTGCTGATGTGGTTCCCGGTGTTTCGGGTGGTACGGTGGCGTTTATCACCGGCATTTACGACGAGTTGCTGCGTTCCATCGCCAGCGTGCCCGCTGCTATGGGGTTGTTTTTGCGTGGCCGCATTGTTGAGGCCTGGAAAGCTGCAAACGCGACCTTTTTGCTGATACTGCTGCTGGGGATTATGACCAGCGTTGTCAGTCTGGCGCGGGTTATCACTTATCTGTTGGCCGAACACCCCATTCCTGTCTGGTCATTTTTCTTTGGCCTGATTCTGGTCTCCACCCATTTGGTGGTGCGCGAAGTGCAACGCTGGAATGGCTCACGAGTGTTCAGCTTGCTCTTGGGTGTGGCATTCGCTTACTGGATCACTGTGGCCTCTCCGCTGCAGTTGGGTCACGACCCGCTCAGCTTGTTCCTTGCCGGGGCTATCGCCATTTGCGCAATGATTCTGCCGGGTATTTCCGGCAGTTTTATTCTGGTACTGCTTGGGCTTTACAGTTTTGTACTGACGGCAGTTAAAGGCCTGGATATTACGGTGTTGCTGATTTTTGCCAGTGGCTGTTTGGTTGGTCTCGTCAGTTTCGCCGGTATTCTGCGTTGGCTGCTGGTTCGCTGGCGCGACCTTACATTGACCTTTCTGACGGGGCTGATGATTGGTTCGCTGAATAAAATCTGGCCGTGGAAGCAAACCCTCACGTGGCGCACCGATAGTCAGGGCGAACAGGTGCCCGTTTTACAGACCAGTCTGTGGCCCGAGCAATTTGCTCAACTCAGTGGTCAGGATCCGCAGCTTTTGTTGGCGATTGGCCTTGCTGTTGCTGGGATTGTTCTGGTGTTGGGGCTGGAGTGGCTGGCTGCACGCCACCCGCAAAGCGCTGGTGAAAAGCCATAATTGCGGCACAATGCACGCCAGCCAGCAGGCTGATAGGCCGTTTTGCTACTACCCGAGGGAGATGCAGGTGAGTTTCACAGCCATTCAATTGCCGATTCGCGCCAGCGGTGCCCGCAGCCTGTTGAGTGGTCTTGTGTTTTGCGCACTGCTTAGTGCCTGTGCCAGCTCGCCTCCGGGTGGTGTGAAAGTTGTCGATCGCAATCAGTCTGGCGCTGTGAGTCAGGTGCAGCGCCAACCCGTTACCAGTGGTCAGTACCAGGTGCAACGTGGCGATACACTTTATTCAATCGCCTTCCGCTTTGGCTGGGACTGGAAAGCGCTGGCTGCACGCAACGGTATTGTCCCGCCTTATTTGATTCGGGTCGGGCAGATTATTCGATTTGACGGCCAGCCGGCGTATCGCCCGCCAGTTATCGCAACCGCGCCTGTGGTGCCGCCAGCCAGCCGTCCAAGTACTCCGCCGCAGACGCGTCCTGCACAAACTCAACCGCCTGCACCCGTTAAAACGCCGTCCAGTGTTACGCCGCTGCCGCCAACCCAGCGCTCTGCTTTAGGGTGGATATGGCCTTCCAGTGGAGCGGTTATCGGACGTTTTTCCTCAAACGGCAGTTTGAATAAAGGCATTGATATAGCCGGTGAATTGGGACAGCCTGTTTTGGCTGCGTCTGATGGTTCAGTGGTCTACGCCGGGAGTGGGTTACGGGGCTACGGTGAGTTGGTAATCATCAAACACAGCGATACCTACGTAAGTGCCTACGGTCATAACCGCAGGTTGTTGGTGCAGGAGGGGCAGAAGGTCAAGGCTGGGCATAAAATTGCCGAAATGGGTTCCACAGGAACCGACCGGGTGAAACTGCACTTTGAAGTGCGCCGCCAAGGTAAACCTGTAGATCCGTTGCAATACTTGCCGCGTCGCTGACCTCTTACCGACCTGTCTCCACCACGTGGGCGGGACAGGCTCGGGTGTAACCAGGGATTTGGTCGCGCATGAGCTTGCTGTCGAACTCAGCAAGGAAAATAAAAATGGCTCTCAATAAAAAAGAAGTGCCGGAGTTTGATGTCGATGATGAAGTGCTGCTCATGGAGTCAGCGATCGTTCTTGACGATGATTCAGACGAAGAAGTGCAATCGCCAGTAGCCCGCAGCAAAGCCAAGGCTTCCACAGCTGGCAGCAAACAGCATAAATACATTGATTACACCCGCGCGCTTGATGCCACGCAGCTGTATCTCAATGAAATCGGTTTTTCCCCCCTCCTGACCCCTCAAGAAGAAGTCCATTTTGCCCGTTTGGCGCAAAAGGGCGATCCGGCGGGTCGTAAACGCATGATTGAAAGCAATCTGCGCTTGGTGGTGAAAGTTGCCCGGCGCTACGTCAATCGTGGCTTGTCCCTGTTGGACCTGATTGAAGAAGGCAACCTCGGCCTTATCCGCGCCGTTGAAAAGTTTGACCCCGAGCGTGGCTTCCGTTTTTCAACCTACGCCACCTGGTGGATCCGCCAGACCATTGAGCGGGCGATCATGAATCAGACCCGTACCATTCGCTTACCCATTCATGTGGTTAAAGAACTGAACGTTTACCTGCGTGCAGCCCGTGAATTGACCCAGAAGCTCGACCACGAGCCTTCCGCTGAAGAAATTGCCAACCTGCTGGAAAAGCCAGTCGCAGAAGTGAAGCGCATGCTCGGTCTGAATGAGCGCGTTTCCTCCGTTGACGTGTCGCTTGGCCAGGACTCGGATAAAACCCTGCTCGATACCCTGACCGATGATCGTCCTACCGACCCGTGCGAATTGCTACAGAATGATGATTTGTCGCAGAGCATTGATCAGTGGTTGTCTGATCTGACTGAAAAGCAGCGCGAGGTGGTTATCCGCCGCTTCGGCCTTCGTGGTCATGAAAGCTGCACCCTGGAAGAAGTCGGCCAGGAGATTGGCTTGACCCGCGAGCGCGTTCGGCAGATTCAGGTTGAGGCGCTCAAGCGGCTGCGTGAGATCTTCGAAAAGAATGGCCTGTCGAGTGAGTCTCTATTTCAGTGAGCGCTCGCGGCCACACCTTATACCCGGCTTCGGCCGGGTTTTTGTTGGGCCGTCTTACCGCCTCAGAAATCAGTCTTAGCCTTTTTGCGAGCAGCTGTGTAAGCCATTGCTTACGGCGCGCGTAAGCTAAACTTCTGCTGATTGGCAAGCTGAACACCTGACATTCTTCTAACATGTTGTTTTATATAGATTATTATTTTTTTAGAGTGTTTCACGTTACGCTGTGGATAGGTTTTTCGGCGCTTGTGAGAAAGGCTGAGATCGCTAGTATTACACCTGTGCTCACGGACAAGCACAGGTTGCTAGGATGGCAATCAGGACATCGAAGGATGCGATTCATCAGGGCGATGAGCAGGAAATACAGGGACTAGGGACAAAAGAGTGGGCAGCGCGAGCTGCCCCTTTTTTTTGCCTGCGATTTGGCGAGCTATTGACCAAGGCCTCCGCCATACCTGAATTTCCTGATGGCTGCGGATTTCGGTGAACGTGACCGCTCATTTCGCTAACAACGTGACCGGTGCCTCCACCCGATTGCGCGGGGTTTAAATTCTAACCGCATCGGTCACGATGCGGCTTCTTCCTCTGTGTTTTTCCGCCGCAGCGACTCACCTTTCAT